>NZ_JACOFQ010000004.1:0-310094 GCF_019455395.1 Bradyrhizobium sp. BR 10261
CAACCTGCGCGGCCCGTTTGGCCCGGGCTCAGGGCCGGGGCAGCCGCCCTTCTGAGTTCGCCTTCCCCGAGTAGCTCGCAATTTTAGAGGCCGCCTTGGATGGCGGCCTCTTTAGTTTCGATAACTTGAAGCTATTCAAAACCCTTCCTGCGGTCGGACGCAGTCACCTTGCTTGGACGGCTGGCTGCAGACTACAGGCTCCGTGCCTGCAGAAGCCAGAGATGCTGGCGGCGGCGCCCAACAGACCGGTCCAGCGAACTCGGCATTGATGTCGGCTTCGCCTCGCACCGGTGCCGGCCAGGAAGGAGCCAGGCACTTTAATCAAGGAAATATCCGTGTGTCTGAAGGATCACCGCCGCTGCATCGAGGCGACGCCGAAGCCTGCGCGACTGCACATAGTGGCTGCCCTTACTGGACCCGTCGTAGCGGGCCCCTCGGTCGAGAGAACAGTCTTGGTTTACTTCTGATCCACATTGCTGGTCCCGGAGCCGGGGGTGCCGATCGGCAAGCCGTTCGCCGCGTGTCCGACGCCAACGCCTGGTGCGCTGACAGCACCCGGAGTTTGGTCTTGGGGAAGCGTCTTGACCCCCGTCCTTGCCTCCTCAGCGGGGCTCATCTGTTGGCCGTTGACGCCATTCGAGCCGTTTGTTGCTGTAATGCCAGATCGATTAGTGCCGCTTTGCGTGGTCTGACTGGAGCCGGTCGCGGGCGCCGTCCCATTTGGCGTTGGCGGCTGGACATTCGGATTGATGGGGGAGTTGTTGGTATGCGCGCCTGTCGTGGTCGCATTCGTGCCCATCCCCGAAGGTGCCGAAGGGCCGCCGTTCGCGCTGCTCGATGTTCCCGTGCCTGCGCCTGAACTGGCGGATGACCCGGCCCCCCCACCCGCGCCGCCGCCGGCACCACCTCCGCCCCCACCGCCACCTCCTTGTGCAAGGACCGGCGTAACGACGGCGAGAGACAACGCAGCAGCAAGACAAAGAGATCTTCGGTTCATTGACCTTCTCCCGATGTAAAGCAGGTCAACCGCGCGGAAGTGGCGATAGTTCCTGGCGGGCCGGTGTCCGGCGTGATCTCGTCGAGGCAGCCCTGGATGGTTCGCAAGCGTTCCCTTCGACGCACATCATTTAACCCAGGACGCTGGTTGCGGCGGCCTTTGCTGGCACCTTGCTGAGAGATGCGTCCGTTGGAGCCCATTCTCGGCTTCGCCATCGTTTCACGGAAACGCGGGATGACCGAGCCAAGCCGCGCCCAGACCGCCGCAAAGCGAGCGTTGAGTTAGTTTGCCTCTGTGCCGCGTTGCGAGAGCCGATGGCCCGACCGCACCCTTGATCGCGCCTTAGCCCGACTTTGGCGTTATTACTGAGCGGGCTCAATTGGGCTTTCATCGCTTGTGAAGCCGAAACGGGAGAGTGCATTTCCCATCCCGCCCGCTTTGAAGTGACGTCCGGTACTGCGCGCTGGAGTTTCGACATGCGTAGCGGAGGCGAATGCCTCCAAGGGTGGCGTCGGAAAAACGATGCTGCTCGATGGCGTCAAATTGACGTCGCCGCCAAGCCCCGGCGGCATCACGATCGCTGGCCCCTCGTTTCGCTACAGCGAGCCGGCCGGCGCGCCGATCAACGACATGTTAACGCTGGAAATATCAGACGAGAATCGAAGGCAGCGCGGAACCTCCGTGATCGTCGTTGACGTTCACGCGAGATAAACCGGGCCCTCTCCGCACCCGCTAAGTGAGATCGAAATCGGCGCTCCAGGTGCTTTTCCCCGGATTCTTCCGAAAGATCCAGATTGTCAGGGTTGCCGCGTCAGGAACAACCATGCTGTCCCCCGCGTGTAGCGTGAACTGTCTTATATCACCGACGACAACCAATGGCGTGCGCATAGACATCGGGGACGCTAGTTGCCGTGCAAGTTAGGACAGCGGCTTTAGGTACAGCTCGCGTCACCGATTGAGTAACCGAAGAGTCCATGTGAAATGTTGCCATGGCGAATGCTCCAAAAAAAACCTGGTTGAAATATCGCGATGTTTCCGTAGATCCCGGCGAGAGTCAAGAACGTCTCAACCTAGACTTGCTCCCTGATCATACGCTGGACATCGACACCGCTCCATCCCACCGCCAAAGTATGCGCCCATGTGCGCAAGCTCAATCGCGAGCCCGCCGCTTAAAGCGCGAGCTCATTTCGGAGGCTCTGCCGATGCAGCCACACTTCGACATCGTCCATCTCGACCCCTCCTCCGATGCTCCTGAGCCCTAACAGGACGCATTGCAGCTGTTTTGCGAGCTCTGGGCTAAACTGCGGGCCTTTCAAGCGAGCTGCTCGCACGACCAAGTCGTTCTGACGCTGACTCAGCACTTGGAGCAACAGCTGGCGGTCGCCGGACTGGTGCTCGCGATCCAGGTTGATCTTCTCAGCCAACCACAGCCAGCAGCGGAGAGCGCCGTGCAGCCCCCTTTCGACGTATCCTGGCGGATCGTCTATCTGACAGCCGACAGCCATCGATTATGCGCAATCACCCGCCCGTCCGGCACAATGCGTCGCCACCAGGCATTTTTGATGATTGATGTTCTGTAGTTGCGCTCGATAAGCCATGCTGTGCATTCGGCTTCCAAGTCACGCGAGTGGGTTTCGATCAAGAGGGCAACATCTGCCTGGTCGAGAAGATCTGCCGCACTCCTGAGAACCTCCATCTCGGCACCATCGACATCGATTTTGATGAAGCCCCGCCCCTGCAGGGGGCGAAGCAGGTCCGCCAGAGGGATCATCCCCTCGCCCCTGCCGACAGGGCTGTTAATAATGTCGCAGGCATCCTTCGAAAATCCGTTGAGCTGCAGGTGGCGTCGCAGCGCATCCACCTCCGCCGGATCCGGCTCGGCTGCGATCGCCTTGATCGAATTGCCCTGGCGTAGGAAGTAGAGCGTCATTTCTCCGCTACCTGCTCCAATATCGAGCAGCCATTGGACATTGGCCCCCGCAGCTTGCACGAAAGCGTAGGTCTCCCTCTCCCAAAGTCCGAGCATCATCTGGGTCTGCGAATGCAGGTTGAGATCGAGCACAATATTCTTGTACAGACCGGATCTAACGCGTCGCGGGCTGCGGCCTTCGGGGACCATCAAGTTCTTGGTAAGCGAGAGCAGACGAGGCGGAACCAAATTAACCATCGCGGTAAGATTTCCCGTTCACCAATGCGATCTGTTAGAGACATGCTCCGAACGATAATGTGGCCACCCTATCAGACTCGCGCGGTGGTTTCTTCGAGTTTGCCAATTTGTATTAACGCCGTAACAAGTTGCGGGGACAACTGCAGTGACAACCGTCGCCATTAACTTCGCCGCTGTTCGGCGACGGATCCGTAGCGCATTCGTGGCCTATTTGTTCGCGCGAACCATTCGGGTAGCCGAGCAAATCATTCTCGTGCCTTTGTTTCTGTCCAGCTGGGGCGCCCAATCGTATGGGGAATGGCTTGCCGTCGCGGCCCTGGCCGGCTTTGCGGCAATGGCGAATCTCGGAGTTGGGCAAGTAGCCGCCGCCGAAGTCATCCTGCAATCAACGCGCAACGAATTCAGCAAGGCATCGCGCGTCATCGTTACATCGTTCGTCACCATTGTGGCGAGTATCACTATCAGCCTTGTCGGCCTGGGGGTGATCGTTGCCGTTGCGGATCTGCGAGCCCTCGTCGGGATAGGGCTCGATGATATGCCTATGCCCGCGCTCCTAGTCGTGATGCTCGCAGGAGCCACCCTCGTCACGTTTCTGAGCGAGCCCCTCGCCGGCACCCTTTCGGCAGCGCACGGCGCCGCCGTGCCGAATGCAATTGCTGCAATATCCAAGACCATCGAGCTCGTCTGCATCGCGATCGCACTTCGCGTTGGAGCTGGTCCTCTCGCTGTCGCCGGAATCATGCTCGCTGGAGCTGCTCTTAATGTCGCATTTCACCTGGTCTGGGCCTATTACCGCGTGTCATGGCTTTCATTTTCGCTGGCAAATTTTGATCTTGAGTTTCTGACTCGCACCTGGCGTTCGGCGGCGGGTTTCTTCCTGATCTTCGTCTGCGTCAACATTCTGGGCATCTATCTGCCGCGGCTGTTGGTATCACACAGCCTCGGACCGGTGGCGCTGGCGACCTTTAGCGTTCTGGCCACTTATACGAAGACGGCACGGAATCTCGCCACCATGACCTCGCAAGCCACCCAGGTAGAAATCGGTCGTTTGTGGGCAAGCGGCGAAACCAAAAATGTTCGTCGTCTGGTTCGTGGAATGCTCCGCAAGGCGACGCTCCTGGCTGCAGCGTTGCTAGTTGCAGAATTGGTTCTGGCACCCACAATTGTCCCGCGGTGGACCGGAGGACATGTCCCGCTAGATTGGGAACTCATGATCGCACTTGCGCTCGTCGCGCTGCTAGGATGCTATTTCGACGGCACACTGCTCGCAGCAAGCGCCCTCAACCAAGTCGGGCTGATCGCGCTTGGCTACGCGCTGGGACTTCTTATCGGCATTGTAGCCGCTGCGGTCCTGCTGCCATGGACCGGCCGACTAGTAATCGTCGGGATCTGTCTCCTTCTGCCCGAAATCGGCGGCGCACTCTCCGGTAACCAGATCCTTGGTCGGATCGCGCAGCAGTCGAAATGAGTAGTCGACGTCGGCTGCGATCTACGTGGGCTGACCCGAAAGCCGCGAGCCAATCACAGCGGCGGGATGACCACCCACGATTGTTCCGGCAGCAACGTCCCGCATCACGACGGCGCGAGCCTGCACCACAGCGCCACGGCCGATCCTGACCCCTGGAGCGATGAAGCATTGTGCCGCGAGCCAGGCCTCGGGCTCAATAACGATGGGACGGACGAAGATTGGAAAGTCAGGGGTCCGGTGATCGTGCGAACCGGTACACACATAGGTCCCTTGCGACACGACCACGTCATGGCCGATCTCGATTTCGCCAAGGCTGTAGAGATTCACGTCGTCCCCGATCCAGGAATTCGCTCCGATTGACACTTTCCAGGGATAGACGATCCGCACCGATGGCCGGATCAGTACGCCCGGGCCGATCTTGGCGCCAAAAAGCCGCAGAATAAGTCTTCGCCAAGCAAAGAAGATCTGCGGGGTCGGCCGGACCAGCAGCGCCTCGACGATCCACCACAATTGGACAAACGGGGCGGGCCGGCCGCGGAGCCCCTTGGGATTTGCATACCTGGAAAGATCCTGAACGCGAACGCGGTCTGCTTCTGGCATCTTGGAACGCTCTTGCGGCTGGTAAACCATTCGTCCAAATCGTTCAGAATGCTCTAAAATGGGCCTTTCGCTCATGCACCATACCATCTAAAGATGTGCTTTACGCTGACCCTTTGGTCGTCGGCAGGTGGGGCCATACAAAATCCTGGTAGCACACGTTGAGCGCGTGGTATCCTGGTCGCACAGCCTAAGGCCGAGGGTATTACTGTGCAGGTGGCGCTGCCCAACTTGACTTTTTCATGAAAATTTTGGCGTACGGCCTCAATTACGCTCCCGAACTTACGGGAATCGGGAAATATTCTAGCGAGCTGTGCGAGTGGTTGGCATCCCGCGGCCACACGGTCGAGGTCGTAACGGCTCACCCCTATTATCCCAATTGGGTACTTGCCGAAGGTTACGACAACCGATCCTACCAGCACGAAATCAGAAATCGGGTCAAGGTCCGCCGTTGCCCGCTCTATTTGCCCCGGGTTGTGCCCACCGGCAAGCGTGGTCGGATCTTGAGTCACGCCTCCTTTGCAATTTCCAGCGTCCCCAAGCTGCTGGCCTCGGTGCGCCAACTCCGGCCGGATGTCCTGCTGGCCGTAACACCGTCCTTCCTGATCGCGCCCATGGCTCTGGCCGTTTCCAGAATGTTTGCGACTCCGAGCTGGCTCCACGTTCAGGATTTCGAGCTGGATGCCGCCTTTGAACTTGGCATGCTCGCAGGCAACAATCTTCGCCGTGCGGCGACCTCCGTCGAGTCGATCATCTTGAGCAAGTTTGATCGCATATCGACAATTTCACCTCGGATGATGGATCGGCTGCATACCAAGGGCGCTCCACCCGCAAGCACGGTAAAATTCCGCAATTGGGTCGACACGGAAGCAATCAGTCCGGCGAATCGAATGACTCGATTCCGAGAACAGCTCGGTCTGTCCGATCGCCATATCGTTGCTCTTTATGCAGGAAGTATCGCGGCCAAACAAGGCATCGAGAGCCTTGCAGACGCCGCAGCTGAGCTCCAGGCCAAGGCGCCTGAGGTCGTGTTCGTGTTTTGCGGTGCCGGGGCTATGTTGAAGCATCTGGTCAAGATCACGGCTCCCCTCTCGAATGTGAAGTTCCTTGATCTGCAACCAGACGAAAGAATGCGGGAATTGCTTGCGACTGCCGATATCCACTTGATTCCCCAACGCGCCCAGATCTCCGATCTCATGCTGCCCTCCAAGCTTGCTCCGATTTTAGCTTCCGCCAGACCAGCGGTCGCGATGGCAAACCCCGGCACCCAACTCGCGATCGAAATCGATGGTGCCGGCATTGCAGTGCCACCATCTGACCGGGAGGCTCTATCCAAGGCGATACTGAAACTTGCCAAAGATCCCGGTTTGCGGATGCGCATGGGCGCGCATGGACGCACGCTGGCGTGCACGCGCTGGGACAAGCAAATCATTCTGAGCGAGTTCGAGGCCAGACTTGTCGAAATCGCCAACCGCGGGCGCATGCATGGCTGACATCGCTAGGCCAACGGTCAATGTTGCGGTCTGTGGTGACTTCAAGCAGCTTCAGCTCATTCCCGAATTGAACAGGGTCGCGGATTTGGGCCGCGTCTATTACGCCGCGCGGCTATCGAGCAACGCCGCCCGATTACAAATCGAGCGATCCCAGGCTCGGAACCTGTTCTTGAAGGAATACCTTCTTCAATTTCATGCCCGATACCTGAATCACGCCTTCGCGGATACGATCTATCCTCTCTACGATTCGCTATGGCTTGCGGCCGCCCATGCCGCTTGGCGGCCCTGCGACGTGCTGCATGCCGTGATTCAGGGCAAGGCCGTCGGCCTCTTGCAAAGAGCCAAGCGCGAGGGCGCCGCCATCCTTGGACATCCGATCGTTTGCCATCCTGCGTTCTTTGAACGCGAAATGCGCATTGAACTTGAGCGCTTGTCAATCGCGCCTGCCCCTTACGTCGCTGATGTCAGCAATAGCCTCGCCGAAATCGAACTCTGCGATAGGATCTACTGCCTCTCGACTCTCGTTCGCGACAGCTTCGTTGACGCCGGCTTTTCGGCCGACGCCATCGACATAATTCAACTGCCGACCGACCTCGAGACGTTCGTGCCCGCAGGCACCCCTGCCGTTGACTTGCCCTTTCGGGTGCTTTGCGTTGCCGAACTCAATCCAATCAAGGGCCACGTCTATCTGCTGGAGGCCTGGAAACGCCTGAACTTACCGCACTCGGAACTGATCTTCGTGGGCACCATGAGACGCGAGATGAAACGAGCGCTCCAGCCCTACGAGGGACTATTCCGCTATCTCGGACCACTTGGCCGCAGGGATCTCGTGCGGCTCTACCAGAGCAGCTCGCTCCTTGTCCTACCGTCGGTTCAGGATGGATTCGGCTTTGTGGTAACCGAAGCACTCGCCTGCGGCCTGCCGGCGATCGTTACTGAGCATGTCGGCGCCCGCGACGTCATCAGAGCAGGCGTGAACGGATTTGTCGTTCCGCCCCGAACACCTGAAGCGCTTGCCGATACCATAGCCAAGATCCACGCATCTCGATCACTGCGGCAAAGCTTGCGCGAAGGCGCCATTGCAAGCCGCGACGCGTTCCCGACTATGACCGAAACGGCAGAGCGGATCACCGCAGCCTATCGTCGGACCTATGCTGCGCGCTTCGACGGCCCGAGAGCCCCCGACACGAGGCTTACGAGCCTGGTAACTCCAAGTCGGCAATAGCGCAGAGCAGATTACCGTAATCTGCAGCGGCCGTTGCCCGAAGCGCGACGAACCGCCTCTTCGCAGCGGCCTTCGCGGCCGCGAGCGACTTACGATCATCGCTCCAACTCCTGATCTGCGCGCAAGCGGCCGACACGAAATCATCGGACGGATCGATGATGGGACCACAGTCTTCGCTCACATCCTCGCTCAGACAGCCTCTGGCAAATGTGATCACTGCCGTCCCCGCCGACATGGCTTCGAACACCACATTCGGCTGGGCTTCGTTGCGGTACCCTGTTGGAAACACAAATACATCGAGCTCCGCCAGAAACTCGTCCTTGTCGGGACCGTAAAGCGCACCGACATGGATCAGTCGCGCTCCAAGCTGGCGCTGGGCGGACTCCACTGCGGCGCGGTCTTCTTCGAACTGGATCGGGCCCGCAAGCATCCCCGTGATCGGAAGGCCGCATTGTACGCACGCTCGCAGGAGGTCGAGAAAAAGATAAAGTCCCTTTTCCGTGGTAAGGTTGCTTAGGAGCCCAATCCTGATCTCATCACGTTCCCGCAAGCGCCTGTCGGGGGCGGCGGAGAGATGTACGGCATTTGACGAGATAAGCCCCCTCCACTCCCCTCGATAGTTTTTCCGAAATCGCAGCTGCATCATCCGGCAGAGAAAGACGTGGACGGCGCCATTCCCGGCAATTGAAACCAGAGCGGACATCAGCCAGCGCCGCTGGTCGATAGCGGAGAAGCTGTGGTGATGAATGACAATCGCCTGTTGCGACAGGCGCGCCAGTCCTGTTAGGAGGATCGTGTAAACTAAACCCAAGCCGCCGTCCGCAGGAATGTAAAGGCAAGGGTTCGGACGCAGCCCGTTGCGCAGGACTCCGACTGCTGCCATGAGGACTGACGAAACCCGCCGCCAATGGTAGCCCCATGAACGTCGCAGAGAGCGGGATGACAAATCGCAACGATGGACGTGTGCGAACTCGGCAAGATCCGATGCAATCGACTCGGATATCTTTGCCAGTCCGTGCAACGGCGGGGGAAAGGCCGCGGCAATGACGATGTTACGCTTTTCGCCCATCATGCCCAATTCGCCGCTGCGGTCGTCCTACCCATGCGAGAAAACCAAACTAGAGGATTCGGCTCGAGCCATCAAAGGGGGTAGTGGCCGGGGACCCCTAGTGCAAGTCTGTCAATAGACGTCGGAGAGACAGCAGTGCTGCGAACGGCTCTCATGATCGTTTCCCTCCTCTTGGGTTGCGGAATGTTCGGTACGGTCGTCCATGCCGAAGTGTCGCCGGTGCCTCGTATGGTCTTCGCGCACTACATGGTCTGCTGTCCAGCAAGCGGTTCGGGTGCAACGGTTGACGATTTCAAGCGGGAGATCCAGACCGCCCAATCCTATGGCATCGACGGATTTGTGCTTAACATGCCGAGTTGGCTGCGCGAGCCGATCTACCGCGCCATCAGCCAACGGATTTTTGCAGCCGCCGAGGCAAGCCCTCTATCCTTCAAGCTCTTCGTATCCTTTGACGATGTCTCGGTTGAAGACACTGTTTCGATGCTTACCGAACTATCGCGCAGCCCTGCATACCTGCGGATCGACAACCGTCCCGTCGTCAGTACATTTTCGGGGGTACCGGAGTGGGGCTCCTCCCTCTCACAAAGGCTGTCGTCGTTGGGGCTGAAGCCCTTTCTCGTGCCCAATTATCAATATCTCTCCGGAGCGTCCTGGGCGAGAAACTACAGCCATCCTACTGCGGAATTTCTTGACCGGCTGTACCGAGAACACCCCGAGATGGATGGCTACTTCAACTTTGGGCCTGATCTTGGTCATGCGTCTCCGCCCAGCGACGGCCGCCTGGTCGCCCAACGCAGCCGAATTGCCGGCAAGATCTCAATGATCGGCATCTCCCCCTATTATCGTGGCCTGAGTCACAACTACCGTGTGTTCGAAAGCGGAGGCTTCGAAGGCATGGCCGCCCAATGGACCGCTGCCATTGAGAGCGGAGCAAACCTGGTTGAAATCGTGACCTGGAACGATTGGGGTGAATCGACGTATGTTGCGCCGTTCGGCGACATCCGGCAGCAAGACCTGTGGAATTATCATTGGGGCCCGCTGCTCAGTCATGAAGCTTTCCTTTCGGCTAGCCGTTACTTTATCGCATGGTTCAAATCGTCCGCCCCCCCGGTGATCCAACATCCTGCGATTTACTACTTCTATCGGCTTCATTCCAAGTTCGCCCATGGCATCGCTTCCGCTGAAACGGGCGAACAGGGACGCCCTAAGGGATGGGAGAGCCTCGTCGACGGAATCTACGTGACGGCATTCCTGCCCCGAACGTTGACGGTGGAAGTCGCCGTCGGTGAAAGGCGTCAATCCGCAACGCTTCCCCCAGGTATCCAGCACCACCGGTTTGAACTTGCAGAGGGACCAGTTGCAATCCAAATTCGGGAGGATGGCCGAGTGATTGGCCAGAAAGAACTGGAATTTCCGATCACAAAACTAGGGCAAATCGGCAATTTTAATTATTTCGGAGGTGATATCCGACTACCATGATCAACAAAGGTCCTTTACGTCGCCCTATGCGACCAAGTGCACGACGGTTCGGATGATCGAAATCGCGCTCATCATTCACGTCATCTTCTTTATAGGCGTCGTCGTCGGCCTGCACTCGCGCGGCTTTCTAAACATCTATTCCGGACTATTTATCTACCTCGCATTCCATTTCATCGTATTTGTGCAACGCCCGGTAGTGGTGTATCTTTTTGATATTCGCTCCGAATTTGAATTCATGATGTACATGCCCGACGATGGCATCTTTCTAAAGACGCTGTTCGTTGCCGACCTCGGATTGCTCAGCTTCATTCTTGCCTACTTGGCGGTGCTTGGTTTTAGATCGATAGAGCCGACGTTCAACTCCATCGAGCTCACGCGCACACAGGTGCGCTCGTTTCAGCTCGCATTCCTTTTGCTGTTTCCTCTGATCGCCTATTCGTTTCTCCTCGCTCTCACCATGCGTCAGACGTACGGCGTGGAAGTGTTTCTGGAACTGGGAAAGATCAATATGACGGTCGATCCGGCGACAGGCCAAAAGCTTTTTAATGACACCACGGCGTATATCGTCAATGCTCGCGAGTTCGCGTTCCCCTTCGCTGCCCTGCTCATTCACGTGACCCGCGCTCGCTGGTGGTCCTTTCTTCCCATCTTCTTCTGCGCATTTGTTGCTCTGCAGCTTGGCGAGAGATGGGAGATTGTGATCTCGACTTTGGTCGCAAGCATGATGACGCTGTACATCCACAAGCGGCACACATTCGCCTGGAACCACTACGTCGGTATGGCCATCGTTTTGGGGTTATTCGTGGCGATTGGCCAAAACCGCGACAGCCTGGTCAAATTCCTGACCACCGGGGAATTTGAATTCAGCTTCGACATTGCGAAATCCTCTTTTGGCGCCCATCCAGACTTCGCCAATTTCGACTTCCTCAGCTATGTGATCGCGAAGGTTCCAGACGTCAGCCAGACCTACTCCTACTTCACGCAGTACCTTGGTATTTTCACCCAGCCGATCCCTCGCGTGTTGTGGCCCGACAAACCCGTCGGCTCACCCGTGCAATGGGTGAACCTCGACGCTTATGGACGCTTCACCTCCAGGACCACCTCCCTCGTCGGCGATGGTTGGATCAGCTTCGGCTATGCTGGCGTGGTCATCACCATGGGACTATGCGGGGCATTTTTCGGCGCCATCTTCAAACGCTTTTGTCGGCCGTCGATTTCGGTTTATTTTTACCTTGCCTATTTTTGGATGGTCAGCCTGCTGTTGCAGTGGGCGCGCGACGGCAGCCATAAAATTCTTGACTTCTTTTTGTTCTGTGTCGGTCCACTTGTCTTCGCTTACTTCATCGAGCGGATCCTGTGGGGACGACAGCCGGTTGTCGCCAACCGCGCCCGGGCCTGAGGGCGCCTGGCTGCCCATGGAAGGACCGCAGTGTGGCGAGCGAGATCAAGCCGTGGTCGAAGGCCCTCGTGCGGATCCCGTCGCCCAGGGTTCCTACTTTTGGTCGGCGGTTGGCAATGCGCAGGTATCGGCCTGCACCTGAAGCTCACCTGGCGCGTCTCGGGGGGATCGCAATTAGGCTGCACCGCTCGATGAGATGCGAGGCGCCACGGCGGTTGTTCGCACCTTTTCTGCGTGTGCCGCTGCGTGCTCTTTCGGCCGCAGCAAGGCTCCTTTATGCTGCATGCGATTTTAACCGTGAGCCTCGGTACTGCTCGCTCGCGCCGCGCCAGGACGCTATCGATTGACGATTGCTTCCGAAACGCATCTCGGATAGGCGACGAAAGGATTTGAACTGATGAATTGGGCAGGTCCCGGGCAATACCGATTGCTGCTCGCGCTGATCGTCGTCGTCACCCATGTCTCGCGCTTCAATCTCGGGCACGCCGCCGTCTATAGCTTCTTCTCTCTCAGCGGTTATTGGGTGTGCTCGATGTGGCACGCCAAGTACGCGGCCTGTCGACGACCCTATGTAACGTTCCTGATCTCGCGGTTCTGGCGGCTCGGGCCGGTGTTTGCGATCTGCTCTGTCGGGGCCTGGCTGATCGCGGTGCCCAATGACGCTCCGGTCATTGGGCCTGTGGCCTCCTTGGCCGAAGCGTTTTCGAGTATCTTCATTCTCGGCTACGCAAGCCTGCCGATCCAGCCGAATGTACCCGCCTGGTCGCTTGACATTGAGATGCAATTCTATCTCGTCGCCCCTTTGATGGCAATCTGCGTGGTCTATGGTTGGCGCGTGACCATCGTCGCCAGCCTCTGCCTCTCCGTCGCCGCGTGCCTCGCCACGCCGTCCGACCTGGTGCTGCGCTATTTGATCTTCTTTTCTGCCGGCGCTGCCGCATTCGCGGCGCAATGGCATCCGTCACGATCCCTGGCTCTCGGCAGCGGCGCGTTGGTCAGTGCGGCGCTGCTGGTGCTCGCGATATGTCCCTATCGCGACATCCTCCTGGGTGGCGCGCATCCTGGCCCATTGTTCAGGTTCAACGAATATCTCAACATTGCAGTCACGGGGGCAATTCTGCCGTGGACGATCTACACGACCCAGCAGCGGACCCCAGCGCTGGACCGCATGTTGGGCGACCTGTCCTACATCATCTATCTCGTCCACTGGCCCGTGCTGCACCTCATTGACGTGGCGAGCGGGTCGATGGCGACACGCCTGACCCACGTCGCGGTCGCGGTGGCGGCAATCACCGTCTTGAGCTGGCTCATTTGGAAGCTCGTGGACGTGCCGTCCAACCGCTTGCGCGCGCGGTGGGTCGCCGCGCGGGTTGGCCAGTCCAAACATGCCGATGTGTCAGACGCTGTCGCGCCTTTTCCGACCGGAGCCGTGCTCCAGGCCGCCGCGCCGCGGAGGGTCGAGGGCGAGGTTTGACCGGCGGCAGTCCCGCTCGGCCAAGCGGCCGCCTCATTCCATCGGGCTGGATATCGCGCGTGGTGCCGGCTGCACCTAGCAGCGTCCACCGCCTGTACAGCGGCGGAACTCCCGAAGGTCACCTGCGGTTGATCGCGACATCGTTGAGCAGCCGCTCGATCGGCGTCGTTGGTCTTTCCCCTTGTTCTGCTGTTCGCCGGCACCTTGGGACAGCGGCGGCTTCGCCGCTACGATCGGTCTCACTATAGAGCGTGTCGCCCTTCGCCTTCGTTGGAGATCTCACAGCAGACGTCGGCAGCTTCAGCATCGGCTTTGCGATCTGCGATGGCGTGACATAGGTGATGACCTGTTTGCTTTCCGCGCACGTCGAGCAGATCGCGGTGCTGCGGCTGTAACCTGAAGTAACGCCAAGGGTGGCGGTGACCAGCTGCACCTGCTGGCGCCAGCGGAGCCCCAGCCGCTCCTGAATGCAATGATCGCAATAGGCGCGCCCGGCACAGCGGACGAGGAATTCGTTGATCCGTTCTGGCACAGTTCTGCCACTCATTAAGACACCCCCTAACGACTCAAAGGCCGGCGTTGCCCAACACAGCAAAGCTCACGCCAACTCCTCAATAACTTGATGGCAGCAACATGGTTGTGACAGGCGCAAAGCACACGTGCTGTCATCTAGATCAAATTAAGCTGATGGTTCCCAAAGGCCCCGTCTGATCAGAAAAGGATTCCGTATTCGAAAAGTCCCCAGTCACGCCATGAGAATGAACGCTTCAAAAGTCTCGCAGAAAACGACAAACCCGGACGCTTCCAACCATCCCCCTGTCTGACGAATACGTCTGTACGACTTTCTGCCAAGTTCAATGGTGAACGTCACGAGTTCGTCAAACGCGCAGCGTGCACGGGGCATGGGCGAAGTGGCCGCCGATCCGCACACCGTGATAAAATTACCATGATATCGACGCGCCAAGGTTCAACCACAACAAAGGACACAACGCCCGCGGCATGGCCGGCGGGCAGCGCGCCGCTCTGGAGCCAGCCAGTGCTGTGGACCAGATCAAGTCGAATATGGCCCGTCAGTGAAGTACAGTTGCTGCACGCCCGTGAAGCTCAGGGCCTGACCGGTGTCGGCGAAGGTAATCGTCGTAATCGCCCCGGAAGTCACGATGATCCCGTCAGTTGATGCCCGTCCATCGATAAAGGCCACGTTGCCGGTGCCGCTCGCAGTGACCGTGTCGTTGCCAGTGTGAAACACGATCTCGAAGATCGTGTTGCCGTTGTTGCTGCCGGTCATCTGCGATGAGCCGGTGCCACTGATGAGAATGTCGTGGCCCGACCCGGCAAACAGCGTATCGCTGCCGGCGCCGGCCCACAGCACGGAGTCGCCCGAGCCGCCCTGCAGGAGATTGCCCTGCCCGGCTGGCCCCGCCACGCTGCGCGAGATGAGATGATCATGGCCGCTGCCGGCTTGCAGCGTATCGCGCCCGGCGCCGCCGTACATTGTATCGTCGCCGCCACCACCCTGGAGGTAATTGTTGCCGCTGCCGGCGACCATCAGGGTGTTGCCGCTCCCCGCCGCGATCAGCACGCTGTTGCCGGGACCGCCATACAGTTCGTTGTAGTTGCTGCCGAGCGCGACCAGCCGCGCATCGCCCGAACCTGCATACATCGTGTCCGAACCCGACCCGCCATAGAGCGTGGAGTTGCCGGCGTCAGCGAACAGATAGCTGCTGCCATCGCCCGCGTAGATGACGTCGTGGCCGCTCCCGCCGTGCAGCGCGTCGGTGCCACTACCGCCATAGATCGTATCGTCGCCAGCCCCGCCGTCGACGTAGCTGTTGGACGCGCCACCAACGAAGACATCATTGCCGTCGCCGCCGTAAAACTGCGAGTTCGCACCGCTGCCGGCGATGAGCACGTCATTGCCGCCACCACCGTAGACAGTGTCGTCCCCCGCTCCTGCCGAAACCGTGTTGTTGCCAACCGCCAGGAACACCGTGTCGTTGCCGGAATCCTGCAGCGATATCTGATTGTTGCCGATTGCTGCGGACACGCCGATATCGGCCGAGCCGTGCACGACGAGATTTGAATTGGCGATCCAATTGACAACGAATTTCAACGTGCCGCCGCTGGTGATGGTTTCCTGCGCACCGGCGAGGATCGCGAACTGGGCGCCGGGGAGCACCGGGGCAAAATTCCCGGTCCCGGTTGTGATCGTCGCGCCATTCAGCAGCAAGCCCCGGGCATGGAGATAATCGATGATTTGGCCGGTCGCACCGCCCGTCATTGGCGTCAGGATGCCGACCACCTGCGCTTGCGTGAGTTGGTCGGGCGTGGTCAGGAACTTGTGCGTTTGGTTCGAGCCGTCAACATAAGTGCCGATGATCTGGCCGAAATCGTCGATCCCCCACAGGCTCGTACCGTAGATAGCAAGCGGATTGTCTACGGTTAGAAACGTGGTGCCGTCGTAGATAAATCCATGCGTGCCGTTCTGATCGGAATATTGGCCGACGACCTGGCCGCGGTCGTTGACGCCATAGGCGACGCTGTCTGAGCCGGCTGGCGCCGGAACGTCCGCGTAGTTCGTCCCGTCGTAGATGAAAGCCTGCTCGTGCGTCGTGCCGTAGTAAAAGCCGACGACGGCGGTACCGGTTGCGTTGATGCCTTCCACGAAGGTTGCGCCGGCGCGTACCTGCTGCGGATCGGCCAACAGCTGGCTGATGGCGACATAGGGTGGATTGGCAATGAAAGCGATATTGACAGCATGGAGGGCATCATCCCCGTTGCCGATGATCTGACCGCTATTATCGATTCCAACCGGATAAGTGTCTCCCAGGACCTGCGTTGTGATCACCGTGCCGTCTGTGCGTACCACAAAGGCATGCGGGAGTCCGCTTGACGGCACAAAAGCATATCCGGTGACGTCACCAGCATCATTGATGCCCCTCAGAAGATTCACATAGAAGGGGTTCGAAATGCCGTCGACAGGGGTGAGAATGCCATTCTTCCAGATGTAGCCGTGAGCGACGCTTCCCGAGTCCGTGAAAGTGCCGACGAGTTGACCGGAATTGTTGAGCCCGTTGACGCTGCTGATGGCGGGCAGCAAGGGATCAAGAGAGATGAATGAATAAGCTGACGACATCAGTAATGCCCCAATAGACGCAACCCACAATGGTCAATTGTTGAATAGCTCCGGACGGCCTGCAAGGGGCCAGGATCAGCCCGCCAGGGGCGGGCCTGCTCCATGCCGACGGGATCGCCACCCAGCCGCTATCGTGATCGGGGCGATCTCTATCGTACGCTGACTTCACGAGTTCGTCAGCCGCACGTGCTATTGTCGAAGCGCCGCCCCAACCACCTCGAGATGCGCGTCCAGCTCCTCGGCCAGCGCGCGCTCCCAGGCTGGAGGCACAAGCCCGTAGGCTTCGTTCAGGCGCGTCAGATCCAGTCGCGAATTGGCCGGGCGCGTGGCTTTGGTCGGATAGTCCTTGGTAGCGATCGGGAGGACCTCGGCCGCCTTCAGCGGCACGCCCCTCGTCCGCAGCCCTTCCACAATTGCGCTCGCAAACCCATGCCAGCTGGTCGAGCCTGAATTGGTGAGATGGATCAGTCCGTTCGCGCGGGCGAAAACATCGGACAGGTCTGCCTCGCGTCGCGCCAGGATTTCGACCAAGACCGACGCGATGGTGCGTGCCGTCGTGGGCGTTCCCCACTGATCCGAGACCACGCGCAGCGAGTCGCGCTCGCTGGCGAGCCGTATCATGGTGCGCATGAAATTTGCGCCTTTCGCGGCATAGACCCAGGCGGTTCGCACCACGAGATGCGGCCCGCCGGCGCTCCGAACGGCGCTCTCGCCCGCCAGCTTGCTGCGGCCATAGACCGACAGCGGACCGGTGGGGTCGTCCTCGCGCCAGGCGCGGTCGCCGCTGCCGTCGAACACATAGTCGGTCGAGATATGAACCATGGGGACGCCGCGCGCGGCGGCCCAGCGGGCCATGGCGGCCGGCGCATCGCCGTTGATCACGAACGCGAGCGCTGCTTCGTCTTCGGCTTTATCGACCGCGGTATAGGCCGCCGGATTGATGATGAGATCGGGCGCGAGTGCATCAAGCCTCGCAGACAGGGTCTCGGGCCTCGACAAGTCGAACGCGTCACGGCCTGGCGTGAGCACCGTATGCTGCTCCTGCAGCAGTGGACGCAGCGCCGCCCCCACCTGCCCCGACGTTCCCGTCAACAGCACTCGCATCAGATTTGCCCGTAAACTGGAAGGTTCTTGACCTCCGCGAGCAACGGGGCGTCCGCGTCCTTGGCAGAGAGCGAGGGATCGTCGACACCCCATTTGATCCCGATGGCGGGATCGTTCCAGCGGATGGAGACCTCGTCTTTCGGGCTATAGAGGTCGTCGCACTTGTAGAAGAAGTCGGCCGTCTCGGAAAGCACGACGAAGCCGTGCGCGAAGCCGCGGGGCACCCATAGCTGCCGGCGGTTCTCCTCGCTCAATTCCACGGCAACATGCCGCCCAAAATTCGGGCTGCCGACGCGGACGTCGACGGCGACGTCGAGCACGCGCCCACGCATGGCGCTGACCAGCTTGCCCTGGGTGTTGGGGTTTTGCAGATGCAACCCGCGCAGCACGCCGCGGACCGAGCGGGACATGTTGTCCTGAACGAACGGACGTTGTATTCCCACTTCTACGTAACGTTGAAATTGGTAGGTTTCCAAAAAGAAACCACGCTGGTCACCGAACAGCTTTGGTTCGACAATCAGGACTTCTGGAAGCTCAGTCGTAAAAACATTCATATTTCGCGCCTAGATACCCGGCGTGTTAGAGTTTACCTTAGGTTTATAACAAACTTGTGCACCGCACGCCATCTGCTAACTTTCTAAAAGGTAAATTCTGTGAGGGGCTATGAAGGGGATCATTCTCGCCGGCGGCACCGGCTCGCGCCTTTATCCGGTGACGACGGTGGTGTCGAAGCAGCTGTTGCCGGTGTTCGACAAGCCGATGATCTACTACCCGCTCTCGACGCTGATGCTGGCGGGGATCCGGGACGTCCTCATCATCTCCACTCCGCAGGACAAGCCGCTGTTTCAGCGCCTGCTCGGCACCGGATCGGACATCGGCCTGCGGTTTGAATACGCGACGCAGGAGACGCCGCGGGGCCTTGCCGACGCCTTCATCGTCGGACGCGAGTTCGTCGGCTCGGATTCGGTGGCGCTGATCCTCGGCGACAACATTTTCTACGGCCACGGCCTGCCGAGCATGCTGTCGAGCGCCTCGTTCCGCAAGAAGGGCGCGACCGTGTTCGGCTATGTCGTCAACGAGCCGCAGGCCTATGGCGTGGTCGAGCTCGACGGCACCGGCCGCGCGCTCTCGATCGAGGAGAAGCCGAAGCAGCCGAAATCCAACGTCGCGGTGACCGGGCTCTATTTCTACGACAACGACGTTTTGGACATCGCCGCCAACGTCAAGCCGTCGGCGCGCGGCGAGATCGAGATCACCGACGTCAACAAGGCCTATCTCGAGCGCGGCGACCTCTATGTCGAGGTGCTCGGCCGCGGCTTTGCCTGGCTCGACACCGGCACCCATGCCTCGCTGGTCGAGGCCAGCCATTTCGTGCAGATCCTGGAGCAGCGCCAGGGCCTGCGCATCGCCTGCCCCGAGGAGATCGCGCTTCGGCAGGGCTACATTTCGCTGCAGCAATTCGAGATCGCCGCCGAAAAGTCCGCCAAGAGCAGCTACGGCGAATATTTGCAATCGGTCGCGCGCAGCTTCGCGCGCTGAGCCACCATTGGAGAACGGGGCCATGCGGTTCAAGGGTTCGACGATCTTCGTGACCGGCGGCGCCGGCTTCATCGGCTCGGCGGTGGTGCGGCACCTGTTGCGCGACACGCATGCGCGGGTCGTCAACATCGACAAGCTGACCTATGCCGCCAATCTGGACTCGCTGCCGGGCGCCCAGGGCAATCCGCACTACGCCTTCGAGCAGCAATGCATCTGCGACGGCGCGGGCCTGCGACAGCTGTTCGAGAAGTACCAGCCCGACGCGGTGATGAACCTCGCCGCCGAGAGCCATGTCGACCGCTCGATCGACGGCCCCGGCGAGTTCATCCAGACCAACATCGTCGGCACCTTCACCATGCTGCAGGAGGCGCTGCGGCACTGGCGCTCGCTCCCCAGTGAGAAGCGCGAGCGCTTCCGCTTCCTGCACATCTCGACCGACGAGGTGTTCGGCTCGCTGGGCCCTGAGGGCCTGTTCACCGAGACCAGCCCCTACTCCCCGAACTCGCCCTATTCGGCCAGCAAGGCCTCGTCCGACCATCTGGTGCGCGCCTGGCGGGAGACCTATGAGCTGCCGACGCTGGTGACCAACTGCTCCAACAATTACGGGCCCTATCACTTCCCGGAGAAGCTGATCCCGCACATGATCATCAAGGGCCTCGCCGGCGAGAAGCTGCCGGTCTATGGCGACGGCAGCAACATTCGCGACTGGCTGTTCGTCGAGGACCACGCCAAGGCGCTGAGCCTCGTGCTGGAGCGCGGGCAGCCGGGGCAGACCTACAATGTCGGCGGCCGCAACGAGCGCACCAATTTGCACGTGGTGGAGACCATCTGCGACCTGCTCGACGACCTCGCCCCGGGCGAGGCCGGTCCGCACCGCCGCCTCATCTCCTTCGTCACCGACCGCCCCGGCCACGACCACCGCTACGCCATCGACGCCACCAAGCTGGAGACCGAGCTCGGCTGGCGCGCCGAAGAAAACTTCGAGACCGGCATCGAGAAGACGGTGCGCTGGTATCTCGAACAGAAGCCCTGGTGGCAGGCGATCATCGAGCGGGGGTATCAGACGAAGCGGGTGGGGTTGAGCAAGTAGGCGGCTATCGGCTCAGCCTGGGGTGGTCGACACGAAAAGCGCGAAAACAACCCCATGCACAGTAGCCGCAGCCCCTTGTTTTTCGATATTCCGAAAATCCGCTTGACCCGTCGGGCAAATCGATGCTAAACGTCTATCATCCCATAATTCCGTAACGCCTGAATCGCGCTGACGCAGCGACATATCCGGAGCGCATGGTCCATGGGAGTTTTCGAGGATATCGATCTCGCATTGAAGACCGGCAATCTGGACGAAGCGGTCGCGCACCAGGTCAGAATTCCCGTTCACAACACGCGCCTGCCCGAGACAAACAAGCGGGTGGTTGACGCCCTCTTCCACGCGGGCCGCTTGGAGGATGCGGAGCGCCTCGCCCGCGCTGAGGTCGAACGTCGGCCGAAGGATCCCGATGCCTATGCGCTCCTCGCGAGGGCGCTGCAGTCACAAGAAAAGCATTCCGAAGCGGCTAACGCTCTGGGCAAGGTCTACCACTGGATACCGACCGATCCGATCGCGGCCGCGAGCTATGCGACGGCGCTCCGACAGGTCGCGCGGGACGACGACGCGGAACTGGTCGAGAGCGAGCACGCATGCCTCGTCGAACAGTCAATCGAACGCCTTCCAAGATGGATCAGCAACCGCCCTCCCCAGGCGAAGCGCCTGACGCCGGAGGCCGCGGCCCGGCAGCTGTACCTGGACCTGCTGGAGCGAGCCATCGCCAACACCATCTATCAGGACAGCTACAACGTATTGGGCACGCTCAAGCCTTATGAGAGCGCACGCCGCGAGATGGGCAAGGACATTCCTTCCGAAGCGCATTCGATGATCGGCTTGACGCGGCTTCGACAGACCCGCGAAGCCGCATGCCAAATCATCGAGGAAGGCATCCCAGGCGATTTCATCGAGACCGGCGTCTGGCGCGGCGGCGCCTGCATTCTTCTTCGCGGGGTCCTCGCCGCCTATGGCGACACCTCCCGTCGCGTCTGGGTCGCGGATTCCTTCGAGGGGCTGCCACCCCCCGACCCCCGTTTCACCAAAGACGCCGCGACGCGTTTCGACTTTCACGCCCGACCAGAGCTCTCGGTCGGACTCGAAGCGGTGAAGGAAAACTTCAGCCGTTACGGCTTGCTCGACGATCAGGTCGCATTCCTGAAGGGCTACTTTCGCGATACGCTGCCGAGACTGCCCGAGGCGATACGGTTCTCGCTGATACGCCTGGATGGCGATCTCTACAGCTCCACAACCGATGCGCTGACCCACTTGTATCACAGGGTTTCGCCTGGCGGATTTGTCATCATTGACGATTACGGTCCGGTGATCGATGCGCGGCGTGCGACGCTAGACTTTCGAGCGACACATTCGATCGTTGAGCAGATGTACGCGATCGATAGCGATGGAGTATTTTGGAGGAAGGCCCCTTTCAAAAGATGGCACTGGAATAGATGGGCAATTCCTAGATTGGCACGTGCATGAAGAAATTGGATATCGTACTTCGCGACTGGAAACCAGCGCACGCGTGCGCCCTTAGAACTCGCAACGGAAAGCTACATTTCGCAGATACCTCCGATCGCGATTGGCACCTGATGCGCGCTTTCAATACCGAATTGAAGGGCAAGGTTGTCACGCTAAACATTAGCGTCGAGGCATCGATTGGCTGTTCCAGCGACTTATACGTAAACGGCGCCGGCGGAATAGACATTGCCCAAATCAATATGACGGGAAAAGTACTAAAGATGGCAGGGGCCCTCGGCGTCAGAGCCGAGCTTCAAGACAATTCACTGACCGCCACAATAAGGTTCTTGAGTGCGGACAGTTTTGTCACGATAGGCACTGCTCGTAGAACAGCTGTTTACCCCGGAACGGGGGAAGACCAGCTGATCTTCAGCGAGATCGAGCTAATCGTCGAAGAAGCGAGCACGGGCTGCCCGCCTCTTACATTTGTCGATGTCGGCGCCGCTGGCGGAGTGCAAGAGGAACTCGTGCCATTTCGGCAAAGCTTAAATATGATCTTTGTTGAACCTCAACACGAGGCCGCCGAAGCGCTCCGCGCCAACAACTACTGCGACTTTAGTTCGGTCACCGTTGTCGAGGCCGCATTATTTTCTAGTAACGAGGACCGTGAACTTTATTTGACTCGATTTCCACAATGTAGCTCGCTATTGAGGCCAAACACCGAGTTGTTAGAGAGTTATGCCGTAGCTCCGTGCTTCGACATCAAGTCGACAACCGTGGTTAGCTGCTCTCGGTATGAGACACTTTGGCAAAACGGCAGCGCTCCAAAGCCAGATGTGATAAAAGCGGACGTCCAGGGCGTGGAATATGAAGTATTGCAAGGATTCGGACCGCTGCTGGATGAGTGCCTAGCGATTGAAGTTGAGGCACACCTTTACGAGATCTACATTGGGCAGCACTTGCTGGCTGACATCGTTGAAATGCTCTCTGCGCGAGGCCTTTTCTTGCGCCGGCTGCAGCCGCAAATGAGCTTTGATGGAGATTTGGTCGAAGTGAACGCGTTCTTCACACGGCACAAAGAATCGACCATGTCTGAAGCAACCGTATCTAAGCTCGAAATGGTGAATAAAATGTGGGGGCTCACGTACTCAAGCGGGGGAGCTCACATGGTCAATAAGTATGGCTAACGCGACTCGCTTGTTTTGGGGTAATCGCGAAAGGTCATACTATCTTCAAAAGAAACGAGCGCGCGAATATCGTGATTGCTCGCCGAGGTCGAACAATGCTCACACGCCGGGCTCTCCTATTTTCCTCAATGGCGTCGTTGGCCTTCTCGGGGCTGGCCCGATCCGAAGGGCGCCGCCGGGAACGCCCCCTGGTCGGTGCCATCAGATGGGATGCATGGTATTCGCCGGGTTCTACACCCACAGCCGCGGTAGCAGAATCACTTACACCGTCGCAATACCGATGGCGACTTCCGTTTTTTGCCCGGGAGACCGACAAGGGTAGCACGATCGCATTTCCCGCCCTGACCCAAAGTCTAATGGATTTGGAGATTCAGCAAGCAGCCTTTGCTGGATTGGACTATTGGGCCTTCGTTGCCTACGGCAACGATGATCCAATGTCCATCGCGCTCTCCCGCTATCTCTCCAGTTCATATCGGGCGCAAGTCAAGTTCTGCTTATTTACCGAATTAACGCTTTGGGGCAGCGCCGGCAAACTTTCACCGATAGTAGCAGAACATATTGAGCTTATGAAAAGGCCGGAGTATGTGCGCACGAACGATGGTCGGCCATTGTATTTTCTGGGGTTTATTGACCAGAATAAGATATCTGAAAGATGGGGGACTCATGCGACATTAAGGGAGCAGATTAGCTCGTTTCGCAAAGACGCCGTCGCGGCAGGAGTGGGAAATCCTTATCTAGTTCTCGCCGGAACCTTTTCGGAATTAACAGAGTGGGCTTCACTCGGCGGGGACGCTTTAGGAGCCTATGCAATTAGCGATATCCGAGGCGTGGGGCCCTACGAATCACTGACCAAATTGACGGAACAACGTTGGAAGGCAATTTCTGCGGCGGGACTTCCCGTCGTTCCAACAGTTATGACAGGTTGGGACAGGCGCCCACGCGTAGAGCATCCCG
The DNA here is from genome assembly GCF_019455395.1 of Bradyrhizobium sp. BR 10261. Lineage (NCBI taxonomy): Bacteria > Pseudomonadati > Pseudomonadota > Alphaproteobacteria > Hyphomicrobiales > Nitrobacteraceae > Bradyrhizobium > Bradyrhizobium sp. BR 10261. The sequence goes on from NZ_JACOFQ010000004.1 coordinate 23,828, forward strand.
TGCCTTGGGAGCACTCCCAGAAGGTTGGGCAAGGCATCGACTATTATTTCGGCGCTGCAACGCCGCTTGAATTGGTCGAACACTTAGATCATGCGCTGAAATATGTTGCGGAGCAAACGAGCATCCAGCGCGCTCCGACTGTCTTGATTTACGCCTGGAACGAGAACGATGAAGGCGGATGGTTGGTGCCCACAATCCCGTGCGACACTGGACGACTTCAAGCGTTACATCACTTTCTTAGGTCCAACCAAGATCTTTCTCTAAATCCAAGATGTACGGTCCGCTCCCCGTAAAAATATCGCCCACCAAGCAACCTGACCATGCACACAGAGAAAGCTCAAAATGCCTTTCCTAACTGATGACGTCTATGAGGGGACGAACGGGCATCTCTTCTTGGCGAAAGGCAGCAACAATGTAATTGCACTTTTTCAGTTAAGTCGAGACGAGCGAGAAGAGCTTATTCGGAGATGGATTGAACTCATCGTGCGGCGCGGTGATGGTCTAAGGAACGACGGCATCGTGTATCGTCATTGCTTCGTCCCCGACAAGCTGTCCATTTATCGCGAGGAAGCGGGTGAAATTTGGGATGGGCTAGTATCGCCTGCGGAGACAATAGAGGCATCCGATAATCCCCGGCTGCGGCGTTATTTGGTCGGTCTTACAGATTACCTTCGAAGACAAAAAGCTACATATGAGATGTTTCCAAAGAATGACACTCATTGGACCCTTGAAGGGTGCTTCAGCGCCTATCAAATGCTTTGCGCTTCGCTTCAAATCCAACAACGAGCCGACTTGGTCTATCTGAAACCTGCGTCTATTGAACTTTCGGGGGACCTTGGAGGTAAGCTTCATCCCAAGCGATTAGAGACATTTCGGTTCGGGACATTCGCACGGAGCGCAAAAAGATCGTTTGCAAATGATTTGGTCAGTTTAAGAGAATCCGGCGTTCTCGCAAACGAGGTTGGCCTGCACGTTGGATCAATTGTCCAATTTTCAAACAGGAGCGCTCAAGCCGCAAAGAGACTACTCCTTTTCGGTGACTCTTTCTCCGAATATCGAACTCACTATCTGACGGGCCTACTCGCAGACACCGTATCCGAGTTAATGTTTGTTTGGTCTTCCAATCTGGACTATCGCATCATCAGAGATTTCAAGCCGGACATTGTCGTTACCGAGCTGGCTGAACGCTTCATGTCGCGGCCACCGACCGATGATGTCGATTTGGTGGAGCACGCTAAACGAAAGGTAGAGCGAGCCGTCGAAGCCGCAAAGGGCAAGAGCTAAAAAAGATCTGAATCAGGTTTCAAAAGCGCAATCGCGCGTTTCTAACGTACCAAAGTATAGCCCATGAGCTCAACTGACTGCATAGCGGGATAGCGGCGCGGACACTGCACGCATCAAGCACTCGGATTGGCAGCCGGCTGGCCAGCCTCACATAAACTGTGTGGGTAGTAGGATTGAACAAGAGACAACACTAATTCATAGAGGACATCGGGATCAAAATCGTAAGTCCCATACATCGTCCCATCATCCTCAACGATCGTCGGCGACAAAAAAATCGGAGCCACAATATCTTCTGCGACCAACCCCCAGAAAGTCGCTTGACGTAGGTGCGCCCGATTAGCATGCGCAACACCCGGCTTCTTCGATAACCACGAATTGATGACCAAACCTGAGCCAACGACAGAAATGTAGACGTGAATGGCCCGAGCCCAACCTAAACTCTCCTCGAGGGGGCAACCAAGCGTATTGACTACATCTATCTCCGGATCCAGCAGGCCTCCAATAGCGGCGCAGATATCTGCCGTATCGGAAAATCCGTCGAACACGACGGCCAAATTCGGAATACGCTCAGACAACCTGTTGAGGACCTCAGCAGTTCCATCGACCTGTCGCTTCCAGGCCTTGTTATGACTTCGAAGGTTGACCCAAACGAGAAATTTCGATGACGCGCGTGCCTGGATGGCATCTTTCCTTTCTTTAGAAAGGCGACTCTCCGATAGCTCTTGTATCCTTCGCCGCAATGTCGAACTGATGCGCAACCCAACCGGGCGGACGTGCTGCACGTTGAGGTGAAAGGTTGCGTCGAAGGGCTCGACCGGATTCTTTACTACGGTTGTTAGCACACTCGACAACTCTGGGAAAACGTCTCGAGGATCGAACGGAGCGTAGGGACCCAAGACTAAATGGAAAATCCGTTTGACACCTACGGCTTCAATGACGTCTGCAATACCTTGCAGTTCTTGCCACACGTAATGGCCCAAATTTGGGCGGAAGCCGACTTGTATGCCTCCTCCTATTGTAGGGCACGTCAGCACCCTTCTGATACTTGCTCCCTTAGAAATTAAGGTTGCGACAAGATGGTCAGCACACTCGGTAATCCACGCCAATAGAGCAGCGTTTATTGGATTAAGCGGAAAGATTGCAACGAGCCTGAGGCGAGGAACAATAAATGCAATGCGCCGGCCAAACGTTTGACCGACCATCAGATAGAAAACCTCTTTCGAGCAAAATCTAAATGCGGTGTGATAGTCGTCGATCAGGAACGAGTGGGAAGATCGCACAACATCGCCCGACCATGGATCTCGAACTAACATACCCCCACATTCGAATACAGTTAGAACATAACTAGCATCGCGCAGAAGCGCTTTCTCGAAAATTTCCTTCTCAAATGGCGTTGCTGTGCGAGACACTGGACAGTAGTTTGGATTGAAAGAAGCTAACAGCTGTGTTTCACGAACACGGCTATCTTCCGCGGCTTCAATCAGTAACTGCTCAGAAATTCCCTGTGCGGATAGATATAGTCCATCGGCCTCGGAAAGCTTGGACAGATCGATCACTCTAGGCTTATAAGTTGAAAGCGCAGTGAAGACGTCCTGCCGACTTAACGATCCTTGCTCCTCTGTCTCCAACATTCGAGGGTGCAGGATTTCTATCTCCTGCATTACCCTCTCGGCGAGAGATCGCGCGGAACTGCTTGGCTCATTCATCGTTCTGACTAAGCAATCCTGTCCGGAATAAGGTTTCTCAGATCTTCTATCCAAGCGTCTAAGAGTGGGAGTTCGGCGTCGCCGACGACCTTTAGATCGACCAATGCCTCGTAGCAAACTCGCAAATTGGACGATATTTTATCGACTCCCCTCTGTAAGGAGACCCGCTTGAGAGCATGCCTGATTTGATCGTTCTTGAGATATCCCGGCACCTCGTCTTCGAAGTCCCGTTGCAGATTGTGCTCGTTCCTGTCCTGCCAAACTGTTGCTTCATGAAAAAGCACAGCCCAATCATTCTCATACGCGATCCGTTGGGCGACAAAACTGCGCCAGATATCAGTCATTCGAAACGAGCAGTGAGCGGGAAGATACAGAAGCGGATACGCTTCTGGCCACCACGCCGTATTCTGACTGTTGAACGGACACCAGCAATTCCCAGACAGAGCAACGCGGCGATCAGACCGGAAGCTTTGTGGCAGCGGTAGTATAAGCCGATATATCGCGTCTACATCCGGGTTCTCATCTGCCAGACCTTGTTGGATCGGGCAAATGTTCGAAACAACAGGCAAGTCATCGAAGTTCGCCGCGGGTCGATTGATCTCGGTCAACGGAAGGCCGCGGGGCCAAATCGTAGCCGTTGAGAAATAGCTATAGACGTTCAGCCAGCCCGGGGATTCGTTTCTTGCACAGCTAACCTCACGCGCCCTTGGTCCAAAAAACTGCTCGCGAGGGAAATTATCGTCGTCCGTCTCAACTATCAGATTAGCACCCCGAGCAATCGCGATTAGATAGCCAATGTTCTTTCGAGCGTAGTGCCGAGTCGGGCACAGCTTCGCATAAGAGAACCCGGTGGATATCTGCGCTTGGACATCAAAGTAGTCGCACCCATCTAGAACAAAATTATCGGGGCTCTTTGTATCGCCAACCACGATAAAATCGAAGCCAGACTTCTTCGCGCCTTCTGCCAACGAGCTCAAGACGGCATTCGGCGCACTGATCGATGTTACTACAATAGCGCTTTTCATTCTCAATCCATTTTGGAGTTACAAGGCGGCGCAAGCAACTGGTCTAAAAATGAGCGGTAGGCCAGTTGAATTCCCTCCTCAAATGAGACTTTCGCCGTCCATCCCCGCTGAGAAAGCCTTGTCACATCGAGGAGCTTGCGAGGAGTTCCATCTGGCCGCGACGGATCAAATACTACTTCGCCGTTGTAACCGACGGTCTCGGCGATGATCTTCGCCAACTCAGCTATGGTGATATCCACACCCGTGCCGACGTTTATACAATCGTCTTGGGAGTAACACTTCACCAGATGCACGCAGGCGTCGGCGAAGTCATCCACATAGAGAAACTCCCGGCGCGGAGTCCCGGTGCCCCAAACGACAACCTGGGACGCGCGCCTTGCCTTAGCCTCATGGAAGCGCCGGATGAGTGCAGCCACGACATGGCTATGCTCTGGGTGGAAGTTGTCGCCCGGACCATAAAGGTTTGTTGGCATCACGCTAATGAAATCGGCGCCATATTGCTTCCGGTAGGCTTCGACCAACTTAAGTCCCGCGATCTTGGCCACTGCATAGGGTTCATTAGTTGGCTCAAGCGGCCCCGTAAGCAGACTCTCTTCCTTGATGGGTTGCTCAGCGAATTTCGGATAAATGCATGACGATCCGAGGAACACCAGCTTTTTTGTCCCATTTCGATGGGCAGCCTGAATTACGTTCGTGGCAATTACCAGGTTGTCGTAGATAAACTCGCCTCGTAACGTATTGTTCGCGACAATACCCCCGACCTTTGCCGCCGCAAGAAAAACGACTTCCGGGCGCGCCCTCGCAAACCAGTCATCAACATTGGATTGATTGCGGAGATCCAGCTCTGACTTTGACGCAGTCTGCAGGTCTACATTCTCGCATGCGAGACGGCGAACCAAAGCCTGTCCGACCATTCCGCGATGCCCCGCGACAAAGACGGTCTTGCCCTCGAGTCTAAACAGCGGCTCTTGCACCGGCTCCAACCTCTCTCTTCGCAGCCTCCAGATCACTCCCGACCATCTCTCTTACGAGTTGCTTAAATCCGACCTTGGGCTCCCATCCAAGGCGCTGGCGAGCCTTGGATGCATCACCAATCAGGAGATCGACCTCAGTCGGACGAAAGTAGGCGGGATCGACGCGCACGAGTGTCTTTCTTGAGCGCTTTTCGATTCCCACTTCCTCTATGCCCTCGCCGCGCCACTCGATCGTTTTGCCAACTTCAGCAAAGGCGGTTTCGACGAATTCGCGAACTGAGCGAGTTTCGCCAGTTGCCAGGACAAAGTCGTCCGGCTCATTCACCTGAAGGATCTTGTGCATTCCAACAATATAATCTCGCGCATGCCCCCAATCACGTTTCGCATCGAGATTTCCGAGAAAGAGACAATCCTCCAATCCGACGCTGATTCTGGCGACACTGCGGGTGATCTTGCGGGTAACAAACGTCTCGCCGCGAATAGGACTCTCGTGGTTGAACAAGATGCCGTTCGAGGCAAACATGCCGTAGGCTTCACGATAGTTGACGGTGATCCAATAGCCGTAGAGCTTTGCTACGGCATACGGCGAGCGCGGATAGAATGGTGTCGTTTCCTTCTGCGGGATTTCCTGCACGAGCCCATACAGTTCCGAAGTCGACGCCTGGTAGAACCGGGTTCTCTTCTCCATGCTGAGGATGCGAATGGCCTCCAACAGACGGAGAACCCCAACAGCGTCCGCATTCGCCGTGTATTCCGGACTTTCGAAACTCACCGCAACGTGGCTCTGCGCGGCGAGGTTGTAGATCTCAGTAGGCTGTATTTGTTGAACCAAGCGAATCAGGTTCGTTGAATCCGTCATGTCACCGTAGTGCAGCTTGAACCGCGTATCGGCCTCATGCCTGTCGTGATAAAGGTGATCTATCCGCGCCGTATTGAACGATGAAGACCGCCGCTTAATGCCATGGACCGTATATCCCAATCCCAGCAGGTATTCTGCAAGGTACGCGCCATCCTGGCCCGTAGCTCCGGTGATAAGTGCAATCTTAGATCCAGGCGCGTCAAGCGACATATCCGATTCCTAACTCTTCAACTTCAATCCATTTGACGTGAGAAATTCCACATACGCCGGATACAACTCGTTGTAGCGGTCAAGAAGTTTAGCCCGATCAACCCTCTCGTGCAGCGACCTTACGTCCACTTGATCCACGTCCATAATAGAGACCCAAGGCATGCCGAGAAATCGACACATGTCCTCAGTTCGAGTGTCGTGACAAATTACAACGGCAGGCACGCCGCGCTGAAGCGCGATCATGCACCCATGGAAGCGGGTTCCAAAAACGAAATCGTAGCTCTCAATCGTCCTGAGCCATTCATCGACGTCGAAAAAGACACGCATGTGTGCCTTGGCCCAGGCCCGCGCCTCCTCGTCAGAAACAGCTTCCTTCATGAACGCGCAGATCGCATTCAGCGATTCGTCGGTGCCATTTTTTGCTTCCTGATCGGCAAGCCTGATCTCCGGTTGTTCGCTTTGGGCAATAAAGTCGGCCTGCCAAGCGACACCCACTTTGTAGATGTCCAAAACGACGCGCCGCATTCTTTCCTTGTCAAAGGCATGACCGATGACGTCACGAGACGCATTCACTGAAATCCGCTTGAACTCATCGACCGGCCGGTTAGCAACCTGGGGCCCCGTCGAGCCGCTCATATAGTACGAGGGACAACCGGTTACGGTAACGTTGTGAACACCGCGAAGCGCCAGTACGTCCCTCGTGTAGGGGCCTCTGACACCAATGCTGACGGCGCGCTCGGCAATGACTTTCACGAACCTTTCGGTCCCCGGCATCAGATCGATTTTGGGGTCGTAATTGTTCGACTGCGCACCGAGGCCGACGATAGCTACGGGCAGATCTGCGCGTTCGATGTAGTCAGCCATCCCACCAAAATCGAATTTAGGAAACAGGAAATTGGCAGCCGCAATGACGATCATGTCATAGCGCTCGTGCACCTCCTTCGGATCAATCCGATAGTCCCACGAGATATTCTGGTATGCGATCTGGCTCAGCAGGCCATGTGCAATCAGTTGGTTTCCCGTGTTGCCGCCCGTTTTCGCGAGCTTGGAGATCGGATCCTCTCCCGGCTCCGTCGAAATGCTTGGCGTCGCTCCGAGCAGGAAGATATTCACAGGTCACCTCCGGCGGCTTTAATTCTTGAACCGGAGATTACCAGCTTTATTCCCGCCGCAGCATGGTGTTCATCATCAAAAAGCATCGTGCTCAGCAATCGTAGCCCCTACAACTAAGTCCCCTTGATGGCCGACTTCCACTGCGCAGCGTCGCCTTCATATTCCGGAGCCGGGCACCGGCCTTCCCCGCCACCAATTGCATGGAAATGAGCCTCGGCCGACTTGATCTTGCCGTCACGTACCGCAGCCGCGACATCGGCATATTTGCTGAGATACCAATCGGCGTCGACGGAGGGACCGCCTCCACGCCTCCCCTCGAAATAACCAAAACCGATATAGTGGAGGTGCGCACTCTCGATTTCTCCACGAGAGATAGCTTTAGCGACATCCGGATTTTCCTGCAAATACCTGTCCTCATCGAATTCGGCGGACGCGAGCGCGATTTGCAACAGCATCTTGAAAAGGCGCGCCGGCACCTTGACCTGACCACTTCCATCGAGCACCGATCTGTCGATTTTCAGTGCGGACATGAGAGATTCAGCAGAAGGTACGAACATATTTACCCCAGATTTGTTTTGGAAGTGAGATTAGATTCTAGCCAGCGCGAGCGGCCGATTTCGTGGGCTTCTTTGTATTCTCCGGCTCGGCAGCAGTCCCAAGGAGTTGCGCTGTCACCTCCTCAAGATAGGCTCCTTGAGCCCCGGTCTCCCGCTTCGAGAAAGCGAACCTCTCCCGCGCGACGCGGTGCATGCTTTCGATCTCCTCGATGTGCTTCTGCGCCTTGAGCGAATGCGTGACGCTCGCTGCATGGCGACGGTGAACGTTGAGGGGATCGGCGACATAGGCAATCTTCGCGCCGGGCGCGGCCAGGCACTCCAGATAGATGCGCCAGTCGCCGGCCATGCGCAGATTTTTCAGATCGCGCCGGCAGGCCTCAAGCGCCCGCAGCAACGCCTCGCGCCGCCACAGCACCGAGGACACGTTCAAAATCGTGTTCTTGACGCCGAGGAAACGGGCCACAAATTCGCGGCCCTCGAACACCTCGGTCTTCGACAGCGCGCCGGGCTCGATGCTGGCGTAATAGGGCTTGTAGCTCTCGTAGACGTGGTGGCCCTCGGCATCGATCGACTTGGAATCGGTGAAGCCGAAACCGATGCTCGGGTCGGCCTTCATCAACGCCAGGAGGCTCGACAGGAAAGTCGGCTCGGAGAGATCGTCCGCCTCGGCGATCCACAGGAACTCGCCCTTGGCCATTTCGGCGGCCTTGGTCCATTGCGCGAAGACAGAGCCGGAATTCTCCTCGTTGACCACCAGCGTCAGATCGCGCTGGCGTTCCTCGGCCACCTTCGTGATGACGGAGATGCTGTCGTCCTTCGAGCAATCATCGAGCACGATGAGTTCCTCGATCGGATGGTTCTGATCGAAGATCGTGTAGAGCCGCTCGGGCAGGCAATGCGCGTAATTGTAGTTCGGCACCGCGACCGAGATGGTGGGAAGCGAGGGAACGGCAAGCCGCAGCAGATCACGGACGTAGTCGGAGAACGTGAAGTTCACCTCGATGATATCGGCCATGCGCTCGCGCTCGGACTCCGACGGCGGCCACTCCAGGAAATGCGCAACGGCATCGGCCATGGCGGGCACGTCGCAATAGGGGACCACCTGGCCGACCTTCTCCTTTTGCAGGAAGCCGGGGATGCCGCCGGACTCCGCAAAGGCCACCACGGGCACGCCGACGCTGAGCGCTTCCAGCGCAACGGTCGGGAACGGATCTTCCCGCGAGGTCAGAGCATAGACCTCGGAGGCCGAATAGAGACCCTGCATGTCCGAGCGGAAGCCCGCAAAATGGAAGCGGCCAGTCGCCTTGGCGCGCTCGATCTCGGGTCCGAGCCATTCCTGGAGGCCGGGGTCCATGCCGCCGACCCAGCAGAAATGGACATGCGGATGGTCCTGCCGAACGAGATTCCAGACCTGAAGGAAGAGATCGATGCCCTTGCGCAGGTCGGCATACCCGACCCCGAGCACCATCTTGTCGCCTGCAACCAGCCCGAACTCCTTGCGGATTGCGGCGGCCTCGTCGGGGGCTTCCACAATCTGCTTGTAGCTGCCCTGAGCCCGGATCAGGAAGCGCTCGTCGCTCTCATCAAGTTCGAGCGCGTCGGCGAGCTTGTCACGAACGAATTCGGACGCGAAGACCACCTTCTGCGCATGGCTGACCGCCATGCGCGCGTCGTTTTCCAGGTTCTTCTCGCGCAGAATTCGCGGCAGTTCATGGACCAGCGAAATGGCCCGGAAGCCCATTTCCGCCGCGAGCTTCACCGCTCGTCCGCTTGCCGTGGTGTTGATGATGGCGGCGGAAAAGCCCTTGTCCTTGAAGTGCTGCAGCGCAGCCGGGAGATCCGAAAGCTTGCCGAGCACCGTGAGCGGCGCCGAGGCGCGATATTCCGCCTCCATCGCACCGCCGGCGAGCAGCAGATATTCCGTTTCCATGTTGAAGGCGCTGCGGAGCGTCCTGCCGATGTTGAGCAGCAGGTGCTGGGCCCCGCTCGGGAACGCGTCATGACCGATGAGCAGGATCTTGGGCTGCGAAAGATCCCGGGTCAGGCCTGTCGCGGCGCGCGCCGTGGCGTTCAGATAGGCCGAGCCGAAATGCAGGTCCGGCTCCAGATAGGCACCCTCGCACCATTCGTTCCAGGCATTGACGCAGACAAAGGGCTCGCCGAAGAAGGTGTGCCGCTGCGCTCCTTCGACGAGCGTCGACAGCCAGGCTTCATATTTCTGCGGGGTCGAGCCCTGGATGACCAGACCTGTGCCTTGGCGCCGGGCGTCATTGTCCCAGCTCGGAACGACGGTCTTGATCAGCGGGAAGCTCGGTCGCGGCTCGTCAGTCGAGTATTTGACCACATCATCGTAGCTGTAGACCTGGCCAGCAAACGTATCGTCCAGGATCTTCACGTCCGACGTGACCTGCGGGGTGAACTTGGTGATCTTGTGCGGCGGGAATTCAATCGCGCCATCGAGGCCCATCACGGTCGGATCGAAATCATCAAAGCTCTGGCTCATGATGATGATCGGATCCTCGCGGAACTTCTTCTTGAAGACGGCCCGCCAGCGCGCGACGACGTTGGCCGTATCCGGGATGAGCCGGGGACGATAGATCATCAGGAGCGGTCGGCCCTGGACGCGGATATAGCGGGGGTCGTTGAAGTGCCGGCAGAAATCGCCGAGCAGCCGCTCGTCGTCATCGTCGAGATAGTCCTGCGAGATCAGGACCTCGCTCTCCATGCCGTCCCACCGACGAGTCCAATTCTCGTTCGCCCACATCAGGCAGAACGGCATGTTGATGTCGCGCGCCCCAAGGAACTGCTCGAGCGGCCGCTCCATGAGGCGCTTACCGTTGAACCAGTAGTAGTAATAGACGAAGCCATGGATGCCGGCCGCTTGAGCCAGCTTCACTTGCTTCCGCATCGTTTCGATGTCGAGCAGCGAATAGAAGCCGAGGTCGCGCGGAACTCGCGGCTGGTAATGGTCCTTGAAACGCGGCACACCGCGGCTGATGTTGGTCCACTCGGTGAAGCCCGTTCCCCACCACTTGTCGTTCTCGGGGAAGGCGTGGAATTGCGTGAGATAGTAGGCCAGCACCTTGGCCCGGGGCTTTGTGCTCGGCGGCAGCGGGCGCAATTCCTCGAACAATGCGCTCGGCTTGGTGAAGCGTTTGATCTCCGCGGGAATGGTCGCTTCGTTTTCCGGCGGGGACGGGAAAATGCCCTCTTCGTGCCGATGCTCCAAATAGTGCAACAGCGGATTCTGGTCGGTCTTTCCCTTGAAGTAGCGCTGAATATAGAACTTGGTGTCGAATTCCGCGGACGGATTGCGGCCTTCCTTGTAGCCGTGAAAAATGAAGTGCTCGAAAGGATCAACGTTGGCCGCCGCGACGTCCTTGTAGGTGTCGAGATAATACTGCGCGTCGAACTCGGGGATCGGGCTGAACGGGCCTAGGCGGTTCTTCAGATAGTGAGCAAGCGGGCTTTCAGTCGCCGGAATGGCGTATTTCTCTCGGTACCACGCGGGCTGAAAGTAGGGGCTGGGACGGCGACCTTCAGGCTCACCATGCCTCGCATAGTGCAGCAGCGGCTGAATATCAGCATCCTGAACGTCCGGATAGGTCGTGACGTACCACATCGGATCAAAGATGGGATTTGGCTTCCTTCCCTCCTTGAATCCGTAGAGAAAGAAGTGCTCGAACGGATTTGCACCGACCGCAACGACATCGGGATAGGTGACGGAATAAAACGTTTCGTCGAAGAGGCCCAAGCCTTCGAGGTAACGCCTGATCGCGAAGAGATCCTCGACCGGCTTCTCTGCAGCCGGCGCGTCCGGCAGCGCCGGCTGTACGAGAGGCTCAGCCTGGGCTGCCAAATCCGAATTGGCTCCGTTCGCGTTGCCAGGTTTCGAAACGCTTTTAGGTTGAACTTTGCTGGCGCCGGCGCGCTTTCCTTTTGGCTCTTTTTGCCCCGCATCACGCGCGAGCTTCGACAGGAAGTCAGCCATTTCCACACAATCTCTGATCGAGTATCGATCTTGTTCGCAATCTACATTAGAGCAACGTTGCTGTCACGCATATGAGAGCTAACGTTAAGCTGCTCAGCATTCAGCATCAGCCTGCCCGACGTCGTGTCGCAGCATTCATCCATCGTTCGGAGGCCCGCAATATGTATCGCTGTTCACCCCCTGCGCTGCATCGGCCGGATGACCGCTTTGCGATAGTCCGATAGCGCTCAGTCTCTGCTTCGCCATTTCATTCCCTTGGCCAGCCGCCTTCTCAAACCAACCCCTCGCCGCCGCAAGATCCCGCGCCACGCCATTTCCGGCGTAAAGCGCATCCCCGACGCTAAGCTGTGCCGCAGCTAAGCCCTGTTCGGCCGCGCGCTCGAACCATTCGAACGCCCGCTCGGGATCGGCCTCGCAGCCCTGGCCCTTCGACAGCATCACGGCGAGGTTGAACTGGCCGAGCTGATGGCCCTGCTTCGCGGCGGCTTCATACCAGGCGACGCCCTTGGCGAGATCCTGTTCGACGCCGTTGCCGGTGCAATACATCACCCCTAGCTGGAATTGGGCGATCATGTTGCCTGATACAGCCGCCTTCTCGAACCAGAGCGCGGCGGCCTTGGCGTCGGCAACGCCGCTCGCGGGATCGGCGTAGAGACCGCCGAGCGCGAGCATAGCGTCGGCAAGGCCGGCTTCGGCGGCGCGCAGGTAGCATTTCGCCGCTTCCGGCCAATCGGCCGCTCCGCCGAAACGGCCGGCGCGCAAGTGGCCGAGTTGCAGGTGTGCTGCAGCGTGGCCGCTCGCGGCGGCCGGCGTCAGGAGCTCGGCGGCGCGGAGAAGCCGCGCCTCGTCCTTGCCGGACTGGATGAGGAAGCTCGCATAGGCAAGGCCGGCCTCGGCATCGCCGCCGCTCGCGGCCTTGGCCAGCCATTCCTCCGCGCGGGCATGGTCGCGGTCGACGCCGTGGCCTGAGGAATAGAGCTGGCCGAGCTGCACCTGGGCGGCCGGGATGCCGGCATTGGCGGCGAACTCGAACCATTTGATCGCGGCCGCCACGTCCTGGGCGATGCCGGTGCCCTTGAGACAGAACACCGCGACATTGTAGGCGGCCGTGGCGTGGCCGTTCTCGGCGGCCTTCAGGAACCATTTCGCGGCCTCGCGCAGGCTCGGCGGCACGCCCTGGCCGGTGGCATGGAAGCGGCCGGTGAAGAACTGGGCCTGCACGTCGCCGCGCTCGGCGGCTTGGAGATACCAGTGCGCGGCCTCGCGCAGGTCCGGCTCGGTGGCGACGCCCTTGGAATAGAACTCGCCGAGCGCCTGGATCGCCGGCAGATGGCCGCGACGCGCGGCCTTGCGCAGCGCCGTCTCGGCCTTGTCGACGGATCTCGCGACGCCCTCGCCGCGCAGATACAGAAGGCCGATGTTGTACAGCGCGGTGACGTCCTCGCGCCGGGCGGCCTCCGCGAACAGCCGTGCCGCCTCCGCCACGTCCTTCGCAACGCCGGCGCCATTGAGGTGCAGGAAGGCCAGCGCCACCTTGGCGCGGACGTGGTCCTTCTCGACCGCCTTGCGATACCAGGACGCTGCGAGCTCGGCGTCCTTGGGCACGCCGAGACCCTGGAAATGGATATCGCCGAGGCCGAACTCGCCGCCGGCAAAGCCCTGCGCCGCCGCCTTCTCGTACCATTGGCGCGCCGCCGCAAAATCCTGCGCGCAGCCGCGGCCCTGCCGCAGCAGCTCGGCGAGCAGCGCCTGGGCTTCGGCATTCCCCGCTTCGGCGGCCTTGGCGATCCAACCGAAACCCCGCTCGGGCTGCCTCTCGACGGCGAGGCCATGCGGGAAGATCACCTTGGCGAGCGGGACCTGATCGTCGGCCTTGGCGGCTTGCTGGCGCCAGGTCTCGGGCGAATTGAGCGCGACGATGGCGGCCGCGCCTTCCAGCAGCAGTCGGCCGAGGACGAGCTGTGCCTCGGCATGGCCGGCCTCGGCGGCGCGTTCGTACCAGTCGGCCGCATCCGGCAGCGAGCGGACGACGCCCTGCCCCTGCAGATAGAGCTGGCCGATGCGATAGGCCGCTTCGGCCGAGCCGCCGTTCGCGGCGATCTGCCAGGCCTCGAACGCCTCCATGAAGGCGCCGCGCTCATGCGCCGCGATTCCGCGCTGGACCAAGGCGGCCGGCGCGAGCGACGTCCACGGCTTGAAGCGGCGCAAGAGCTTCGGCGTGCGCATGCGAGCTGCCGCCCTCATTGCGCCTCGCGCATGGCCTGGCCGAGGCCCTTGAGCATGTCGCCGATCAGATAGGCCGCGACCGAGCGGGTTCCGACATGGACGTCGCCGGTCAGCGTCATGCCCGGGATCAGGCGGAAGCTCGCCGGAACGTCGACGAAATTGGTGCTGTCGACGGAGCAGCGCGCCTTGTAATAGGCCTCGCTCGGCTGGCCGTTGTCATCGACCGTGAAGGCGCCCTCGCTGACCCAGCGGATCTTGCCTTCGGCGGTGCCGTGCTCGGCATAATTGAACGCGTCGATCTTCAGGGTGCAGCGGTCGCCGGGGCGGAGGAAGCCGATGTCGCGCGAGGCGATCTTGATCTCGGCGTCGAGCCGCGTCGTCAGCGGCATCAGCGTGATGAAGGGATCGCCCGGCTTCAGCACCGAGCCGACCGAGAGCTTGGCCAACGTCAGCACCACCGAGGGCTCCTCGGCGGTCAGCCGCACCAGGTCCTGGTGCCGTACCGCCTTGTCGTAGGAGGCGCGCGCGGTGTCGAGCGCGTTCTGGGTGGTGACGAGATCTTGGCTGAGCTGCGCGTTCCACTGCTGGGTGAAGGCCCTTCGGTCGGCCTTGAGCGATTCCAGCTGGTGCTGCGCCTCGATCAGGCTGTTGTGGGTGTTGTCGATCTGCCGCAGCACCTCCAGGCGGTTATCCTGGGAGATATAGAGGTTCAGCTTCGATCCGCTGCCGGTCTCGGCGAGGCTGGAGCGCATGTCCTCGATCTTGCCGGCGATCTCGGCACGCTGGCTGAAGCGCTCGTCCTCCTTGTTCAGCTTGGCGATGGTGGCTTCGGTCTGGCTGATCTTGGAATCAAAGCTGGCGATCTGCGCGGCATATTGCGCCTTGCGCTGCTCATAGAGCGCCTTCTGCAGGGTCGCGTAGTTCCTGAACTCGGAATCGGGACGGTCGGGGAAGACCAGCGGCGCGTTGCCGAGCTCGGCCTTGTCGCGCAGCACCTGGGCCTCGAGGCTCGCGACCTGCTGCTTGTACTGGGTGACGTCCGCCGAGGTGAAGGTGGAATCCAGCGTCGCCAGCAGCTGGCCGGCCTTGACCTGCTCGCCCTCGCGCACGTCGATGGTCTTGATGATCGAGGGATCCAGCGCCTGGAGCACGTTGATGGAATCGATCGGCACGATCTTGCCGCCGACGCTGGAGACGACGCGGTCGAGCCGCGTCAGGAACATGATGGCGACCAGCGAGGCGAGGAAGGCGACCAGAACCCACAGCGTCGCGCGGGCGACGATCGGCTCCGGCGCCTCGCGGATGGCGTCGGTTTCGGACTGGAACTGACGGACGGTCGTCAGCGCGGGGGCGTTACGAGACAAGGGTCGGCCCTCCCAGATTGGCGCGCGGGCGGCGTGACGGCATGGCGTGGCTGTTCTGCTGGTGCCACAGGCCGCCGTAGATGTCGTTGCGGGCCAGCAGCTCCTCGTGGCGGCCGACATCGTCGACCACGCCGCGGTTGAGCACCAGGATCGCATCGCAATCGACCAGCGAGGACAGCCGGTGCGAGATGACGATCATGGTGCGGCCATGCGCGATGCGCGAGATGTTGGCGTTCACGATCGCCTCGCTCTCCGCATCCAGCGCGCTGGTCGCCTCGTCCAGGATCAGGATCGGCGGATCGACGATCAGCGCGCGGGCGATCGCGAGCCGCTGGCGCTGGCCGCCCGACAGGTTCGGCGAGCCCTCGTAGATGTAGGTCTCATAGCCCCGCGGCAGCTTGTCGATGAACTCTTCGGCGCCGGCGAGGCGGGCGGCGCGCACCACCTCGTCGAAGGTCGCGTCCGGCTTTGCCGCGGCGATATTGTCCCGGATCGTGCCCGTGAACAGGAAGTTCTCCTGCAGCACCACGCCGATGTTGCGACGCAGATGATCGACGTCGTATTCGCGCACGTCGATGCCGTCGATCTTGATCAGCCCGCCGTAATCCGAATGCAGCCGCTGCAACAGCCGCGTGATCGTGGTCTTGCCCGAGCCGCTCTTGCCCATCACCCCGAGCGTCGTGCCCTTGGGGATCTCGAATGAGATGTTGTTCAGCGCCGGCGACACCGCGCCCTTGTACTTGAACGTGACACCGGAGAACTCGACGTGGCCCTGCAGCGGGTTGCGCACACCGTGGCCGGAACGCCCCTCCTCAGGCGGCTGGTTGACCAGATTGCCGACCACCGTGACCGCCGTGCGCGCTTCGTCGAGCTGATTGACCAGCTGCGCCATCTGCATCAGCGGCGCCGCGACGCGCTGCGACAGCATCAGGAAGGCAAACAGCGCGCCGATATAGACGGGGTCGTTGGTCGAGATCGCGAGGTAGACGCCGACGGCATAGGGCGCGCAGACCGCAAGCCGTTCCAGCGGCTTCACGACCGCCTGGATCGCGACCCCGGCCATGCCCTCCGCCAGCCGCGCCTTGGCGACGCGAGCGACGTGGACGTCCCACATGTGCTTCTGCCGCGCATCCAGCGCCAGCGACTTCACCGTGCGGATGCCGTTGAGATTCTGCACCATGAAAGCGCCTTGCGCACCCTCCGCGGCCATTACCGCACCGGACTTCTTGCGGTAGGCCGGCAGCATCAGCAGCAGCCAGCCCAGGATCAGGCCAGTGACGCCGAGCACGAGGAACGTCAGCAGCGGGCTGAAGAAGAACATCACGGGCAGGAAGAAGATCAGCGTGGTCGAATCCAGGATCGTGCCGAACAGCTGCCCGACCAGGAACGTCCGCACCCGGAAAATTTCGCGCATGTCGCGCGCGATCAGACCGACCTGATTGCGCTCGAAATAATCGATGGGAAGGTTGAGCACCTTGTCGAACACATAGGTCGACAGCTTCACATCCAGCCGCGCCGTCAGGTTATGAACCAGATACTGCCGCAGGAAGAAGAACACCGCCTCGAAAGCGATGATCACCGCCATCGCGAGGCACAACACGTAGAACGTGTTGAACGCCTTGTAATAGATGACCTTATCCGACAACAGCCGCCAGAACATGATCGGCGCCAGGGCCAGGAGGCCGAGAACGAGCGCGGCCACCGCAACGTCCCGGACGATCCGACGCTCGCGAAAGATCAGCGCCGTGATGAAGCCGAAGCTGAAGGGCTGCGTCTCGTCCGAAATCTCGTAATCGCGCTTGACGAGGATGACCTCGCCCGTCCACACGTCCGCCATGCGGATGGGGTCGATGACGAGCAGCGCGTCCTCTCCGACATTCGGATCTCGAAGCACGACCCGAGGGTTGTTTTGGTCGCCTTCGAGGCGAAGCAGCACCATCTTGCTGCCGTCCTTGAGGCAAACGATCGCGGGCAGCGCTTTCTTGAGTTGGCTGAGCCCGTCCCAGTCCAGACGCACGACCTTGGCACGCATGCCGGAATTGCGGGCGCACTTGACGATCTCCGCAGCTGTGACCTCGCCGCCGCCAAGAACGTTGTCGTGGGTGAGCTGGGATGCGGTGAGGTGAAGCCCGTGCTGCCGCGCCACGATGACCAGCGCCGCGAGCCCGGTGGGCTCGACATTCTCAACCGTGGCTAGAGAGACATCCGCTGCGTCGGCGGATGAAGCATCAACAGTCATGCAAACCTCTGCTTGTGCAATCCGCGAAGATCAACGCCCCGGGATCCGTCCACCCCGCTCAGCACATTCATTGTGCACGTGCGAAGCAGCTATTGAACCTTAACCTTTTGCGTGTCGAAAACCAAATCCTTCCGCTCCGCGAGCGAGCAATTTCAGGATAACTCGAAACATGATAAACAGCTGAATTAAGAGGCAATTTTCTCGTCTAGAGCCCTCGGGCGAGCCCATTCATAGGCAAAACGAGACCCACGGCAAGCTATGCTGCAGCGCAAGAAATTTCCTTGGAGTTTTAACCCTTTGCTCCAGCCCTGCTCCGGAATACCCGGACGCGCCCGCTGCCACTCCGGACCGGACTTTTCGAGACCGTCTCGGTCGTGCCTGCGGAGGCGGCAACTTGACTGCTCGACGCGGACACCGATCGCGCGGCCGGAGACTGCGCTGCCCTGGTCGAAGCAATCTGCAGCCGCAGGCCCACGAGCGGCTCCCGGCCGGTTGGCCCCGAAACCACAACCCGCTGCCCCGTGACCTTCATCTGCGGTGAGCCCAGGAAGATAGCGTCAGCCGTGATCTCGTAATGCTGGGCCGCAGAACCAAACACTTCGAACGTCGCCCCGACCAGTGGCAGCGCCCGCCCCCGGGTTCCTGAATATCCTCCGAGTTCAACAAAATTGGTGGCCTTCGGCTCACCCGGTCCGCCCACGCGCACCGAATGGCGCACTCCGAAATTCTGGGGACGCTCCGCCCAGTCAATGCCGAGGCCCTCGATGCGGGTTGGCGCCATCGGTCCCCCAAGCCATTCCCCGAGCCCCACCAACGTATCGCCACGCCCAGCCAAATGACCGAGCAGACGGAGGCCGGCAAAATCCAGCGGCGCCTCGTCCAGAGCCGCAAGGCCGAGTGGATCCGTCGACAGCTGAGCTGATTGGATTCGCGCGCCAAGCGAACCGCCCGCGGACCGGGCGCCAAGCTCAACTTGAAGGCGAGCGGGCGCCCATAACCGAACGACGACGCTGGCGCCCGGCGACCAGAGCACCGGCTCCTCAACCTCGGGAGGCAAAAGGAATTCAACCGAGCCGGAGCTTTGCGGATCCACCGACAGACTGACCTTGGGCGGTTGCGCCGCGTCCTCCGCCGAATCATAGCGGATCAAAAACAAGCCCTTCTGCAGATCGAGCGTCTTCTGCAGCGATGTCGATTTCATTGAGATATGCCCCCAGAAATTCAGTCACATCATAGCGAAGGCGCAGCGTTTAAGGCAATATACCGACCAGACGTTGTCGAATTTTAGCGTTAAATTGTTTCAGCTCTGCACGGCGGCGATTCCAGTGCTAGGACTAGAGATCGGCCGCCGTCGCGAAGGACCCATGCAGAAAATTCTCTTTGTTCATAATAATTTTCCTGCGCAGTTTCTACCGCTGTGTAAAGCGCTATCCGGTCGCGACGACATTCAGATGGCGGCGATCGGGTCGCCGACCGCACGCACCCTGCCCGGTGTTTCCTTGAAGAAGTACATGATCCCCGATGGGGAACTGGCAGCGGCGCATCCGTTTGCACGACGCTTTGAGGCGGAGTGCCGCCGCGCCGAGCAGGTGCTCTATTCGGCCTCCAACCTGAAGCAGCAGGGATTCGTTCCGGACCTCGTCATTGCCCATCCCGGCTGGGGCGAAATGCTCCCCCTGCGGCCACTATTTCCGGAGGCGCGGATCAACGCCTATTGCGAATTCTACTACCGGCCGAATGGGCAGGACGTTGGTTTCGATCCCGAGTTCCCCGACATGGGCGTCGACGGTCATATCCGCATTCACCTGAAGAACGCCGCAACGCTGCTGGCGCTTGACGATGCGGACGTCGGCCTCTCGCCGACCCTCTGGCAGCGCTCCACCTACCCAGACGTCTTCCAGAGCAAGATCGAAGTGATCCACGAAGGCGTGGATACCGAGGCGATCCGCCCACGCGATGACGCAGTGCTGACGCTGCGCTCGGGCAAGGTGCTGACGAAGGCGGATGAAGTCGTCACCTTCGCAACGCGCAGCCACGAGCCGTTGCGCGGCTTCCATTGCTTCTTACGAGCCCTGCCGGCGATCATGAAGGCTCGGCCGAAGGCCCAGATCTTGATCGTTGGTGGCTCGGGCACGCCTTACGGCCTGTCGCCGCCGGACGGCCATAGCTGGCGCTCCTATTTCTTCCGCGAGATCGAAGGCAAGGTCGATCACAGCCGCATTCATTTCACCGACGACCTGAGCCGCGAGGACTTTCTCAAGGCGTTCCAAATCTCGAGCGCCCACGTCTATTTCACCTACCCCTTCGTTCTCTCCTGGTCGCTGCTGGAAGCGATGAGCGCCGGATGCCTGGTGATCGGCTCGGACACAACACCGCTGCGCGAGATCATCGACGGCAGCAACGGCATCCTCGTGCCTTTCTTCGATATCGCGCAGCTGTCCGAGCGCGTCATCGAAGCCCTGGCCAATCCGCGCCGTTTCGCGGGAATGCGGCGTGCCGCACGGGAGACCGTGGTCAGCCGTTACGACCTCGATAGGGTTTGTCTGCCGCGCCTTATCGACTTTTACAGGATCGCAGCCCCTGGCCGCACCGTACGGGCGAAAAGGGCCGCGGCGAGCCGCAAGCGCTAGAGCCGATGGGCGCCGTGCTCGAACGAGTTGCAGCTCTCCTCGATCCGGAGCAACATCCCGCTGCTCTGGAGCGGGCCGCCATTGCAAGCCTTCACCGCGGTGAACTCGAGGAAGCCTTTCATCTCGCCGACCGGCGCTGTCGAATCCTTCCCACTGCCCAGGCGCGCCACTACACGCTGCGCGCCGAGATTGCCCATCGATGCGGCTTTCCGGCCGCTGCACTCAAGGACATCAGCAAGGCGCTCGAGCTCGCCCCGGACGACCTCGCCGCCAATCGGCGCTTGATGCAATGGGGCGGCGTTGAAGATCGCACCGCTGCTGCGCGCCGTCTGATCGAGCTTGACCGCGACATGGCCCTGCTCGGCGAAGCGGTGACGCATCTGCAAGGACAGGGCGAGACTGCGCTCGGTGCGATTCATCGTGTCGGCGACGGCCTCACCGGCTGGGCGGTTTGGCAGGGCCGCGGGCAGATGAACCTGCGGATCGAGACTGATGCGGGAACGGTCAGCCATTCCATCAAGAGCGATCCGCAGCATGCCCTCGCCGCAAAGGCCGAGCATGCCGCAAGTTTCAGCGTTGTGTTTCCGCCGTCGACGACACGTCGCGTCGTGAGTCTGAAGCTTGGCCGGCGCGCCCTCGCACAAAGTGTGTTTCCCGCGCCGCTTGCCACCGGTCGGGCAACGCATGGAGCGATGGACAAAGGAAATCTCATCAGCCGGACGAGGAGCCCATCCGCCGACATCACCATCATCGTTCCCATCTACGATGATTTCGAAGCGACCCGCCGTTGTCTTGAATGCCTGATGCAGTCCGTCCACGACCACGATCGGACCATGGTCGTGTTGGTCGACGATGCAACGCCGGACGAGCGCATCGCGACGTTGCTAGATTCCCTCGCAACCGCACCCAGCGTGCACTTGATCCGCAACGCCCACAATCTCGGCTTCATCGGTGCCGTCAATCGTGCGCTGCGTGCCACGCCTTGCGGTGACGTGATCCTGCTCAATGCCGACACGATTGTGCCCAAGGGGTTTGCCCTGCGCCTAAGCGAAGCGGCCCACGCAGCTGCCGACATCGGCACGGTGACGCCGCTGTCGAACAATGGTGAAGCGACCAGCCTGCCACTCGCTTTCACCGCCAATCCATTGCCTTCTATCGAGGAGGTTGCGCGTCTCGATGCGATCGCTGCCCGCGTCAATGCCGGGCGCGTTGTCGACATGCCGGATGGCATCGGCTTTTGCCTGTATATCACCCGTCAATGTCTGGATGCCGTCGGGGGATTATCCGACCATTACCATCGCGGCTATCTCGAGGACGTCGATCTTTGTTTGCGCGCACGCCAGCACGGCTTTCGCAACGTTTGCGCCACTTCGGTCTATGTCGGACATGCCGGCTCGGCGTCCTTCAAGGCCGAAAAACGCGCGCTGGTCGTGCTCAACCTCGCGAGGCTGCGCCTGCGCTTCCCCGACTATCGCAGCGAGAGCGCGACCTTCAAAGCACTCGATCCGCTGAAGTCAAGCCGCGGCGCCATCGAACGCGAACTCATCGCCGGCCAGCCGAAGACGATCGTGTTGTCCGGCCCGGGCGCCGCAGCGGATGTGGCAGAACACTTCGCAGGCCATGCCGTCGAACCAGCGCTCCTCGCGCTGTCAAACAAAAACGGCACGACGCTCGCGTTGCGCGATCCCGGCGGCGACTTTCCGCAATCACTCGATTTCAAGCTTCCGGCCGATCAATCGGCACTCACCGAGACCCTGGCCGCGATTGGTCCCTCGCGCATTGTATTGGCCGATCCCGCGAACATACCGGCAGCATTTGTTCGGAATCTGATCGACGGCCGTGCGGCGTTCGATCTCTTGGTGACGGATGGCGGATTGCTTTGCGGTCGCGGCGGTCTTGATGAGAAGGGCCGCCTCTGTCCGACGCTGCTGGGTGCCGAGACCTGCAATTGCAGCGGCAAGACGATCGAGAGCTGGCTCGATCTGCTGACGCGCGAGAGCCGCCTTCTCGCGCCCGATATGGCCGCCGAGGCCTTCTTGCGTCGCCATCTCCCCTCAAATCTCGTCCACCGGGTACGGCTCGTCGGCCGTTCAGACAACTGCAGCCCTACCCGGCCGAAAGCTGTCGCCTCGCGAGGGACGGCGCTCGGCCTGCTTCCCATTGGGCACGGCACCGGAGACTTCGGCTTCTTGCGCGGCATTGTGCGTAGCGTGCGGCAGGGTCGCCCGGACGCGACAATTGTCATCTTGGGCGAAACGTTGGATGACCTGGCACTGATGGCGCTCGGCGGTGTGACGGTCACCGGGCGCATCTCGGTCGACGAGTTGCGTGATGTCGCGGCACTTCATCGATTGGGCAGGCTCTTGATTGCCCGACGCGGCCCACTGTTTGGTCACCCGATAATCGAAGCGGTGTGGAGCGACGTCGCCGTCCCGCTGGCCTTCTTCGACTGGTCGTTCGGCAATATCGGCGCGCACGAGGCCGACTTACCGCTGGCTCCCGCGAGTGACGCGGCCGCCACGGCAAGAGAACTGTTGGATTGGATGGCAAGACAATGGTGAAAATGCGCCGTTCCGCCCGGGTCAGTGCCGCCGCGTCGTCCCCATCTCCCGGGGAACTGCACCACGAATTTGCACGCGACGAGGAGACCGGATTCTGGGGCTTCGTCTATGATCCGGAGGACCTGACCCGCCGATTCGTGGTCGAACTCCTGCTCGATGGGCTGCCGGTCCGACTGGCTCGCGCGGAATGTTACGTTGCCGAGCTCGCTGCGAAGGGCATCGGCGATGCCTGCTACGGCTTCTCGTTCGCTCTGACGCCGGAACTCGTCAGCGACAGCCGGCTTGCCGAAGTTCGCCTCGCCAACGATCTCGGCCCGATCGGCGCTTCAATTCGCCTCAATGCAGCCGCGGAGGTGATGACAGACCGCCGTAGCCTTGGAGCGGCCGAATGGATGGGCGGCTTGCGGTTTCGCGGATGGGTACGTTGCCAGCCAACGGAATCACCGATGGTGCGCGCTGTCGTCGACGGCGAGCCGATCGCCGAAGCGCGCGCCAGCGGCTTCAGCCATGTTGGCGGGATCGACAATGCCGATCTGGTCAAAGCCTTCGACCTTCATCTTCCGGCGGATTACGCGGATGGGCGGGTGCGCCGCGTGCACTTCATCACGGAGGATGAATGGCAATTGACGGTCGCTCCTGTGGCGTTCGTAGCCTTTCCCGATGCGGTCGAACGGTTCTTCGCAAGCTTCAGTGACACGGAGTCTGATCGCCTGCGTGGCCAGATGCTCGACCGGCTGTTGCCGGCATCTGCTCCCTTTGCGAGCTATGAAAACTGGCGCAAGCGCTGGGATGAATCGCCTTCTCCGATTGTGACCATCGATCGTCCGACGGCCGTGGCGCTGATCGCAGGCGGCAATGAAGAGATCTCGCTGGAAAGCCTCGACCAGCAACAGCACGACAACTGGGTCGCGGCCGCTCTTCCGGCGCTGGATGGACCGGGCAGCTTTGATCCAGACGAACTGCGCGACTTCCTCGCTCACGACGGAAGCGACGCAGAGATCGTGGTGTTCGCCCCTGCCGGCACCGTGTTCGACCAGCTTGCGCTGAACGGGCTCGCACAGGGGCTCGCGACGATCCCGCAGGCTCGAACAGCCTATTGCGATTTGGAGATCTCTGGCGAGGATGCTCGTCCATGGCCGCTGGCTCTCCCCGCCTTCGACTATGAACGGATGCTCGAGCAGGGGTATTGCGCGCAACTCTTTGCCATGGACCGCGCAACGGTACTGGCCGCGCTCGCGGCAAGGCCGACGAATCTGTATCGTCTTTTCAACAGCCAATTCGACAACGGCCTGCCGCGTCACGGGCAAATTGTCCATGTTCCGGTCGCGCTAGGGCGCATGCCACCGCTAGATGTGGTCGCGCACAGCCATCTGCTGGCCAAGGCCAGCCTCACTCATCTTGCCGCGCGCGGCATCGCGGCAGAAACGAAGGCTCAGCGCGGCGCGCTATTGCCGGCAGCCGGCGTGACCCGGAAATCCAGGCCACGCACGCTCACCGTCATCATCCCGGTCCGTAACCGCAGGGACTTGCTCGCAGCCTGCCTTTCCAGTATCGCGCCGGTATTGACCAAAGCGCGAGCGCGCGTTCTGGTCGTCGACAACGACTCGAGTGATGCCGACATGGTCGACTATCTCGAGATACTGAAACGCAGCGGAACGGATGTGCTCGCTGTCCCGGGTGCCTTCAACTTCGCGCGGCTGAACAATCTCGCGGTGGCGGCGTGCGACAGCGACGACGTGCTGTTGCTGAACAACGATATCAGGGCGATGGACACCGTCTGGCTAGCTGAGATGCAGGGCCGACTGGCAGAGCCCGACGTGGGCGCCGTCGGCGCGCTGCTGCTGTGGCCAAGCGGCATGATCCAGCACGCCGGTGTAACGCTGGGTGCGAGTTTTGCCGCACAACATATCGGCAACGACCGGCTCGCCAGCGATCCTGGTTATGGCGACATGCTGAGAGTTGCGCGTGAATGCGGGTCGGTCACAGCGGCTTGTCTGTTGACCCGGCGCAGCGACTATCTCGACGCGGGCGGGCTCGATGAGATGCGCTTTCCCGTCAACTTCAATGACGTTGACTACTGCTTGACCTTGCGCAGCCGAGGCAAGCGCGTCGTATGGACGCCAGCTGCACGACTTTACCATCATGAATCGGCGAGTCGCGGGCGCGATCAGATCGGCGATAAGGCCGCGCGCTTCGAACGCGAACTGCGCAATCTCCGTAACAAATGGGGCGAACATCTCCTCGAGGACCCCTATTACAACCCCAACCTCTCGCTGGACGCGGTGCCGTTTTCGGCGCTGGCCTGGCCGCCGCGAGGCCGGGACCCTCGCATCAACCGTGCTCCTTCGGCTGTTGAACTCCCCCCCGGGTTCTGAACGATGCCGTTGAAATTCACCGCGATTTTTTCTAGCCGCAACAGGGGTTTGCGGCCGCGCCGAGGGTTCGGCGTCAGGATTCCAGGATAGGAAGGAACCGCACGTGTTTGAAACTAAGCGAGCGGCTGCAGAAGTCATTCATTTCGTAGGTTTGATGCAATGGTAAAGAAGGTCCTCAACGCTGGCAGCGGCCCGGTCAATCCCGAGCGGCTGCAACGGAGCTTCCGCAACGGCGGCTGGCAGGAAGTGCGGATGGATGTCGATCCGCGAGTCGCTCCCGACATCGTCGGCTCGCTCGAGGATCTCAGTCAGGTCGCCGACAAGAGCTTTGATGCGGTCTACTGTTCGCATAGCCTTGAACACCTTCATCCGCACGACGTCCGCTCTGCGCTGCGCGGCATCGTCCGCGTGCTCAAGCCTGACGGCTTCGCCCTGATCACCTCGCCGGATCTGGAGCCGATCGCCGCCCTGGTTGCCCAGGGGCGCGGCGAGGAAGTCGCTTACGAATCCCCGCTCGGTCCCATCACAGCCCTCGACATGATTTACGGGCACGCCGCATCGATCGAGAGGGGCAACTATTTCATGGCCCACAATACCGGCTTTACCGAAGAGCGGATGGCACGACTGCTGTTGGAAGCGCGCTTCGACGAAGTGCTGTTGATCAAGGGCAACTGCTACGACTTCTATGCATTGGCCTTGATGCCACAGGCCGACAAAGCTCAAATCCTCGGCGAGTTGCGCAACGGCGGGCTCGACTTCACCGAGTAAGGCCTGCGGAAGATTTGCCAGGCGAACCAGGACCGAGTTTCGCCCAGCGCCCGTGATCGCCGGCGAGCCCGCACCGAGCGACCCATTGGCAAAAAAAACAAAACGCCCCCGAAACCGGGGGCGCTTCTGACTACGCTCGTCGCTACCGAATTACGGCTTGTAGTCGGTATCAGTGAAGAGGATGTCCTGCACATTCGTGAAGGTCATCGTGGTGCCGCCAGATGTAACAGTGGTGACGCCTGCGACCGTATTGATCGTGACGCTGCCGCTGCTGATGCCATCCATGAAGGCCACGTTGCTGCCCGAGCCGCCATCGATCGTGCTGTTCGTGAGCGACGTAACCTCGAACTGATCGTTGCCCGAGCCGCCAGCGATCGAAGCCGTTCCCGAACCGGTGATGAAGAGGTTGTTGCCCGTGGACGCAGAGGCATCGATCGTATCGTTGCCAGAACCGGCCCAAAGTGTGTTTGCACCGCCGCCGGTGACGGTCGCAATCGCCACCGAAGCGCCGTCCAAGTTGGCCTGGTTACCCGAGCCGCTGATGTTGACGATATCAATGCCGGAGCCGCCGAACAGCGTGTCGTTGCCATTGAGCGTAAACGTATCGGTACCCGAGCTGGCACCAGCATAGATCAAGGTGGCGCCAGAGCCGGCCACCAGCGTATCGTTGCCGCTACCACCCGCATACATAGTATCGTTGCCGCTGCCACCGGTCATCGACACATTGCCGGAGCCCGAGGCGTAGAACGTGTCGTTGCCGCCACCACCGGTCATCGTCGTGTTGCCACCGGCCGACGAGGTCAGCAGCTCGCTGCCCGTACCGCCGGTCAGGGTGTCGTTGCCGGCGCCAGCAGTCAGGGTGCTATTGCCAGAGCCGCCAACCAGCAAATCGTTGCCCGTGCCAGCCGATTGCAGGGTATCGTTGCCACCGCCCGAGATCAGGGTGTTGCTGCCCGACCCGAGCGAAACGATCAGGTCGTTGCCTGTGCCGCCGATCATCGAGTCATTGCCGGCACCGCCCCACAAGGTATCGCCGCCGTTGCCCGCAATCAGGGTTTGGCTGCCGCTACCGGCATGGAGCTCGTTGTGGCCATTCCCGGTAGCCTCGAGCGTATCGTTACCCGAACCACCATAGAACGTGTCGTTGCCACCGCCTCCGATGAAATGGTTGCTGCCGCCGTTGCCGTCGTAGAACACATCATCGCCAGAGCCCCCGTAAATGGAGCTGTTGCCAGTTCCGGCGATCAAGAAGTTGTTGCCCTCGCCGCCATGGATCGTGTCGTTGCCGGCGCCTGCGGTAATCGTATCGTTGCCTGAGCTGCCCCACACCACATCGTTGCCGCTGTCGAGCAACGTGACCGTCGCGGGACCACCGTCGGCAATCACAATGCCAACATCCTGCGTCCCGCGGACCGCAAGGCTTCCGCCGGGCTCGACCACGATCAGCGCATCATTGGCGTCCGTCGTCAGGCCAGCCGGCGAGTCCCCCTCGATGAGGACATTCGCCGTCGGATCGACGGGTTGATAGCCGTTCAGCCCCTGAACTCGAATTGTATCGCTTGCGGTGGGGAAAAATCCCTTCGAAATCAGATAATTGTCAATTTCGGTAAGCGTCGCGGAATCAACATGAGGCCCAATGAGCGCGTTAAACTGAGTTTCGGTATAGTCATAAGTAGACATGTTACTGCCCCTTCCGACCGGGGGTTGCAACAACCCTCGGTTCATTTCCACAAAGTCGCCTCTCGTCCTCGCCGGCGCCTCCTGGTCAAAACGAAGGCGGATCACGAGCTATGCTTAATTATTGGTTAGATAGCTGGCTGGAGGTATTGGAGTCAATTGTTATAATTGTGCATTGCAATTTAAAAAATTTCTATTTGTTTTCAGCTGGTTACGTAAAGGTTCGGCCATGTCATGCTGCCCCAGTGGGCGACTCGCCCGATTTGCGGGCATGCCTTTGCGCCGGATGGCGAACACGGAGATTTACGGAACTTTCACTCCTCGGCGATGCAGCAAACGCATCCCTTGGTTGAATTCCTTAGAATTACCAACAACTAGCCACATTCAATAGGCGGGGGATCTGAGCAGGACGACGCAGGTCTTGAGCAGAATTTTGACGTCGAGCCACAGGCTCCAATTGTCGATGTACCAGAGGTCGTGATCGACTCGCGCCTTCATCTGCGAGAGCGTGGTCTCGCCGCGAAACCCGTTGACCTGCGCCCACCCGGTCAGGCCAGGCTTGACGTGATGCCGATAGGCGTAATTGGCGATGAGCTGTCCGTAATAATCCGTATGCGCCGCCGCATGGGGCCGCGGTCCCACCAACGACATCTCGCCGCGCAGAATGTTGATCAACTGCGGCAGCTCGTCGATGCTGGTCCGTCGCAGCCAGCGCCCCACGGGGGTCAGGCGATCGTCATTGCGCGAGACCTGCTTCACCACCCGGCCGTCATCCATCGTGGTGAGGGTACGAAACTTGAATATCCTGAACGGCACGCCGCTAAAGCCGGTGCGGGCCTGCGTGAACAACACAGGACCTCTTGAACCGAGCTTGACCAGCAGCGCAGACGCCAGCATCAGCGGCGAAGCTGCAAGGAGCAGTACGGCGGAGACCGCGATGTCGAGGGCGCGCTTCGCAAGGCGCTCCTCGAGGCTCAGCGGAGCGCGCTGGATCTCGGTGGCCCAAACCCCTCCGACCGACAATTCATGCTGACCAAGAAAGCGCGAAACTTTGGGATCCGGAAATAGGCGCACCGGCAGCGGCACCGCACGCAGGATTTCCGCCAAACGGTCGATCTGATCGGGCCTGCCCCAATCCATCAGGAGAAAAAAGCTGTCGATCCGATGCTCCGGGCGCGCGACATCGATCAGTTCGCGGGCAAATCCGTCGAAATCGTCTGACGCCGGGATGATCCGAAACTGCGCAACCTCGTAATCGTGACAGGCGAGATCCTGCAGATGGACGCGCGCCTCTTCGACGGCTCGATCGCTGACGACCACCACCTGCCGCGGCGCTATCACACGCAGGGCGCGAGCATGGCGCAACTGGGCGCCGAGCAAGGCGCGCCAGCCGACCAGCGCAATCCAGCCGGTCAGAAAGAACGCGATGGTCGCGCCACGGGACAGGTTCGGACCGACCTTCAGCAGAAACGCCAGCGTGACGAGCATAAGGAACACTGCAATCCACGCCATCGTAACCGCCCGGCACTGATAGGCTGGCTGCATCAGCCGCCTGACGGAATAATTGCCGCGGTAGGCCAGAAGGATCGAAAGATAGAAAGCTACGGCGCAGGCCAGACCGATGAAGGTCGTGAGGTCCCCGACCTCCTGCAGCATCGTGCGATGATAGCCGACCGCCGAAGCCAGACTCGCACCGACCAGCAGGCAAAGATCGACGAAAAATACTGCAGGACCAACCAAATAGTCGGGAATGCCAAGTCGCCGGGCCGAGACCGTGGCCCCACGCCGGGCTTCGCGGGACATCCGAAAGTCGGTAATGTCAGCCACAAGAATGACTCACCTGTAACCAGATTAAGAAAAAATTAAGGACACGTTATAGTGGCAGCTTCAGGGTTTGGCGAGTCGTTTGCTGGAATGCGGCATCGCGCACGACGCCGGAGTCGCGCCTACAACGTCTGAACAGGCAAGAATGCAACACTCAGTCGGCAAAACTCCCGCACAATTTGCCGGGACTTGAATGAGAAAATCATTCGTTAGATTGATGAGAAACGATCGGCGGAAAGAGCGCTCTGCTCGGATAGAGAAAAGCCATATGCGCTCGGTTATTTCAGTCGTCCAACGCAAAGGTGGGGCGGGCAAAACGACCATTGCCATAAGCTTGGCGGGCGATTTGCATCGGCGCGGCATTTTTGTGGATGTCATCGATGCCGATCCACAGCGATCTGCCGCCGAATGGGCCGCGCCTGGACGGCTTCCCTTTCGGGTCTCCGAGGTGCCGCTGCGTTATGGTGAGGCCGCCCGCTGGGCCAAGCTGATCGGCTCATCGCCGGGGAGCGTCACGATCATCGACACGCCGCCGCACGAATACGCGGTTGGCGCTGCGGTCGCGGTCGCCGACATTGTCGTTCTGCCCTGTACACCATCGGGTCTCGACCTGAGTGCCACGGAGGAAACGATTTCGGCCATCGCCTTCGCGCGCAGCAAACGCCACGTCGACGTCCCCACCTTTCTCGTTCCCAATCGGGTCGATCCCCGAACGTTGGAAGGCCAGCAAATCGTCGAGGCGCTCGGCGAACTGGGAGAGACGGTCTGCGGCCCAATAGCTTCGCGATTAGCGTACGTTCGCGCTTTCTCGGCGGGCATGCTGCCCCGAGGTTACGCGATCTCGACGGAGCTTGCCGGACTGAGCGAGCCCGTGCTTGAGGCAATCCTGCAAACGGTGGACGCTTCCCATCTGCCGACAACCTGATTATGGCGCCAGGAAAAAATATACAGCCTGACTGACCGCGATAATCTCCCTGGTGTAACCGGGGATAAATCAAAATACTGTTTTCGGATACTTGGAGCGAGGCCGTTTTCCATCGTCGATCGATTGCAAGAACGCGCGCACGGAACAACGGCACACGCGAACCGCAGCGCAAGCCTCTCGCCGCTTGATCGTATTTGCTCGTTCGAGCGGCGCTAACTATTGGAGATATTTCGACCTGGGCAAACTCGTGCCTTGATTGCCTTCGACCTGCGCCGCCTGATCGCGGGCTCGCGCGGCTTGGGCCTGATCTCGAACATGCTTGATGTAGGGTCCCAAGAGCTTTCGCGCCTCGGCAATGCCGGCGCGGGCGTCGTTGACGTCGATGCCTCTTGGCAAGGGTGTCGCGGTTAGCTGCCTGTCCATCGCCTCGATCAACTTGGCGCAGTCGTCGCGATGCTCTCCCGCAACCAGTTCTGCAGCGAGCAGCCGGATGAGGTTCAGCAATGCCAGGGTGGTCACATTTGGCAAATCGCTCAATGCCGGGCCTTTCGTTTTGTCGCCTGCCCCATCCCAAGTCGCCAGCGTAGTATGATTCCTATTGTGGGCAGTTTGTGGTCTGCGTCCCCTTGCCGATCACACGAAAATTATATACCGATATAATCAAATTAAATCATAAATGACATTAAAGCAAGGCTGGATTATATAGCCGCGCATATCGCAGGCGGCCAGAATTGCTCGCAGATGATTTCCGATTTGAGATCGAGGTCCAGACTTTCCCGCAGCAAAATGGGCGGTGCTGGCGAGGCCGTTGGCGGAGACCGACAAACGTTCGGCCCCGATCCAGGCAGCTACAAAGCAACGGAGAGTCACTTCACCCGTTAGGGGCGGTGCCGCCACGGATGATGCGTCAGCGCAGCGCCCACGGGAACGATGCAGCCTCTTGAATCAGGCGGCCCCAATTGGGGGCCGGCTGACGCTCAGTATGCGCGGCGGAGGACAGGGCCTACAGGCGCACAAACGTGATCCCAGTACCAACCATACGGTGTCTCGACGCGGACCCTCGGACAGCGGCGGGATGGCACGTAGCGATAGGGATAAGGCTGTGCCCAGAAGGTCGCCGGTATTGCCGGGCCGTCACCGGTCAGCAGAGCTGTGCTCGCAGGCATCTGCATAGCAGCGCTTGCGCCGCTGGCCACACCAAACGATGCAGCCAAGCTCAGAAGACCCACCCGCGCGAACGTCCGCAACATTCGTAAAGCTCCCTTGCCCCAGCCGAATTCGCCGATAGCCCGTTTGATTGTCAAAGCGGACGAACCCAGCAGCCACCGAGCTCCGTGACCCATCCACCCGGCTCACATAGCCAAAGCAGATTATCAACCCGTCGGGTCATTAGGCAACCGGGGCACTAGACGAAATCGTCCCCTGAGGCGAAATGGCCCGGAACTGTGGCATGTTCGACCTAGTTCTCGCCCCTCACGCCCCCCGATTTGGCAAGCGAGCGACGATAGACGTCCTGCAACAGCTGATAATTGACCAATTGGGCAAGGGGCACCACCTCTTCACCGAGCTTGGCAAAGATCAGAATGTCACGAAGAGTTCTCCAGCGGCTTTGGTCATAGTCAGCGATCCGCCCACCTGTCGGCAGAATCAGGTCCCGCTGTTGCTGCAGCTCAAATCTGACGCGGTCTGGGTTCAGCCTTTCCGGGTCGAATCCGACAAGAACAGGCACGCTCCGTGCATAGTCCGTATAGACGAAATGCCAACCTCGGATCAGACTCTGGAGCACGTCCTTGATCAGCGATGGCTGGTCATGAATCAGATCATTGCTGACGAAATAGACCAGCCCCGGAACGTGAATCCCGTAATCCTGCGGCTTGATGACATTTAGCCGGACGTCGCCGCCCGTAAGGGACGGACTTGGCTGATCATCGATCGGAGCGATGATGGCTTCCACCTCGTGGGCTCGAAGCGCGTCGAAGGTGTCGCGATCGACCACCTTGGCAATCTGGCTCCGCGGCAGGCCGAGTTGCGCCATCATGGCATCAAAGATGACCTCGCCCTCGGAGGCTCGGCGGTAGCCGACGCGCTTGCCGACCAGATCGGCCGGCCGGCGCAATCCGGAGCTCTCCAGCGTAAAGATTGCCATCGACGTATCAAGGAAGCTTGCTGCGAATGCGGTAACCGGAACGCCGCGCCAAGCGGCCAAGAGGAACTTATGGCCGCTCGTCACGCCGACCGCGTGTTGACGCGCAACTGCCGCGACAAAATCCGGATCGTTCGGATCGGCCCGCACCGTGACGTTCGGAGGGAAGTATTCTCGCTTGTGGGCGGTCATTTCTCCGGCGAACCGCGCCCCGAATGGGCCATCCAGCAGCAGGTTAAGGTGCGTGGCCCCTTCCATGCGTTTCGTCACCGGCAACGGCTCCCGTGTGAGCGCCAGGATCACCACGCCAACCACAGCCGCCACGGCCAGAATAAGCAGCGTGAATCGCTGGTGTCCGCGGCTCACAGTTCCTCGCGATCGTGTCCGACCCATCCGGCGATTCCTGCAGTGCGCACTTTTCTTGCTGAGCAAAGCAATGACAAAAATCACCCGTTTCTCTGATCGTTGCGCCGTCGTTTGGTTCGGGTGCCGATTCCTGGTTTCATTGTAGTCCCGCCCTTCCGCGCAAAAGCATTCTCGTCAGCCTGTAACGCAACGACGACGTGATCACCGCTGACGAGGCGAACTGCCTTCGATCCGCCGAAGCAGCGCCGCGGTCAGACGGCGGAATGCATTGATCATCGCCAGGAAGTGTTCGAAGCAAGAGAGGGAATTCCCTTGCAGGAAACTACTTCTGCAAAACGACGTATTTGAAGTTCTTTATTCCGCTGATCGTTCCAAGAATGGTGTCGACTCGCTTGTACGGGGCCACATCAAACGCGTTGCACTTGTCCGAGTTCAAATAGCAGACTTTGACGTTTATCGATCGCGGGCAGCTATTCTTTACGCTGACGACGTGATCGACCAAGGCCGGATTGATGACGTGGACTCGAGCCGCAGCTTCAACGTCGAGGCAAGGTCGTCCCAATGCGTCGCGAACCACCGACTGGTAAGACTGTTCTGCCGGTCCCTGCATCGTAACGCGAGATCGGCTCTGGCCCGTCGCTTGCGCATGCGCGCCCAATACAGGTAGAAAAACGGAATAGATGGCGACCGCACAGATGGACCAGGAAGAAATTTTGACTATCACCGCCACAGTCTCTCGTCCGTCTCAACGCCGGGAACCCTGACCTTCAAGCCATCGCCGACCAATCTTTTTGCCAGCGCCTTGCGCTGAATGACATTCACCTGCTCCAAGCTCGCGAGGAGGCGGTCCCGATGGAGCCAGCCCCCCGTCTTCAAATTCAAGGCCGCATCGTCAATGAAATCGCCGTCAACCATGCCGGCGAATTCCGACGTAACCTTTGCCTGTACCGGTTCGCTAAGCTCCGGAAAAATCGCGAGCGCTAACTTGTTGCGGCGGAGCGCAATCCAAGCTTCCCGCGGCGCCAGTGCGTAGGATCGGTCGAGATAGCTCACGTTGTTGCGGTCGAAGCCGTTCCGGGTGGTCTCGACCGAATAGAGCATCAGCCAAAGAAAGGAGTCAGTCGGATCTAGTGAAAGAGAGGACCTGACACTCTTCAAAGTCAAAACCACCTCGCGATCAGCGTCCTCCGAACTTGCCCGCTCGATGGCCTCTTCCGCAAGTCGAAGCCGTATCAGCGCTTCCGCGCGCGCAAGTTCATGCGGCACAAAAAACGGAGCGGGCTGCTGCTCCATCGGTGCGAGCACCCTGCTCAGCCCACCGGGTTTAAAGCGATCATCCAGCAGAATTCGCGTGGAAAGCTCGCGGGCGGGCATCACCCGCCAGAACGACGGCAGCGCGGCCAACGACCAGATCACGCCAACCATGCCAAGCAGCAGCATCGGCGCGCGTCTCCACGCTTGCCGCGCGATCCGGCGGCTATTCCACATATCCATAGCGGGCGTAGTACTTCTGGTAATAGTAGCGACCGTGGTAGGACTCGTAGCGCGCCAGTAGCTTGGTATCTGCCTTGTTCAGAACCACCCCGAGCAGCTTATCCTGAATCTCCGGCGCACCGCGCAAATTGTGTTTGACGACGTCCATCTTGGTCTTACCCCACTCGATTACGAAGACGTAGGAATCGACGAACGAGGAGGTGACGCGAACGTCCACCACCGGAGCCATCGGCGGCATGTCGAGCACGACGTAATCGTATTTCGAACGGAGCAGCGTCACGAGGTCGCGCATCGGCTGCGAGGCGAGGATCTCGTTGGTGTGCAGCAGTTTCGAAGTCTTGCCAGCGGGAAGCACCGAGAGCTTGGTTTCGGGATCGACTATGAGCGCGTCTTCCAACTGGACTTTCTGCGCGATGACATCGACCAAGCCGATCTCTGCGTGCGGCGCCAGCGCGCGCGACAGCGACGGATTGCGCAAATCGGCATCGACCAAGATGACGCGGGCGCCACTATGCGCCATCAGCTGCGCGAGATTGCTGGAGAGTGTACTCTTGCCCTCGCTCGGCAGGGTCGAGGTGACTGCCAGGACCTGGTTCTCCCGAACAATGGAATTAAGGTCCATCGCCACTTTCAACGAACGGACGGCCTCCGCAAAGCGAGACAGCGGTGTGTTGACGACGTAGCGCAGGAGATTGGGCCGCGGGTTGTCTGATCTCTTACCGAGAGAAGGCGCTGCAGCGTCGTCCAGCGTCGGCAGAATCGCGATGCAGTTCGTCCCGAGCACTTCTTCCACTTGCCCCGTGGTCCGGAACACCTTGTCGGTGAGCTCGCGCGCCATAGCGACGCCAAAACTCAGCATCAATCCGCCGAGCAAAGTTAAACTCAGTATGACCATGCTCTTGGGAGAACTCTTCACCAAAGGTGTTGTGGCCGCGCTGATCACCCTCGCCTCGGTAATCGGGAACGACTGCTGCTGCACGCTTTCCATGTAGCGTTGCAGGAAATTGTCATACATCGCCTGATAAGATTGCGCGGTGCTCTCAAGCTCGCGCAGCTGGATCTGCGCCTGATTGGTGAGCTGCGACTCCGAAACGACGCTGGCGAGACTGGTTTTGATGCTCTCTTCACGTGTGACGGCAATGTCGTAATCGCTCTTGTAGGATTCTTGGATCCGCCTCAACTCGTCGGTAATGTTCTTCTTGATCTCAGTCATCTGGCGGCGCAGGTTAACCGCGGCGAGGTGATCGGAGCCATATTTCGCCGCCCAGATCGCCTCCTTTGCGGCCATATCGACATATTGCCCACGCAGTTTGACGATGGTGTCGTTCTTGAGTGCGTCCGCAACAGAGGCGTCAGGGATTTCCTGCTTGACGATGTCATTCATGCGATCAAGCCTCGCCTTGGCTTCGGCAGTGGCGGCACGCGCAAGTATGAGCTGGCTGTTGACCTCCGCGAGTTGCTGTTCATTCATCAGCCGGCCGCCGGTGTCGACGATGTTGTTGACTTGCTTGAAATCCACTACAGCCTTTTGCGCCGTCGAGGCCTGAGTACGCAGCTCTTTGATACGGTCCTGCAGCCAGACGCTGGCCCGGCGCGTCGCCTGATATTTGGCCTCAAGCTGATCGACAATATAGGAATCCGCGATCGCATTGGCGATCCGTGCCGCTTTGGCCGGATCCCGCGAGGTGAAGCCGATCTCCATGACATAGGTGAGACCCAACCGCTTGACCGTCCGGCTGCGCTCGAAGTGCTGCAGCGCTTTCCGTGTCAGCTCGAATTCGGAGGAGGGATGGCCAGTCGAAAACATCCCGGCAATCGAGCCGATCATCGCACCAAGCAGGCCACCACCGCTGCCCGTGAACTCAGGGTCGTCGATCAGATGCAAATCACGGATAACGGCGAGACTGATATTTTCGGACTTCAGGATTTCGACCTGGGTTTCGACGGTTGCAGAGTCGATCGCGATATCGCCAAGCACCGATTGCTGCTGGAACAGCTGCACCTTGCGGGTGTCGATCACCATTGAGGCGGTCGAGGTGAATTGCGGCGCGGCGGTGAAGAGATAGAGCAACGCGAGGATGAGGCAGGCCGAAATGATGGCGATCATCGCCGGGAACTGGCGGCGCACGATGTCCAGATAGGAGGTGAGAGGCTGGGAGGCGGAGCTTTCGAACTCGCTCAACTCGCGGTTGACCTCCGATTTCCGCTTATTCACCTGCAGCATCGCAATTCCTGAAATCGTTCGGCCGTCGATCCATTATTGGTCTTGAGATCGCCCTCGCGCGCGGGGCCGGTACGCCCAAAAAAGATCTTACGCGGGTAGCAAGGAATAACATGGTCGACGTCGAACATGAAACTAAATTGACCCAGTACAAACGCGCCCGGCGCCATAGAACTCGCAAGAAGATTAACAATCAAAACGCGAAACGGCGCCATGACGGCGCCGCCTCGCAAATCCCTTTGCCGCTCGGCAACCCTGCGGCAACACAGATTAACGTCCCTATGTTTCAGCGCGGGCTGACGCTGCTCGTCGCACTCGTAACCGAACCGGTGGAGGTCGGAGCCGTGTTCTGGGTCCCGTTGTTGCCGAACGTCGTTGAACTGCTGTTGGCGCCGCCCGTCGCGCCACCGCCGCCCGTCGAACCGCCACCGCCCGTGCCACCAGTGGCAGCAATCGCAACATCGCCGATCGCGGCTTGATAAGCAGCGATAACATCTGCATTGCCGGTGCCGGCGATCGCGGTCTGGATTTCGTTGGCAAACGCCGCGTCGCTCTGTGCGGCCATGCGGGCAACCTGGGCAAGGCCGGCCACGATCGCGCGCATCTGGTCATTGTTGGTCGCCGGATCCTTCAACAGCGCAATCAGGCCCGGCAGCGTCGTGGGATCGGACGCGCCGAGGTCGCGCACGCGCGAGATCATCTGCGCGCCGCCGGTCGGATACTGCTGCAACAGGCTGTTGGGCGAGCTCTTGAAATCGGAAATGAGTTGCGCCGCCAGCTGACGCTGCGGCGGATAGACCGCAGCGCTCGCGGCCGCGGAAATGGTCGCGGCGAGCGCTGCGGCTGCAGCCAGACGCAGCGCAACCTTCAAAATGCTCATGATCAACCCCCAAAATATCAGTTGCCCCTGCTCGGGCAAATGGCTGTGCAGCACGGAACGTACTGTAAGTAGAAGGAGCTGTCCACTTATTCTAAAGACTTCGTAAACGGCGCAACTGCTTCAAATCTAGACACTTTTACGAAGCTCGGGGGGCGGCGCAAGGCCCGCTGCGTGCCCGTCCTGCGCCCATCGTCAGTCGGTCTGGCCGAGGCATCGTCAGGGCGCTGGGATGCCTCGGCCGTGCGAAAGGATTGGGCCAGCCCAGCGCCAAAAAGCGCAAAGAATGGAATACTATAGCCAGGGACCTGAAGCGTGAAATCGAGGCATGAATGCAGCAGCGACAGCGTGGCGGTCGCCGCCGCCGCGAGCGGGATGATGGCGTCGCGTCGCCGCACAAACGCGCCCTTCGCCAGAACCTTCAACATAATCCCCCAGGCCAATGCGACCAAAAGCGCCATCGGGATGCCGATCTCGGACGCAAGCTCCAGGGGTGTCGAATGAGCGGCATCCCAGACGCCGCGAATCGAGATGTGTGGGCTGCGGTAGGGCGGGAACGCCCATTGGAAGGTGCCCATGCCGGTGCCGAACCATTGGTTATCGGCGATGATCCGTAGCGTCGATTTCCACGCCTCCACCCGGCCCTCATCGACGAGGCCCTGGCTATCGAAGCGGCTGGAAACCTGTCCACCGAGCAGTTGTAGGAGGCCGAGAGCAATGACGACACCCGACCCGAGGGCGATCCAGATGCCGGTGCGTGGCGGCAGATCCTTCCTGAGGAAAACCGTTGTTGAAACGATCATAGCGAGCAGCGAAAGGCCGACGCCAGCACGCGAGGTCGTCATGAACATCGCCATGAGGCAGACAAGCAGAGCCACGAGTTGTGGCAGGATCTCGCGTGGGGGGATCTCGGTCAGGTCGCGCGTGAGCCGCCGCCAGCGGATGTGCCGCTCCGGAAGCCGGCGGCGGACATCTTCGAGGATCAACAGCATCCAGATCACCGCGCACGAGCCGAAATACGCCGCCGCCGTGTTGCGGTTGATGAAGGTGCCGGTCACGCTGCCGAGATAGGCGGTCTTGTCCCGCCACAGGATCAAGGTGGGCTCGATCAGGAACGACAGCACGCCATAGAGCGCGTAGAGCGCTCCCGAGATCGCGATCACCCAAAGCAGTCCTCGTGCGCGCTCGCGGTCGCTGCCGACGGTGATACCAAGGAGGATCGCCAAGATGTTGGCAAGCGGTGCGCCCAGCGCGAAGAACGCCTCGTTCTTGACGATAGAGGCTGACGGGGCGATCGGCACGCCCAAGAGATCCGACGCTTGTTTCCAGATCGGCTGGAACGGTGCAACCCAAGGGTGATCGGACAGTTGTTCGTGCAGGACGAACGCGTAAGCAACAACGATGACGCCGATGCCGGCAATCATCCACAGATGCGGTTTTCGCAGATCGCGCGTTGGCGCGAAGATCAATGCGATGCCGAGGCATAGGCACCAGAACGCAATCGACAGATCATTGGTTGAGCCAAACGGAAACGGCGCGAAAGCTGCGACGAAGTACAGGATGAAGGCCGCAGGCAAGCTCCACGACCAGTGGATATGGGGAAGCCGGAGGCGCATCGGTCTTTCTTGGGCTGCTCTTTGCTTTGGTGCTATTTGCTTGAGCTCAAGCCCGAGCTCTTAGAGGAAACAATCCAACGGATAAATCTTCAGATCCACATTGAGACGGCTATTCCGGCTCCCCGCCCGGAAACCGTAGAATAGCCCAAGACGATCACTCCCCTGATCGAGTTTTATTCCAGGGGTTAATTCATCGGGTGGGACCAGAAGCCCGATGTGCCTGACGGTGGCGGAAATCTCGATCCGCCCCTCCCCCTCGCCGAAATGGCCGCTGAGCTGGGTGACCGTGACCTTGGGCAGGCCGCGCCGCTGGTGACAGACCTCCTCCTCCCACAGCTTGGTCTGCTGGACCAGTGGCTTTCCCGAACTGTCGGGAACGGTGATGTCCGGGAACGATGGATGCAGCATCCCGAAAAACCTGCTTTCCTTGGAATTCGCCGAGAGGCGGACGGTGAAGGTGAGCTGCCCTTTGGCGCCTCTGAAGTGCTGGAAGATCGGGGCGTCTGCGTCCGCGGAGACCACCACGTCGATCCGGTGGCGGATGCCGAGCTCACCAGGCGCGCCAAAGGCCTTCCCCAATGGGGCAAACCCCACGGCAAATGGGACGAGTGCCAGACAACACGAGACTGCTCGAAAGCGCATGATGCCTCTTGCGACACTGCAGGGTGACCAATGACGGGTGCGCCTTACCCGGGGGCGCCTTGATCCGGATCTCCTCGATCAGTTCACGTCACAAGTGAACGCGAGGCCCTGGATCTTCGAACGAACCCCAGATCCCTAAACGAAGATGGCACCGGGACAAAGCCCCGGTGCCATCGATCGTACTGGATCAGGTTGGCGTTTTACGGTGCCAGCTTGATGTTGTTGCGGAAGATCAGCGCATCATTGCCGAGGTTAATCGCATCAGCGCCGGTCGCCATGATCACCCGCAGGTAGGTCAGGAACTTGGCAACTTCGACGTTGCGCGAGTTCGAGACGTAGATGATGTCGCCGTTCTTCATCATGACCTTGGTGGCGAGGAAGAAGCCGCCGGGATCGCGCAGGTTTATGCTGAAGATGACCGGGATGGTCTCGGTGGTGTACTTGTTGACGTCGATGCCGAGCTGGGCAGCGACCTCGCGCGGCTCGCGGCGATAGAGGAACACGCCAGCCGGTTCAGCCTGACCATCGAGGAGACCACCGGCCTTGCCGACAGCTTCGCCGAGATTGATGCGCCAGGCGTCGAAGTTGAATTCGCCGCTCTGACCGCTCGCGCCGAACGCCAGGAACTTCTGCTGTTCGCGGTAGACATAGATGCTGTCGTCCGGGCGAACATAGATGTTGTTCTCGGGCGCCATCACGAGGTTCTCGAACGGCACGGTCGCGCGACGGCCGCCACGCTCCAGCATGACCCAGGTCTCGAAGCCCTGGCCCTTGATGCCGCCGGCGCGTGTAATGGCGTCGAGCACCTTATCCTTCGCGCCCGCCGCGCTCGCCGGATAACGCGCTGGCGAATTGACCTCGCCCAGCACGCTGATGAGCTGCGTCCGCTGGCTCGCCATCGCAACAACAACCTGCGGCTCGATGGCGCGATTGGAGATTTTCTCGACGATCGCGCGCTGGATTTGAACCGCGGTCAATCCCGCCGCCTTGACCTGACCGGCATAAGGCACCGTGATGAAGCCGTCATTGTCAACCGACTGATCCGGGATCGTCACGAAGTTGCCCGGACGGACGCCGGCCTCGGCCGGAATGAACAGACCGCCTGCCGCGGCTTCGAAAATAGTGACGCTGACCACGTCGCCGATACCAAACACGATGCTGGCCGGAGGCCGCTTATCGGTGAACGCCCCGGCGAGGCCCTTCGGCTCGTGCGTGTGAAGGATGTTAACCGTGGCCGGGTTGATTGGCACCAGCTCATAGGCCGGAGCGTTCTCCGTCTGGACGTGATTGTTAACATCGTCGATCAGCGGACCAGAGCCCGGGTTGGTCGAACAGGCGCCCAAGGCCAGCGCAGCCAGCAAAAATGCCGGCTTCAAGAGACGAGTCTTGGCAATGGATTGCATGAATCGCGCCCAATAGTTCCCCAATCAGAGGAATTGGTACGGCCAAGGGGGCGATGCGGCAAGCTGTACGGCCCCTCAAGCACGGTTAACGGCGCCGTATGTTGGCGAGTGTTGCCCCCCCGCAACTTCTCGGAACCAGGGCTTAAGCCTCTATGACCATTTGTTGTAATTTCCGTGCCTGGTCCTGGGCATTTCGGCCGAAAACGATGGCGCTCCCGCATCCGCGCCCGCTCTGCTAGATGTCCCCCGAGCCCCCGAGGATCTTCGACGTGCCCCTTTTCGCCTTCGCCCTGACCGGATTGCTGTTGGCCGGTGGTCCCCAGCAGGGCCCGGTTGAGCCCCGTTGTTACGGGCAGGATTGCGGTGCGTCGGTCCTCCCGGTCGCCGCCTCTTCGGTCTGGACGTTCGCTCGCACGCGGGGCCCCGACGGGGAGACCTTTGCCGCCATCACCAAGACGGCCGACACCATCCAATCCGACCCGGATTTTGCCGGCTTGATCGTCCGCTGTGCCCCCAAGGGGAAGGTCGATGTGCTGGCGGCCCTGATTCGGCCCTTCCCACCGCGGAGTCACCCCCAGGTCACGATCGCCGCGAGCAATGGCGGGACGCTGACGGTCGAGGCCAGCATGGCCGCCGCCGGGGCCGCCGTCCTGTTGCCGGACGAGGTCTCGGCGTTTGCATCAGGGAAATGGCAGACGACGCCCTCGTTGGCGGTGACGATCAAGGAAAGCGACAGCGAGATCAAAGGCGTGGTCTCCCTGACCGGCTTACGCGAGGCCTATAATTCGCTGGTGGCCAATTGCGGCCAATAGGCCAAATTTGGCCATATCACTTAAGGGTCCTTTCAGGGTGGGGAACCTAAGGTCCGAAGCAGGGGAGTGCTTCGGATGACCGAGCTTTTGATTTTCAGCTTTCTCGCAGGCGCCGTCCTGGGCCAGCGCTTTCGCGTCCTGATGCTGCTGCCGGTGACCTTCATCCTGGTGCTGACCGTGCTCCCGGTCGGCCTGATGACCAGCCTCGGCTTCCTCGAAGGTCTCAAGGCTGCGATGTTCGCAGCCATCAGCCTGCAGGCCGGCTATCTCTTCGGCTCCGGCGCTCGCTTCGCTCTCGCGGCCGCTCGCGCCGCCCGCGTGGTCGCCCGCCCAGCCAAGGCTGCGCGCTGATCTCTTCAGCTGA
Organism: Bradyrhizobium sp. BR 10261; assembly: GCF_019455395.1. Classification (NCBI taxonomy): domain Bacteria; kingdom Pseudomonadati; phylum Pseudomonadota; class Alphaproteobacteria; order Hyphomicrobiales; family Nitrobacteraceae; genus Bradyrhizobium; species Bradyrhizobium sp. BR 10261. The sequence continues at coordinate 66,074 of NZ_JACOFQ010000004.1, forward strand.
GCTCCTCGATCGATCTCCTTTGGCTGATGAGCCACCATAAATCTTCTGCGAGCGCGCGAATGGTTTGAGGCGAAGCTGTTCGCAAGGAGCAGACCTGCTGTTTCAAAACGGATCGACGGCTTGTATGGTGATCCGACTGGTTCAGGATTTCTCGTCGAGCGCGCCGTTTGTCCCTCGCTTATTTTGCTCTCATCATTGCAATTGTTTCCGCTTCCGTTCTCGAAATTGCCGGTGCCAGATTTGGTGCGCAGCTCGGGATCATGGCTGCGGCGCTGGGCTTGTTGGCGACAGCCGCAAGCGCACAGAAGGCCGATTACGAGCACTATCTGCGCGCCACATCGTGGGGCCGATGGCTTCTGATCGCAATTCCGCTCGGCATTGCGCTCCAACTCGCGCCGGTTTGGTTGGGCTTGGCGCATCCGATCTGGGCCAGCACCCATGATGCCCTGGGCGGCGTGCCGCTCGGGCCGATCACGGCCGACGTCGGCTTGACGCTGAATGCCCTGCTGCAAGCCGTAGCTGCGGTCTCGCTGCTCGGCGTCACGATCGTGGTGGTCCGCGACCGCAGCCGCGCTGAACTGGTGCTCCTGGTGCTGAGCGGAACGACAGCCATCGCGGCCCTGGCCATGGACCTTCATCGGATCTTGCCCGGATTGATGGCGGCGACGCCTGCCGATCTGGCCACCACCATGGCGGGCCTTGGCATCATGCTCAATATGGCCGTCATGCAGCTTGCCGCCGAGCGCGCCGAGACGCGTCACTCGCTGCTGCGCTCCATCACGATCGGTCTTTACGGCCTGCTCGGTGCATTGGTCAGCGCGCTTGCGATCTTCGGTTTCTCCAGCGCCAACAGCGCGGTCGCAGCCGGCTTCGGCATCGCGTTGATCCTGTTGGTCCTGGTGATCCGCAGACTTGACCTTTCGCCATTGGCCGCCGGCGCCCTGGCTGCAGCCGGGCTGATTGGCACGGCGATTGTCCTGACATTCCTGTTCGAACAACGCTCCGGGCTTGCCCTCCTGCGCCTCGTCCCTGACGTCGGGACCGAAACCAAGGCCACGCTGGAGCGAATGTTGGCCGACACGCGATGGTTCGGTGCGGGGGCCGGGACTTTTTCGGCCGTGGGGCGGATCTACCAGAGCGACGCAAGTGAGGCTTTGTTGGCCCCCTCGACAGCAACAGCCATCTTCGCCGACATGGGATGGATTGGTCTTGCGGTCGCAGGCGTGGCGTGCGTGCTGGCCTTGATCCGCTTGTTCTTCGGCGCCTTGCAGCGTGGACGCGACTCGTTCTTTCCAACGGCGGCCGCAGCCTGCTTGTTGTTTGCGCTGGTTCAGAGCTTCGCAGGTCCAGGATTGCTGCGCCCGGCAGCAATCCTATGCCTTTCAGTGATCGTGGGACTGGGGTTATCGCAGAGCGTCAGCTCACGATAAGAGCAGATCGTCAGGCGTCGCGATCGCCGCTCAGTGAGGCCCAATAGTATGGGTTCTTCGGGGTCTGGATCCGGACCCAGCGATAGGACTTCTTCGACCACGGCAGGATATGACCGGTAAGGTTATCCAGCACGAGATCGCCTGCCGTGGTGCGCACCACGACCACCAGATGATGCTCACCCCAGGGCACCACGACCTCGCTCAGCAACACCGAGCGCGCCGGGAATCCCTTTGCGATCAGGTCGTGACGTTTTGTCACAGCGTAGTCGTTGCAGTCGCCGCTCGCAGGATGCAGCAGCCACTTTTCCCCGCGCAGCCCTTCCAGGTTCGGTTCAGGACGGATCGCGGCATTGACGTCCCGATTGACCTCTTGAAGCAGCGCCAGACGCTCGGGCGTCAGCTTGAGACGGCCGCCCCGGAACACGATGCGCAGCGTTGTGGGCTTACACTCGTCCCTGTACTTGAGGCAAAAGATCGTGAAGGCCATCGGCGCCAGCGTCGGCTGGTCGAACTTGATGTACTGGATGGCCCCGCGCAACCCCATGGGCGCTCCAACAAAGGCGGCTTCCGCGCTCCGCTGCACCCCCGCAGCAATGACAACGGCGGAGACGGCCAATAGGAACTTTACAACTTTGCGCATTCTGCGCTCCCTGTTCTAGGTGGGAGACGCTACGCATTCCGCGCCCCCCGTTCTTGATGGGGAGACGCTACGCGAGACCTCTTGAAATATGGCTCAAGGGCTGCGCGATGCTTTAATCAAAATGCGCCCTTGCTCGTCAGAAACAATTAAGAATACCGATCCCAGACTTGTTCTGCTAAGAGCGTTTCGGCGTCCGCTCGCGACGCAAAAGGCGATTCGACCGACCTGATGGGCCTATCCACACGCTTACGCAAGAAGATCAAGCCGCGGCTCCCCGACGGCGTGAGAATCTATGCGATCGGAGACGTGCATGGCCGCGCGGATCTGCTTCAGTCGCTGTTAACCGTCATCGACGCCGACCTTGCCCGGTCTGCGCCTCGCCGAGCAATTCAGGTCTTTCTTGGCGACTATGTCGATCGCGGTCCGGACTCTCGCGCCGTCCTTGATCTGTTGATCGAACGCTCCAAATCGCACGAGACGGTGTGCCTGAAGGGCAACCACGAGGTCTTCCTGCTCGAGGTCTTGAAGGATCCATCACGTCTGCAGGAGTGGCGGCATTACGGCGGGCTTCTGACGCTGGTGTCCTACGGCATCACGCCGACGATGAACCCCACGGCCGAACAACAGGCCGAACTGATCGAGGCGTTGAACCTGGCGATCCCACCGGAGCACCTCGCCTTCCTTCAGCAATTGCCCTCGTCCTTCACCTGCGGCGACTTTTTCTTCGTCCACGCCGGCGTCAAGCCGGGCATCGCCCTCGACCGCCAAAAGGACGAGGATCTGCTTTGGATCCGCGAGGAATTTCTCGAATCCGAGCGGCGCTTCGGCAAATATGTCGTGCACGGTCATACACCGGTCAGCACTCCCGACATCCGCCCCAACCGCATCAATATCGACACCGGCGCCTACGCGACCGGCAACTTGACGCTGCTGACCATCCAGGGCGATAGTCTGCTCGCAATTTAATAATGGTTGCCGCGCGGCTGGTTCAGCCTTTCGGCATCACCTGGTTTTTCGGATTCGATTGTGAACCGCATTGTCCCGCTTCGTATCATCGGAATTTGTGTCTCGCTTGTCCTTGCGCTTTCTGCAGGCTTGACCTTCTTCAGCGATCTCGTGCGGCCGGGCTTTCGACCGGAGGATTTATTCTCGGGCGTGCTTCCGCCCGACAACGCCAATCTGACCACCGCCCGGCTCGCAGCCCGCTTCTCCTTCGACGGGGACTTGCTTGCCAATGATGCCTCCGCGCAGGCTGCGAACGTTCTGCATCGTCCGGCATCCGATACGACCAAGAGAACCGAAGAGAACAAGGCGGCTCAGAATGCCGTCATGTCCGCGCTCAAGGTCTCACCGATCCGTCCCGCATTGTGGCTCACGCTCAGTACGCTCAAGGCGCAAGCGGGGGAGCCGACGACGCCCGCATTGCAAATGTCCTATCTGACCGGGGCAGTGCCGGTTGATGTTGCCTTTTCCCGCGTCCAGACGGTGACATCGAGCGTGGCTGCGACCGACGATGAGATCAGGCTGCTCGCGCAATCCGACATCCGCTCGGCGCTCGCCAACCGCGCGCGCTACGCCCCTCTTCTGATTGCGGCTTATGTCCAGGCAACCCCTCAGGGCAAATCACTCCTGATGGAATCAGCACAAATGATCGATCCTAAATTCAAGGATATCCTGCTTCGGTACTGACACCGGACGCGAATTGTCCGCTTGCGGCCCGTTAGCGCCCCCGTTTCGGGGCCGGCCCCCTGGCCCGGCCGTCCTCAAAAATCGAAAAACAACCCCATGCACAGTAGCGCAACAGCCGGAGGGAGGTCTACTGTTTTCTCGAAATGTGCTTCACCCCGTCGGGCAAAACAACCGCATTATGGCATCGACCAGCATTTAACGCCGAGCTGAGCCGCTGCCCCGTGTTCTGTTGCCGTAGTAAGGCTGGGCCCGCCCGCCTCTGGTGATCGGCGGCTGAATTTGGCTGGGAATATTCGGCGTCGCCGTGCTCGGCGATGGCTGCGACGGATTGACGATAATGACGTTACGATCAGGCGTCGAGGGGTCGTTGACCCCCTGCGCCCCGACGGCTGCGGGCACGAACAGCGCGACCGCGATCAAAGCTAAACGTTGCATGCGATATCTCCCGATCAGCAACGTTAGGGTGGCGATCACCGTTCCTTCACGGCTGCTTCACGGTTCCTTGGGGTCTTACCGCCGCGGCACCGCGACGAGCTTGCCGTCCCTCCAAACGCCCTGGGCCGCTGTTCCGCTGGGCAGGGTACCCGGCGCCAAATTCCGGATCGCAGTGGGGCGAGAAGCCTCGGTCGTCTGGGTCTTCTTGGTGGTGGTCGTGGTGACGATGCTGGTGCTGGTCAGATTGGCCTTATCCTTGACCCCTTGTGCAAAGGAAGGCGGCACCAAAAGGGCTACAAATGTGAGTGCCAATAAACCGTTGCGCATGATCAAACACCTGAATGAGAAGCTCGCCGGAATGTCACAGGTTTTCTTCCAAAAGCAAGCTCCTTGGGACGGCCTGAGAGGCTCTTGCAAGCTCGACCATGGAGCGACCGCTCTCGGAGAGGCGGGCGTGATGTGGAAAAGCCTAGCGAAACAGCCTCATCCGAGCTACTTGATCGACCTTAATGACCGATCCCGGCGACACTGCGGCCAACGCTCCGAACACGCGAGAGATCAAGGCCGGCTTTGTCCGCCTTCTGTCGGATCGCATCGGAGAGACCTCCGCGGATCCCAGGCAGCTGCGGGAAATCATCTACGAGCTCGCCCGCGTCAAGCTGCGCGAGCAATTTACCCACGCCGACGCGGGGGAATCCCGTGATCTCCTGCAAATCCTCGAACGCGCCATCGAAGAGGTCGAGCGTTCCTTCAAAGGCAGCGTCGCAGCAACGCCGCAAAACGTCGCGGAAACATCCGCTGCTGTTCCTCCGTCTGTCGCTTCCCCGAGCCCGCCGCCCATTCCGGCAGCGCCTCCTGATTTGACCGTAGCGGCCGCTCCTCAGCCGGCGGAACCACCGCGCAGTCCTGTCGCACCGTCCAAGTCCCCAGACCGCCGCAAGCGAAGCCGCGCCTTCACATCTGCCATTCGATTGGCCGTCCTGCTCCTGCTGATCCTCGCGGTTGGAATCGGAGTGGCCTATTGGCCGCGGTTGAAGACACAGTTCGCCGCCCTGTCGCCGCTCGCACCGCGACAGGCCGCGTCCCGGGATGCTCAGCCGCAGCCAGCGGCGCCGCCGAACCCACGCGAGACGGCGGAACGGACGCCGGATAACCAAAAAGAGCCGGCGCCGCCGGCACAACCCTCGATGCCGTTGCCCACAACGTTCGGGGTCTACGCCCTCAGCGACGGCCAACTCCAGGAGCTCAAGGCGGTCCCTGGAAAGATCCCCGACCGGCGCGTCGCGATATCGGCAGCCATCAACACGCCAAGCGCGACCACGCTGATGAGCGGAGATGTCAAATTCATCGTGTTCCGCCCGGATGGAGGGATGGATACAAGCGTGACCGAGGTTCGGGTCGTCGCCAAGGTCTCCCGCGCGATGGGCGTGGACACCACCGGGAAGGCTGCCATGGTCAGCGCCGGCGATGCCTGGGTCATCCGCAGCATGTCCTACCCCTATAAAGTGGGCCCCGTTGAGGACCAGCCACGAATGCTGTTGCTGCAGCCCGAGCAGGATGGCTTCACACTTCCCCCGGGACGCTACATCGTGGTGGTCAAGGGCATGGGCTACGACTTCACGGTCGCAGGGACCGTCACCAATCCCAATCAATGCGTCGAACGCATCAACGCGACTAATGGTGCGTTTTATTCCCCCTGCCCCCCACCCCGTTAAGCGCGAGGACCACCAGCTTGCCGGGTTGGCCGCCTAATTTTTGGCTTTGCTATCCTTGGGCGCATCGGCCGGCGCGTCGTCAACCTTGCCGTTGTTCGCGACACACTTGTTGAAATAGTCACGCCGCTCCTTCGCAGAGCCCTTGGAACTGCCGGCGGCCGGATTGCCAACCTGCTTTGGCGGGAAAGCCTTTGCGGCCGCCGCGTCACATGTGCGCGCCACTTCGGCGGTGATGGCAGACGTCGTCGCGGGAGCAATCAGCGCAAACAAGCACGCTAGTCCCAACAACCTCCGGATATCTCTGACGGGCACCTTGCTCACTCCTTTGATCCACGCCGCGTGACGGGGGACCATATCAAAGACGGCCGAAACGCCCAACCGCAAAGAAGCCCGGATCATCGCGCCACAGCGCGTCGATTCGAGCGCTGGACGCTCTTCTGTGAAACAGATGCCGACTAGCTGTTGAGCTGTGGCGGCTTGAAATCCGGGAAGCGGGTCAGCATTGCAGCCTTGACGAATTTCAGGTGCGCAATCGTACTGCTCAGCTCTTTGAGCCTGCGCTGGCCGTTCGAGATATCGGCGGCGAAAAGGTCTTGATGATGATTGTCCAGCGGCTCCCGATCCAGATATTCGTCGGTGCCGTTGCCAATGGTGACCGAGGCGCGCGCAAGCGCGTCATCAACACGCCGATTGAGGCCGGCCTGCTCCCTTTCCGCCTCCTGCAGCGCAGTATCGAGCGCTGTCATGATCGCTTCGATCCGGACGCGATCAGTCTCGGCGTCGCGCTCGGCCGAGCGGGCTTTGAAGCCCTTGTCCTCACGCCGGGAATTGAGGAGATTGTGCGCGCGTGCCCTCAGGAATAGCTGAAACATTTGGGCCATCCCACGTTCGGATTTGAAGCGGCCACCATCGGTCAAATACGGTTAATAAAGTTTGAACGCTGTCGCCTGCTCGGCTCGACTTTGCGTGATCCAGGTCCGCCACGCCCCCTCATGCTTGAGGTAGAGTTCGAGCCACCTCACCTCGTTTTCACCGGCGCCCCCGTCGCTGATGTCACTGGTCACCGGCGACAGATCCAGGGCCTCAAATTCCGCCGTTTCGTCCGACGACAGGCCGATCAGAACGCGATGCCCCTGCGCATCGACGAAATATCTTCGCGGCGCATGGCGCTTTTGCTCAATCATTACGACGACCCTCACGGAGGATCCAGGGGCCGGAGAGTCCTTCGCGCCGTCGACTATAAATGCACACAAAAGCAATCAATGAGACCGCGCCAGCAGTCAGGCCCAGCAATGCAATAAGATACGCCATCTACGATTCCTTACGCACGCCTCGCAATTGCAGACGTCCTTCAAATCTCGCAACAGGCTCGTAGGCTCTAAACTCCTAGTCCGGTGCTCTCAAGGAAAGAGATGAGCTAACCTAACCGATGGTCGTTACGAGGTGGGCGGGCTTCGGCCAGCACCGATTGAAGCCGGAGTATAGGGCGCGTAGAGTCGATACCGTGCCGACCGCCTGCGTGAGCGCCATGCTCGCACGCCATAGCCGCAGCCAAAACCTGCCGCAAAAATCGATGCCAAAACCAGAATTGCTGTCATGGACTGTTCCTAGGTGCTCGGAACGCTCCTCCCATCACATTTCATCGTGCAGATGTGACGACTTCAAGATGGCCGTCGCTGAAACTTTTGTCAGACGACGATGAAGTTTGTGCAACGGGCTGCTTCAGGATTAATCGCCCGGAGGTTGAGCGGAGCTCTTCAAAGACGGCACTGGGGCGCAGCGACCTTCATCTATTTTTCCGAATTTCTATGCGGGCCTCCTCAGCCTGAATCAACATGCCGAGACTGCGGATGAGAGCAGGCTCACCGGGTGAGCGCTGCAGCCTTGCAGATTGAGCGCAGACTGGAAATTAGCGGCTTCGGTGGTTTCAAGCGGTCGTTGGATGCTGGCTCTTCACCGCCGATTGCTGCGACAGCAGCTGCGGGCAGGATCTGGTACCGGAGGGGCCGCGAATGGAATCCTTACTTGACGTCGGCCTCATCCTCTAGCGACGTGTTGGACGGATCGATCTCCACGGGCGCAATACGTGCCTCGTGCTGCGAGATCGCTAGCGCCGCCAGCACTGTCCGGTTGGCAATTTCAAGCTTCTGAAAAATGTGATGCAGGTGGACCTTGATCGTTCCATCAGCAACATTCAGACGCCGCCCAATCTCCTTGTTGGACAACCCTTCCGATACCAGAGCCATGATCTGTCGTTCGCGATCGGTCAGCAGCCGTAAGGGCTTCTCGCGGTTTGGCGTTTCGTCCTGATATCCCCCCGGTTCAGGCGAAGGCACCGGCGATACAGCGTGACCCTGTGCAACCTGTCGCAACATTCGGACCAATATCTCAGGCTCGGCATCCTTGGTGAGCGCACCGTATGCCCCCTCCGCCATCACCGCGCCCAACTCCCGCTCCGCGAGAGAGGCCGCGAAGAATACCACTCGAGTGGCGAGGCGGTCGCCTTTTACCATCGCCAGAATGTCCTGCCCGCTGAGATCGGGCATCGAAAGCTCCAAAACGGCAATGTCAGGCACAAAACGGCGGATCGCTTCGATGCAGCTGATTCCGTCTCGGCAGGCAGCCACGATTGCAAAGTCAGGTTGCGCCGCAAGGATGCTGGTGATCCCTTCACGTACGATCGGCTGCCGGTCTGCAATGACTACCGTCGTGCGCCGCATGCGGTCCTCGATCTTGTTATTGTCAAACCCCGCACCGAACCAATTTAGTCCGGCCCGTTGGCATCTTCTTCAAAACCTCGGCCCATACATTAACTTTCATTAGACAAAAATGTCGCGCTCGGTGCCTGCCAAGCCAACAACCTTCGATAGCTATGTTAGCGCATATCTTCCCCTGAGTGAAGAGCCCTCCGGAATAGTACGACAGGCCGCCTGCGCCAGCGGATCAAGAAAAACTGGGTAAAACTCTTTTTAATCGGTAGTGAACCTTAGGATATTCGCCTGCAAGCTGCAGGCACCTCAGGGTTTCCACCCGTTGTCCGCGAGGGCCGAGATCTCACATTCTCGAATCGCGAGTATAACCAACGATATATAGGGACCACTACTGTTGGCATTTAAGGTCGACGATAATCCACACGCAAAAGGGAGATTAGCAAGACAGCGCTGCGGCGCCCTCATCAATAGTCATACTAATTAGCCGGTGCCTGCGACCGGAAAGATGGCTCCTCACAGATCATCGATGCCGGTCGGGTCAGTGTTTGTAACCAGTAGGTGGCCCATGTATCCTTTAGGTGCTTTACGGGAAACTCATCAGTCCCTCGTTGTACAATTTACGGAATTGCAGAGCCTACGAAATCGCGTGCTCGAGGCGGAGCAGAGAATGCTCGGCAGGCGACGGTCCACCAGACGGTCCATCGGGAAGAGACAGGCCGCCCGGAGGTATCGCCCTAGCCGGCCCTAGCGATATCGGACCTGCATCGCCCTTGCCCGAAGGCGGCCCGACTGTTAAATCCCTGCGCGCCTAGCGGGGTAGTTGGGGACGGCTTTATGGAGACGGGCGACTGGGGTTCGATGACCACGGCTGAGCTGTGGGAACTCTATGACCAAGTGACCTCTGTGCTCAGTCGACGAATGGCCGCAGAAAAGGCCAAGCTTGAGGCACGACTGCGCAAGATTGAAGGTGGGGAGGGCAATCCTCGAACGGAGCGCACACGCCGTCCGTACCCACCTGTGCTGCCGAAATATCGGAACCCTAAGAATCCGGACGAGACTTGGTCGGGCCGCGGCAAGCAGCCCCGCTGGCTCAGGGCGCAACTGCGGGCGGGCAAGAAGCTTGATGATCTTCTGATCGCCCGATCGACGCAACGAAAGCGCCGTCAAAAGACGTAAGACCTGGGAAGATCGAGCGCATGGCGCACCGCTCCGCTCGCATCCCTCGCACCGACCTGATTTGCCGATGCGCGGGGTCGGCAATGAACGTCAACGATCCCCACAAGTCACAACCTCGCTAGCAGCCCGGGCGGCAGTCGGGTCCACGAGCTCGAGGTAGTCGCGATGGAAGGTCTCCACCTGAATTCGGCGGTCGAATTTCACGCGGACGCTACTTGGATAGGCGCTCCGACCTACGATCGTCCCTTCAAGACCCGCGTAGCTCGGGTGGCGACGACGTCCAAGGTTGCTCATCGTTACGCGATTGCCAGGCTGGATCAGCGACAGTCCCGTTCTCTCGATGCTCTGTCGATCGTGTAGGCCCGACGGCTCGAATAAGCCCCTCTCACGCTCTCTCATATCTCCTCCCCAAATTTAACCAGCAAGATTATCGATGAGGCGCCGGCATTTTAAGCTATTTAATCCAAAACGCATCCCGCTTTCAATCGCGCCTTCCGCTTCGCACCTCGCCAGTGAAATTCGGGGAGAATGCAAGCAAGGTAAGCCGTGCTGCATTTTTCGACTCAGCAGAACCGTTTCTTCTGCTCCGGTGCAGGCCAGGGTGGGGATAGCAAGTGGATCGCGTTTTGCTCGGATTATTGATGATCGGCAGCCTGCTACTCACGCTCCACTTTGCAATTTCAGCGTGGCATAGCTCCGACGAGGATGGCGCAGCTGATATCCTCGGCAACTCGACATTGGTGAACTGTCAGCACGATGGGTGCAATCAGCACCGCTCGTTCATCGGGAGCAAGCCAGAATAGCCCTGGCGCCGCCTGGCTTCATCTTGTTGCGCATTTCTTGTGCTGTCCGGCAGATTTCAAATGTGAATTGCCTCACACCGCCCGAACTTGGTTCCGGGCTAAATTATCGCTGTACTACTTGAGGGGTCCCAGGCAGCATTGGTCCGCCCCGGCCAATTCAGTTGCACGCCTCTTGCATGCGAGTTACGGATGATCACAAATCCCGACGTTGTAGATCGATTGGCTGAAATGATCCGGCGCGATGAAGAGCTCTCTGCGACCGCTTTGGCACTTGCCAGCATGGTATCGCAATTGCAGCGCCTTCGGCAATTGGCTCTCGCAATGAGATACTCGCCGTCATGCACGCTGCCGCCCAACGAGTGTCCCGATCGATAGATTTAATTTAGACGCGTTATTTTTAATTATCTTTTCAAGCAAGGCAGCAAAAAGAGATATTTCTGCCGCGTCGGGATAGGGCCCTATGCGCGCTCGCAGAGCTCGTGGGCTGCTGCTAGTGAACTTCCGAGGGAAGCAGCTCGATCGCCCGATCCCTATTTGCAATGGCAAGCTTTGCTCTGAGAGCCGGAGCAAGCCTTTCCATGATCGCGTGCCGCTGTGAGCGGATCTCCCGCTCGATCGCGTCCGAATAGACCGGAAGCGCATGAATTGTTTCTCGCGGAACCCTGCAGAGCACCTCTCCGAACCCGGTAGCGACCCGCGCGCAGAGAGCCTTGCCATCCCATTCAATGTCGCCGACGAACTTGATTGACATGTCCGCCTCTCGTTGATTTAAAAATTGCAATTTAAATATTTATTTTATTTTGTCGAGGGGTATTATTGAGTTTGAACGCGGAGCAGCGGGATGATTAATCTGAGGACTTCGATGGTAAGCACCACAACCCCAACCCATATGGCTGGCCTCGTTTCCTGCCCAACCGTAGCTCTCCGTCCGGCCTCAGATAGCTCATTCACATTGATGGACAATCGGCCCCTGGTCTTCAGCGAGCGTAACCAGCAAATCTTCGAACTCAACAGCGTCGCCGCTTTCATCTGGTGCAAATTGCTGGAAAGAGCGAAAACCGAGGCGATTACGAAGGAACTGAGCAATTGCGGAATGGACGGCGCCGCGGCCTCTCGGTTGGTGCAGCAGGCCCTAAATCAATGGCTTGAACTGGGACTGGTCGATCTGGAGTGGGAGCCCTCGAGCGACTGGACGCTACACACCCGCTTTGCTCAGCGCACGATTGCCGTTCAATGCTCAAACGAGCGGTTGCTCGGCCTATTGGAGCCGCTCTTTGGACATTCCACGCGCGGGCACGGTCCGAGTGACATCCTCATAGAGGCGGTCGAGAACGCTGATCAGGCATTTTTTCGCCTCAACGGGGGCAGGACCTTCCGCTGCGAAATTGATCAGTTGGCACCCGCGATCAAGGCGTGTTTGACCGAGCGCCTCATCCTGAGCGATCGGGCGGATGTCGCGCTTCATGCGGCTTCGCTCATACTACAGGGCAATGGGCTGCTCGTCTGTGGCAATCCCGGCGTCGGCAAATCAACGCTCTCTGTGCATTTGTGCCACGCCGGATTTCAATATGGCGGCGACGACGTGGTGCTTATTGCACCAGACGGAGAGGCCGAGGGACTGCCGTTTCCGCTCACGGTAAAATCGGGGGCTTGGGACATCATCTCGAGATTGCGCAGCGATCTCAGGGATCAGCCCGTCCATCGCCGGTCAGACGAAGCTCGCGTGCGCTATCTCCCCGCCGTAAACGTGCATCATGGAAGATTTGCAGCCAAATGGATTGTCTTCCTCCAGCGGAGTGAGGGTCTGTCGACCAAGCTAATCCGGATCGGCCAAATCGATGCAATCGGTAGAATCCTGGAGGGCTCGTTCGCGGCGGACGGTAAGCTATCACGGAGACGATTCATCGCACTGAAGAGGATGCTCGCGGACTCCGAATGCTTCGAGCTCATCTATTCGGATGCCGCAGATGCCGCGCGTGTGCTCACCGGACTTTGTCATGGCAATTCATAGCTCTGCGCTGCTCAGTTTGTGCGGTTGCCTGCGAGGTGTACTGCCATCTGATCCCGATTGGTTCGCCATTCTGGGACTTGCGAACGAGACGCTAACGACGCCGGCCCTGATCGATTTCGTGCACCGGTTCCAGCAAAGCTTGCCGGAAGAAGTATGCGCCTATGTGCGAGAGATCCATCGCCGCAATGAGGTTCGGAATCAACGGCTGACTGCCCAGCTGACCGAAGCCGTCGTTGCACTTAATGATGGAGGAGTGACGCCCGTGTTGCTCAAGGGCGCCGCCACCCTTGTTACAGCCTCACGCGCGCAAGCCTCAATGAGGCTCATGGCCGATATCGATCTTCTGGTCCCGCCGGAGCAAACGCAGATCTCTCTGCAGGCACTCGCTGACATCGGCTACGTCGTGCACTTCCAAACTCCTGCCGCGAGCGAAAAATGGTGCACCGATCTCAAGCGGCCTCAGGATGTGGGAATGATCGATCTGCACCGGACCCTGCCGGGCCCCGCGTATTTTTACCGCCCGGCGGGCGACATCCTGGAGCAATGCAAGCTCACATCGATTGGTTCAGGGTCAGCGTACGTGCCAACAGCAGCTTACCAGGCTCTGTTGCTGACCATGCATGATCAATTCCAGGATTACGACTATTGGGTAGGCGGAATTGATCTAAGGCACCTCCTGCAGCTTCGCGACTTGATCAGCTCGCCGGACGGGCTGGATTGGATCCGGCTCGCCGGCTATGTACCAGGGAAACTGGCGCGAAACGCGCTCGAAACCCAGCTCATCGCCTTGACCGAGTTGTTAGGCGTCGACGTTCCCGCTTCGATGCGCAGCCGGCGCATTCCGCGCCTGCAGTTCAAAAGGCGAGTCATGCAAGCACGTTTCCCGCTGGCGCGCTGGCCGCTTCTTGCCGCCGCCGTGCTTGACTACCGCAACTATCGCTGCGGGCTAGGCGCTGAATATCGGGCCGGCCAATCCGGTAGTGGGACTTGGGCGATGCCCAAGCCCGAAACCTTTCGGTTCATCATGGAAAGGGCTCGCGCCCACCGGGCCGGCAAGGTCTAGCCAATTGCGGCACCGGCGGCTCACCCTGCCATGTCCGGTTATCGTTCCTTCAGGGCGTGTTCGGCCTGGTCCCGCAATGGTTTCAAGAGGTAAGACAACGCGGTCCTTCCCGGCGTCTTGATGAACACCTCAACCGGCATGCCAGGCAGCAACTTGGCGGATCCCAATTTCGCCACTTCCTCCGGCTTAAGCAGCACCCGGCCGGTGTAGTAGCTGGTCCCGCTGCGCTGGTCCTGGGTGATATCGGCGGACACCAGACTGACTTCCCCATCAATTTCCGGGGTGGTCTTCTGGTTGAATGCAGCAAAGCGCATCGTGGCGATTTGGCCGACATAGACTTGGTCGATGTCGCGCGGAGCAATCCTGACCTCGACCGCGAGTGTGTCGGCGTCCGGAACAATCAGCATGATTTGCTCGCCCGGGCCGATGACGCCGCCAACGGTGTGCACGCTGAGCTCGTGAACACGGCCGGACTGCGGTGCCCGAATATCAATGCGATTGAGCTGATCGACCGCTGCCGTCTTGCGTTCCGAAAGCTCCGATAGTTTCGAGCGGGTATCGATCAGGTCTTTGCCGACCTCTGTTCGCAAGTCTTGATCGATCTGGATGATCTGCAGTCCGATCTCCGCAATCTTGCCTTTCGACTGGGCAATCATTCCCGCCAGCTGGCTGCGCTCGCCTTCGAGACGGGCGCTATCCCGCTCGAGCGAGTTGAGCCGCGTGATCGGGACCAGATTCTTCTGCCAAAGCGAGCGTACGCCTTCCAGCTCCTGGCGGATCAGATCGACCTCCTTCTGCTTGGCCTCAGCCTGTCCGGAATAGCCTTTGATCTCATTTTCCAGCTGGGAGCTCTTCTCCTCCAACTGGGCCCTCTGGCCGCCTCTCGCCTGACGCCGCAGATTGAACAGCGTACGCTCCGCTGCGATCGCACGACTTGCTTCGGAACTGCTCTCTTTGGTCCGATCGAGGAGCACTTTGGGAAAGACGATCTGATCGGCACCATCGCGCTCGGCTTCCAGTCGCGCCTGGCGCGCAAGGAGTTCGTCCAGGCTTTTCGTGACAATGGTCGCATTTGCCAGGGTTTGGGTCTCGTCAAGCCGGATCAGGATGTCTCCGGCGTTGACGCGATCTCCCTCCCGAACACGCAACTCGCCGACAATGCCGCCCGTCGCGTGCTGAACTTTTTTCACGCTGGAATCGACCACCACAAGTCCCTGGGCAATGACCGCGCCCGACAACTGGGTGGTCGTTGCCCAGCCGCCCATACCGAAGATCACGCAGCCGAACATGACCGCGCCCAGAATCATGTAACGCTGCATTGATTGCATCGCAGGAGCGATCTGGCTGCTCATCACCTATCTCCCATGCCCCTCGGCGACGACCTTGAGAGGTATAGGCGTGCGCAGCACCTTCCTGAGAACCTCTTCTCGCTTTCCAAAAGATTGGAGCCGTCCCTCCCCGACCGCGAGCACATGGTCAACGGCCTCGAGCGCCTTCGGACGATGCGCGACAATCACGACGATGCCGCCGCGCAGACGAACGTTCATAATTGCTTTGCTCAGCGCCTCTTCACCGTCCGAATCCAGATTCGAGGATGGCTCGTCGAGCACGACCAGGAAGGGATTTCCATAGAACGCGCGTGCAAGTCCAATACGCTGTCGCTGACCGGCCGACAGTGCCATGCCGCCCTGCCCGATTTTCGTGCTGTAGGCGTCGGGAAGCGAGAGGACGAGATCATGCACGCCTGCCGCGCGCGACGCTTCCAGGACCGCCGCGGCAGTCGCTTGCGGATCGAACCGCGCGATGTTCATCGCAATGCTTCCGTCAAAAAGTTCAACGTCCTGGGGCAAATAACCGATGTGCTTGCCAAGCGCCTCGGCTGACCAGTGCTCGAGCGCGGCATTGTCGAGCTTGACCCTGCCGCGAAGAGACGGCCACACCCCGACCAATGCTCGGGCCAGGGTCGATTTTCCCGATCCGCTTGGACCGATGATACCGACCGCCTCTCCACTTCGCAGCTGGAATGAAATTTCACTGAGAGTTGCCCTCTCGGAATTTGGCGGGGCAACATAGAGGTGCTCGACCGTGAGCGTTCCGGTCGGCGCCGGCAAAGCCAGTCGCTCTTCCTCGGCCGGAAGAAGCTTCAGCAGGCCGTCCAGCCGATGTCCCGACTGACGTGCCGCGACAAATCCCTTCCAATTCGCAATCGCCGTTTCGACAGGCGCAAGCGCCCGAGCCGTGAGGATGGATCCCGCGATGATAATGCCGGCCGTCGATTCCTGATTGATAACCAGCACGGCGCCGACAGCGAGAACCGATGATTGCAAGATCGCACGAAAGATCTTGGAGGCGCCTCCGAGGCCGGCAGCAATGTCGCTCGCCCGCTCGTGAGCCGCAAGATATTTCGCATTGACGTCTTGCCATCGCAGCGCTGCCTGCCGGCGCATTCCCATGGCCTGCAGAACCTCGGCATTTCGTCGGCCCTCCAGAGCCAAGGCGCTGCGCGAGACCGCCAGACGCGAAAATGCCTTGGCCGGTCCGCGCGTCCGCGTCTCGGTGGCCACGGTAATGCCGACCAGAACGAACGCTCCAATCAGAGCGGTCACGCCGATCCAAAAATGGAAGAGAAAGCAGATGCCGAGATAAAGGGGCATCCAGGGCAAGTCGAACAGCGCAGCCGGACCGCCCCCGGATAGGAAGCTGCGCACCTGATCGAGATCCCGCAGCGGCTGCAAACCATCGGCGTCCGCCTTGGTTCGAAGAGGAAGCCGCACAATCGCATCAAACACGCGGATGCCCAGACGCTCATCCAGGTAGCGGCCGACGCGGACACTGATGCGGCTCCTCACGAGATCGAGCCCGCCCTGAAACAGATAAAGCGTGATTGCCAGCGCAATGAGTGCAATCAAGGTCGGGATGCTGCGGCCGGGAAGCACCCGATCGTAAACCTGGAGCATGAAAAACGATCCGGTCAGCATCAACAGATTGCTCATGCCGCTGAACGCCGCCAGCGCCCAAAAGACCAGACGGCAAGAACGCAAGACCGATGAGATCTCGGAGCTCGGCTCGTCATAATGCTCGCCGGCCCGTTGTTGATCTGAGAACAGTCGCAGCCTAACCGCTTCCAGCACCTGCTTCGTCCAGCCGATCAGCTCGGCAGTGCGAGAACGGAGTTCGGCTTCATGGAGGAAGCGGCCAGCGACAGCGGAGACCTCCGCGAAATATTCAAGGCACTTCGCCATCGCTGAGAACTGCGCTCGGCGAAGCTTCCGCGGCGGGGGGATCACCCCCCGCCATCCAATATCACTCATAGCACTTGCCCCTGAACCGTGCCTTTGCGAGACCATCCCCAAGGCAGAGTTGAGTCGTTACGCTTGTCGGTTAGGCGAAATGGAAGTCGTGGCTGTGAGATGCATCGACTTTCATGGTCTTCAGCGCGAGCGTGTCAATCCCGGTTGGACCAACGGCGTCGTGGCCCGACTGGGCCGCATGCGACAGGATGCTGGCAAAACTGTCGAATGCGCTGTTGTGAGCCTGGAGCTGATCGGGGCCAGCTCCGGCGGCCGTGGAAGCTCCGACTTGGTGGCCGAAGTTGCCGTGGAAGACGAACGTGTCTGTGCTTCCCGTGCCGGAAAGACCATCGCTGCCAGCCGTCTGAGCACCACCGCTCGGACTGACCTGGCTGCCGCTCGGCTCGGCGATCGTACTGGCATGTTGGCCGTGCGAGCCGCTATGCGAACCGACAGTGGGATCCAGCGGATCAGACAAGGCACTCGTGTTGCCCGCCTCATCCGTAGCCGTCGCAGTGAAGGTGTGTGACCCGGCCTTGAGGGCAGAGGTCCTTACGCTCCAGTTTCCATCACCGTCCGTTGTCCCCGAGCCGAGCAGCGTTGTGCCTTCGTAGAGCTGCACGGTCGTGCCCGGATCGGCCGTTCCCGACACGGTTGCATGATGATGAACGATCGAATCGCTCACTAGCACCGGAGCATTCGGAGCAACCGTAGCGGTTTCCGTTGGACCGTCCGACGAATCCGTCGGAGCGCCGGTAACCGTGTCGGTCGGCGTGCCGGTCGTCGTGTCGGTCGGAGTGCCCGTAGACGTGTGAGTCGGAGTGCCCGCCGTCGTATCAGACGGAGTAGCCGTCGACGGGTCAGTCGGAGTGCCGGTCGTCGCGTCGGCCGTAGAACCCGTAGACGTGTCGGTCGGGGTGCCCGCCGTCGTATCAGTCGGAGTAGCCGTCGACGGGTGAGTCGGAGTGCCGGTCACCGTGTCAGTCGGAGTAGCCGTGGTCGTGTCAGTCGGAGCGGGCGCGACCGTGGCAGTGGACGTGCCTGTGACGGTGGTAGCGGGCGTTCCGCTCGTCATATCCACGTTATGATCAAGAACAGCCAACGGACTCGAGCCGCCCTCATAGGCAAAACCGTACGCTTTGGACGGGTCGTAATAGTTGTCCTGGACTGTCAGGGTTCCGGTGAGGGATTGGGTATCGATTGACGTAAAGTAGCTCTGGTTACCGAGCATCGTGTTGTGGGTAATCTGCCCTTGAGAGATGAACTCGGTGTACAGTCCCTGGGTCTCACCGTTGTTTTCGACAGTCGTATTGTAGTTCATGGCAAGCGTGAATGGGCCGCCCTCGAACTGCGTCAGGTCCCCGTGAGATGTCGGGCTCAGGCCGCCATCCTGGATAAGATTGTGTTCGATGACGATGGAGCCGGAGCCACCAGTCTGCTGGATCGTGTCCCCGCCAGCATTCTTCAGCCACGAGTGGTCGATGCTGAAGTTGGTGCCGCTATACAAGAACAGAGTGCCCGACACTCCCGCGTCGTGTCCTGCCCCGTCAATCGTGCAATTGGACACACTCAGGTTGGACGCCTGTTCGGTACCAACAATCGGCGTGTAGTTGTTGGAGCCGACGACGAAATTGGAATTGAGGATCTTCGTGTTCGCGGCATCGACACTTACTTGCCAGCCACCGCCGCCCGAAAAGTCGTAGCCATCAAGAGTGACATTGCTGCCGGAGACCGTCACCACGTGATTGGTCGTGTCAACCGAAACACCGGCCATCGAAATCGTCGAGGGATCCTTGAGTGCCAAACCCTGCGGCACCCCAACATGATAATCCACGCCGGCCACACTCCATGCAGGGCGGCTAGCGCCGTAAGAGTCTAGCAAGCTCGGAAGCTGTGGTGATCCAACCGGTGCATTAGCTGAGCCGTCGTTAAGCGCCATTCTAGCTGTTCTCCAGATGTCTATTTCCCCTCAACATGTGCTCATCCGAGGATGCTCCCGAGCGCCATGCTGTCTTGCTTCTTTTCGAGCCGACCACGTCAGGACCGGCGGGCAGACTATTGCGCCGGCACCGCGGGCTTTTTTTGGACGACATCGGGGCTGTGCTAGGGTGATGTTTTGGTAGGCACGTCACACCAGAAAATTAAATTATCAAAACGCCGAATACTGGCTCACCGCCACCAGACAATGGCTCACAGTTCAATTTGAAATACCGTATGAATCCGGGGATCGAGATTGTGACTCACAATGAAATTTCCGAGAAAGATCCGCATCATCAACCAGATCGGATTCGACCTGTCGCAATCTGGATTCATTTAATCTTGCTTCGCAGGCGTCTGCTTCTAAAACGCAAGAGTAAAACCTGTTCAGATGAAATAGAGCGAACACGAGCCGCCACAATTTGTTGCGATTGCGCCACCGTTTCTAACCGGAGATCCGCCCAGATGCTGCTGAGATACTCATGGGCGTGACGGCCGGTCGAATCGACAACGAGTCAAGCAGCGACCGATTGCTTCACACTAGGCACGCGACCCGCCGGCTGCGGGCGCACGTTCCTTTAGTATGCAAATGAACAGCTCAAATGAACTGCCGCTCGCGGGCGCAACGTGGTCGCGTCGCTACGACTGCTATCCGCCCCCCATTATCAGAAGGGGAACAAAGCCCCGGACGGTTTAATTTTAAAAATCCATCTATTTGATTCTATCTCCAGTTAAAGGTCCGGGCTCGTCGATCGAGAAGCACATGGCGACCCGGAAGCAACCTGAATGTCTTTATTCTCAATAGCTTGCGTCAACCACTTGGCGAACCCAAATGGAGAACTGGCACGTCGGAACGCCACCGAATATCGCGATACCTACATTTATTGCCACAAATTAAACAATTAATTATTTAACCGGAACCGTGGACGTGTTATTATTCTTCGATCTCCCGAGCTGCGGAGCCGGGCCATTCCGTGCGCTACTCCCAGCAACAGCCGGAGTCTCACAATTAGGAGCACGTCATGAATGAGAACAAACCCCGATCGGCACATCCGGGCTTGATTAGCTTTGGACGCTCGCAGACGGAGTGCAACATCCGGAGCATTTCTCCGTTTGGTGCAGCCCTCGACTGTCGTGAAGCTCGCAGCGTTCCGGAGGAATTTGCGCTCACTCTGCTTCCGGAAGGCGAGCGGAGGCGCTGCGCGGTGGTCTGGCGCAAGGAAACTCGAATTGCCGTCGCGTTCTACTAGAATTTCTTTCCGGCCTCAGGGCACGACGAAGAAATGGCGGCCGAAACGAGAAGCACTTCGCCCAATAGACGACTGAAGGGGTCACATCCGGGTAGCCTTTTCGAGGGTGCAACACGATGACAGAGCGCCAAAGTAATGAGCAGGAGTTGCAAATCGCGCGTTACCGCATCCTAGAGCGCGAGGTCACAGATCCACTTGCAGCACATCTGCTGCACGACATTGTCTCAGATCTGGAAGCCAATCTGCGGAAGATCGCGAAAACAGCCGAAGCAGTGAGAGCAGCGGACGACGCCGGACCGGGGCTTGACCTACGACCTTTCAGCCCCCGATTGTGAAGTCGCGCGGAGGGCGTCAAATATCAGTTGCCGCCGGGCGGCTGCCACCTGCTCCCAACTGTATAATCGCGCACGCTCGAAGGCAGCATTTGACATACGCCGCCTCAATACCGCGTCCGCGGCCAACTTACGAAGTGTCGCACACCAGCCTGCTGCATCGTAGGGATCGATTACAAATCCTTCGCAGTCGTGCCGCACGATCCTGCCAGCCCCCATCGGAGATGTTACCGTCGGCAGCCCACAACCGCACGCCTCGTAGATCACCAGAGGGCTTCCCTCTTCCAGAGATGGAAACAGGAACATATCGGCAGACTTGTAGAGTGCACCAACATCTTTGGAGTAGTCGAGAACAACGATGTCATCCCTTCCGAACAGGAGCCCATATTTTTCCTTGATGATCGGCTCCAGTTCACCGGCCAGCACCAGGCGCCCCTTGATGCCGCTTTGCTGCCAGTAGTCCAACAGTAAATGAGCACCTTTACGCACACAGATCGCGCCTACGAAAAGAGCCGTGATGCCTTCGGCTGGCGCGAGAGGCCTTTGCGGTCCTGCGAACCGCTCGGGATCCCATCCATAGGTGGTGTCCAGCAGCTTGCGTGCCGGAATACCATTCTCGAGCAATGAGCTTCGCACCAAAGGGCTCGGACAGAAAACATAGTCCACCGCGTCCAAGACGCGCCTCTCGCCTTCGACAGTCTCAGCCGTGATCTTGTGTGCTGGTTCAACACCAAGGCGCCCATATGCTTGGTCCAGAATCCTTTTGGCCGTAGCCGTGTGGCAATTGAACTGCTCTCGAAAAACAGTCACGCCTCGCCGCTTCAGCTCATGGATTGTCCCAAGCGACGCATCAGGCCAAAGGTTAGCCGCGAGCTTTCGCAATCGGCGCTGTTCAAAACATGAAAGGAAGTCCTGCTCGATCCTGTGACCCGCATAGCCGCGAATCCAACGGTAAGGCAGATGTCGAGCCCAGCGCGGCAAAGTCTCGATCACCTTAATTGAAGGCAGCGCGAGCTCGTTACGGGATGTGACGACCGTGACTTCGATCCGCTCGTCCGCCATCCAGCGGGCAAGGGAGCTGCATGTATAGCCAACGCCCATCCCGTTCAGAGGGAGCGGGATCAACACACCCAATGCGGCCGCATCGCCAAGGTCGTGCTTATCATGTGGTGGCGGCGCCGGGCTTGCCCGACTTAGGGCGGAATCAGCCGCTTCGCTGTTGCGCGCCTCGCGGGGCAATTCGAACTTCTGGCCCAGGGTAGAATGCACCGATGTCTCCGCCCCCTCACTCATCGCTCATCACCCGGGCGCGCCACCTCCGTTTCAACGTCGAGAGCCAGGGTGTGAAGCGCAGTGCCTCCTTCATCCACCGGTTCGCCATCGCGACAGACAAACGTAGCGCATTAGTCGAAACGGACCTCAACCGCGGACTGAAGACGAGAACCGTCGATTCCTGCCAATGACGAGTGGCCAATCGTGCCTTATACGGGGCATCGCCGATGCCGAAATCGACAAGTCGCACGGGAGCATGACTGGGACCGTCATGCAGTTTCTCCATCACGACCAACATCAGATACATTCCGGGAGCATACTTCGTATATGCCGGATCAAATGATAGGTACTCACTAAGGAAAACACCGTTGCGCAGGGAACCGATCCAGAAAGCCACCGGGTCGCCGTTGAGGTAGAGAACATATCCCTGTAACCAGCCCCTTTCAGCTTCGAACCGCAGACGATTGCGAATGACCGGAGTATCCGAGAAGCCTACGTGAAGGCCCCTCTGATAAGACCTGCAGGCGACCGTCTCGGCGTCACGCATCAGCCGATCGACCTCGGTCGGCCGGGTAAAGATCTCGATCAACGGCTCGCCAAAGCTGCTTCTCAGGTTTCGCTCGCGCTTTCGCTGCTGGTATCGCTCGTTCTGAGAAAGGCTGCGCAAGAATGGGCCGGCTTCCGGCAAAAGCTCGCGTACGCGCCTCGCCTCCGGCCTGACCGTGTGGTCCGAACACCACCACGACGGCAGAGTTCGAGCGTACCGAGCGACGGAGCAAGCAAGATCAGGCGAATGCAAGGACGCTACGTCGGCCTCTCCCGCCGCGAGCGAGCCAATTAAACCTTCCACGAGGAGCTTGGCGTTGATTTCGGAGAGTGCTCCCAACCAGCCGCCATGCACGATTTGAATCATCCGAACGGTCGGACTAGGGAGCGGGAGATATCCGAGCCGCAGGGGTAAGCGAACCCGTTCAAGTCGGCCCACGAGAAGAGCTTTTGGAGCGCCGCCCTCGTAGAGAACCAAGACATGTGGCCGCTCGACCTCAGGATAGATGTCGGAAATGAACAAGAAAAACTCGAGATCGGCGTCTCGCGGTGGATTGCATGCGTTCCAAAACTTCCGAAGCGCTTCGATTTCCAGCCGGGTTCGGAGAATCTCGATGTGGCGCGGCGCAGCCTCGTCCGTTCTTACAGCCGTAGTTCGCATGGATTCCGCGTGCAGGACGCGGTCGTTGGCCGCGTCTTTAGAAACACGGTTCCCCGAACTCGGACCCTGGGCGACGTAACCGGCCCGGTCGACCCCCCTGTATCCCGCTGAGACCATGTTAGCTCGCACAATGGCTGAAATCCTGGCTTCAAATTAAACAACATATTCCGCGGAGATTAAAGCGGGTCGCATTATTTTAATTAATAATTTACCTGCTATATTTGTGTCGGTGCCTGCAAGCCCCGGCAACCCGCCAGGACCGCCCTCTATCCCAGCACGCGAGTTGTAACATGTCTGAGGAGACCAGCGGACGCAGCCAGCTCAGAACACTGCTGCGGTTTGGTATGCAGAAGCTCCGTCAGGACGGCTTCGCGTCGTTCGTGAAGGGCGGCATCGAGCATGTGCGACGCCTCTCCATTCCCAAGCAAGCGCAAAGCGCTTTCGATCGTCGTTACGGAACCGATACCGCTGGGACGATTCCTCTTTGGAAACTGCAGATCCGGAGCCCTCATCATGCGGAAGGAGTGCGGTATCAGGCATCCGACCCGGATTTCGTGCGGAGAGCCATCGAAATCCTGCAGATCCCACTCGAACGCTTTGTGTACATCGACGTAGGCTCCGGCAAGGGTCTGACCTTGCTCGTGGCCTCGGAATACCCGTTTCGGCGCGTGCTGGGAATCGAGTTCGCCGCCGAACTGAACGCGATTGCGGCCGAAAATATAAGCAGACTCATGGCGCCCAGATGTCAGGACATATCCTCAGTCCTTGCCGACGCCGCATCCTATCGATTTCCGACCGAGGACACTGTGCTCTTCCTCTATAATCCATTCGGAAAGGACGTCCTCAAGCGCATGCTCGACAATTTAAGAAGCGTGCTCGAGCAGAACGACCACGAACTCTACATCGTTTATAGCAATCCGATCTTTTCCCAGATACTCGACCAATCTGGTTTCCTCGAACGATTGGACCTACCAATCGGGGCGGCGGTCTACAGACACTCACCGACGCACGGCGTCCTGCAGCACGACACCCGTACGCATATTCACGTTGTTGGTGAAGATTGATTTCGGGTTGGAGTCGTTCGGCGTTCCGGTATTGCGCGAAGGATAGGCAAATCCGTAACCTCGAGGATCGAAATAGTTGTCATGAACCGTGAACGTTGTTCTGATTGATGACAGGTCCACCGACACGAAGTAACTGACTGTTCCGATCATCGTATTGTGGCCGATTTCACCTTCCGCGACGTACTCGGTCATTAGGCCTTGCGTGGCGCCGCGACTCTGCAGCGTCGTATTGTAGTTGATGGCGACGGTGAACGGACCGCCTTCGAGCTGCGTGTAGTCACCGTGTGTCCCCGGACTCAAGCCGCCATTCTCGATGAGATTGTGCTCGATGACGATAGAACCAGTACCGCCGATCTGCTGAATCATGTCGCCGCCGGAATTCTTCAGCCAGGAGTATTCGATGGTGAGGTCGACCCCACTATATGCGACCATTGTTCCCCAAGGAGGAGGGTCGTGCTCCGCGCCGTCAATCGTGCAATGACTAATATCCAGGTGCGAGGCCTCCGGACTGCCTACGATCGGTAGAAGATCGTTGGAGCCAACGACGAACTTTGAGTTCACGATTCTGCTCCCGGAAGCCTTCACCCGCACCTGCCAGCCGCCGTCAAGCGAGAAGTCATAGCCGTCAAGGGTAACGTTACTGCCGGTCAAGGTGACAATATGATTCCTCTTATCGACTGAGGCACCGTCGAGCGAGATCGTTGCAGGGTCCTTCAAGACGGTCTCCACCGCGTAGCCCACGCAAAAGTCGACACCAGCGACTGGCCAGTCCGGCCGTTTCCTGTATTTGCTCAGGAGAAGCGGATGCTGGTCGGCACAAGCCCCGGGCTCTGGAGGATGATCATCCTTCTGGGCGGAGCCAGTCGGCCCGGCTTGGATGCCCGTCGCAATTCCGGTCGTCGTTCCGCGTTCAGCATCAGGTCGAGCGACTGGCTTCGCATCCCGCGCATCACAGCGATCTGGAAGGGCAATGATCAATCCGGCCAAGAGCGCTCCGGCCCACAAATTGGCCTGTTGGTGCCGCCAGGATCGGCTCCGGCGCGTCCTCCGTTCCTCCGGCGCCAGCAGCCGTGGGCGTGAGCCTGAGCCGAACCGCGCAAGTTCGCGCCTGGACTTGCCGTCAAGTGGTCCGCCACGGTCGGTCGAGCCGAGTTCACGCGAACCGGCGGCCTGCATGAGGAGGCCGGATTTGGTGATGCCGACCCGCGTTCTCCTTCCCGCCATCAATGCGCTTCCACGGCCGCGCCGTATGCCTCGGAGCCGGCTCGAGAACTGCCATCCCTCTTGAATCTTGCTGGATCGACATTGTCCGGGTCCAGCAGGATGCGATCGGCTCTGTACTGCTGTCGTACCTCAAAGGCCAAAGCGAGCTGCGACGCCATTTTGTAAGCGTACGGGTTGACTACTCCGTGCAGCACTTTCTTCCACGTCGAGATATGCTCGGGATTCCAACGGGTCCAATTGCCCGTATCGAACCTCGCCCAGGTATCATCATAATCGGACTGGACCACGTGCAATTTATCCGCGCAGCTTACTTTGGTGGAGAGGACCACCAAGCTCATTTGACTTGCAAACGGGAGCTGGTTCCTGCGCTTGAGACGGGCTGGTTGTTCGATGAGATGCCACAGCTTCGGACGAGACGTATTGACCAGAAAAACGCATGTGTTCCGGAAGCCGTTCCGTTCGCTGAAGACGCTATAGAAGAATTCCGGAGAATACTGAAACAAGCCATGTGACGGAAACCCGTTCGCGTTGGTAGCGATCAGGACCTGGCCACCAGGCTTGACCAACTTGACGATGTTATCGATCACTTGTGCTACATTGAAAATATGCTCGATTGAGCCGAAATCCAGGAACGCATCGAATTGATTGTGCAGCGTTTCCGGAACTGGCAGATTGAAATCGTGAACCAGCGATGCACCTTCGAAGCCGGACGCATCGATGGAGGTGATGTCTTCGGCACCCAGCTTTTTGAGAAGAGGTTCGCAGAACGAACCTACCGCGAGCGACTGGTCATATTCGAAGCCGAAACCCTTCCGCACGGTATCGAATTCCTGCTTCCAGAAATGGATCTCGTGCCGGCCCAATGTTGCGGTCTTTCGAAAATTGAATTTGTAGACGCGATTTGCGAAGTTTAAGGCCCTGAGACCAGTCAAGTCGATTCCCACGATCCACCTCCTCCACCTTGTGGACAAGCTTGCTCCGGCAAGCCCGCCGCCGGCGCCAACTTTCGATCAGCAAGTCGATCCTGCCCTGCTGCTGGCTTTGCTAAATCCGGAGCGCGCGTAGAACACTTGTCTCCGCACACCGCGGGTTACACGGAGCGCTCCCCGCATGAGCGAACACAGGCCCGACGGCGGCAACTCTATCGGGCCCTGCGGTTCGAGCCAGGCGCGCACCCGATCATGGTCCGGTCCCAGGCTATCGAGGAGCTTCCCCCAGAGCGCACGACCCATCGAATCGTGAAAATGGAGAACACTCACGTCGGCGACTTTGGAGGGTTCGTAGTTGTCGGGCAAAGCACCACAAACAGGGAAGTTGCTTGAGGCCGGTAGCATCTTCCAGCTTAGACCGCGCTCGATGACTGTTAAGCCGAGCATCACCTGGTCCAGGAAATGCACTTGGGAATGCGTCCTTGCCACCTTCAACTCCAAGAACTTCTTGCAGTTGGCAAGATACGCGCGACCAAAGCCGGTTGCGCGGCGATAAACAAACACGCCGGAGTTCACGTAGAACCGAATGAGGCGCCCGTCGCTGGTGCGCAACCACGGCAAATCGTCAAGCCTCTTGCCTACGAGCGCCGCGGATCGTCCCCAGAACGAGTCGTTAGTATCTCCCGCTCCAGCCGACCCGATCACGCCTGCGTCCGGAGCAGCCGCGATGAAATCGACCCCATCCGGCAACTCAAGTTCATTCGGCTCACGCAAGAAGAGAATGTCACTGTCGAGCCAGGCGATTGCATTGCTCCGGGTGCGTGCCTCGACAGCCGCGAGCGCTTCCGGCTTGTTCATGTAGTGGTGCCAAGCGTACGGATCCCTCGGATGCACGCGCAAGTGATCAATCCCCAATTCCGCCATACGGCGGCGCGTCGTCGGTGCGAGAGGCGGGGTGAAGCGAGGGGTTACAGCAACCACGTCCAGACTCGCAAAGCGGCCGCCAAATCGGCGCAAGCTCTCGACCATTCGCAGCGTGAGCGGCTCCAATAACCCCGATTCGATGCACACCACGATGGTCATCGACGGGGGCGCAGCGGCGGCGACCGGGCTGCCAGTCGACTGCAACGCAATCGTTCCAGAGAGATCGTTCAAACGCGATCCTCCAGCGTCTTGGCAAATCCGAGTTGTCTCGCGACCAACTCGGGCGATTCAACCATGGGACGCAATGTGGAGGCCCGAAAAATGGCCTTGTATCTCAGGCGCAGGCGGCGCAACAGCAGCGGCCAAGGATTGGTCGTCAGCCGAACGATGACCGTCGGCAACGGAAGCAGTGCTCTCCATTTGCGAACCATAAAGCGATAGGCGGCAATATAGGTTTTGTCCAAGCGAACGCCGGCCTTGCTGTTGTGAATGACCGGCAGATCGACGACGTAGGACTTCATGCCGGCTCGATGTGCTTCAAGCACGATATCGGTCCCGTAGAGATGGAACGACGGCAATGCCGGATCAAAGATGATCCCTGACGCGCGGCGTACGATCAAGACCACTTCGTCGAGACTGGTTACGATTCGGGGGGAGCTGAACGATCCCCCGCATACGGCACCCAGCCCGGCATCCCAGAGGTGTCCGACGAATTCGCCCTCGTTTGTCATGCCGCATAGACCGGCTACGGCCCAAGATGGATCGGCTAAACTCAGCCGCTCGCAGACGGATTCCAGTCTGGAGAACCAGCCCTCTGGAAAATAGACGTCCTGATGGGCGAAAACGACAATCTCCGCACGAGCTGCTTGAATGGCCTCGCGATAAGCAACTGACGCGGCCTTCGCGCCCCATATCACCGAAAGTGGCACCCGGCATTTGGCCACGTCCGGCGACGACTTCAGATTTCGCGTCAAGATAGCATTGTTGTTTGCGACACAGCAGATCTGTACGGACCACGCCATTGCGACCTCAAGCTCGACCTCAGCCCGATCAGAGATTTAATTTCCACAATAAATAAAAATGTATTATATAATAAAATAAAGATCAACGGTCGTTTTTTTAAAATCGGTATTTGAGGAGGCTTGCAGATTGTCAGCCCGGAGCATCAGTAGGGTGCAGTTCGATCGTCATTTTTCGCCTGATGCTCAGGCTGCCATTCCGGTTGCGCCGAACAGCCCGAACAGCTTCGCCATCTGGGCTGTCGTGATAGGCCTTGCCGTTCACTCAAACATGACTTTCTTCCTAGCGGGCGCAAAGTTCACAATCGCTCGGCTGGTGATCGCGCTGCTGGTGTTCCCCGCAGCGGTCGAACTGTTGCAAAGAGGCCGGCATCGGGGCGCACCTGATATAATTACATGTGCGTTTTGTGCCTGGCTGTTGATCGCCGTATCCCAGACGGACCAGTCATGGTCGTCGACGGCCGCGCTGATAACCGAATTCGGGGGCGGCTACCTGGTGGCGCGGTCCTATATCTTTGGCCGTCCAGCGCTGGAAACATTTATTCGAGCGCTCAAACTCATTTGCATCGTTTTAATCGCCCTCGCAAGCATCGAGCAATTGAGCCAGACTCACGTGGGCTTTGTGCTGTTTGGCTTACCCATTCCGGGATATGAATACCGATACGGCTGGCTGCGCGCATTTTCGACATTTCCTCATCCGATCTTATTCGGCACGTTCTGCGCTGCGGCCGGGGCCATCTTCTTGTACTCCGAACGCACGTCCCTTGGTAGAGTTTGCTATGGCAGCCTGTGTTTCTTTGGATGCCTGCTCGCAATGTCGTCCGCACCGCTAATCGCTTTCTTGATCGCGATCTTTGTCCGGCTCTACGATGGGCTCCTCCATGGCATCCGCTGCCGATGGCAGGTTCTAACCGCGGCCATGTTCACCCTCCTCTTGGTTGTCTTCTTGGTTGCAAACAGGCCGGTGTCATGGATTGTCGCAAATCTGACGCTCGATCCATCCACCGGCTATTTCCGGGTCGCCACCTGGGACACTGCGTTCTACTATATTGGCCTGTCGCCCTACGTCGGGTACGGATTCGATAGCTACGCGCCCGCAGAGGATTTCTTCGGGAACGTTTCAGTCGATTCCACCTGGCTCGTCATGATCATTCGGTTCGGAATTCCCTCGATAATCCCTCTGCTCCTTGCAAATGTTGCCTCATTCTGGCCTTCGCGGCAGATTTACGCCCGCACTTCGAATGATCCCTACGTCGGTCAGCTTTGCACCGCATTCACCTTGAGCCTCGTCGTGCTCATGTTCGTGGGGCTGACAGTTCATTATTGGAACAATGTTTGGTTGTTTTGGGGACTCTGCATCGGAATCCGCGCCTCTCTTCGGGAGCAGTGCTCCAACGCTCGCCGGCTGACCTTCGATGATGCGAGCGGGCTGCACCACGTTATATCCTCGACCCGCTAATAGTCCCCAACGTTCCAGGGACCTTCTCCGGCCGTGAGCGAATTGGAATCGCGGGATAGATGATGCTTCGGAGGCGTCATCGAGGACGCCTTGTTGCCCCAGCCTGTCGCGCCTGTGGTTGTTACGACGCCGTCATCAGTGGCTGACCCGCCAGAAGACAGCCATGCGATCTATGGGCTCCAGTGGCGCTCTTATGTCTCTCGAGCCACGAAACTCGTCAACAGCCTTCTTGCATTCTGGCCAAGAATGATAGTCATCGATGATCACGAATCCGCGCGGAGACATACGGTCGTACAGGTTAGTCAGAATGTCCATTGTCGATTCATACAGATCCCCATCCGCACGGAGGACAGCAATCCGGTCGATTGGAGCGGTGGGAAGTGTCTGGCCGAACCAACCCTTGAGAAAACGCACGTTCTCATCGAGCAGATCGAAACGCTGAAAATTCGCGCGGACCGCTTCGAGAGATGCCTCGAGGTACTCGGAATTCGAGAGATCGGGCGCACTGGTATCAGCCGAATACTTGTCTGGGTTCGGCTTGGGCATTCCCTGGAAGCTGTCAGCGGCCCAGAGGATACGGTCATTTGCACCGTAACACCTTAAAGCCGCCTTTGCGAAAATTGCGCAACCGCCGCGCCAAACACCACATTCAACGATATCGCCAGGAATATTTTCTTCAACGACCTGCCGGATCGCAGCTTGCACGTTGTCCAGACGTTTCAGGCCCACCATCGTGTAAGCAATGCTGGGCCAATCCTCGCCATATTCTCGCCTTTCTGGATCGAAGCGATTGGCCTTCATGAGCCGAATCCCGTTCCGTCCAGCGAACCTAAGCACCCGGTTACGGAGGGCCGCTTTGGGCGACCGCTCGCCATCCCTTGGCTCCATCAGCTGCCAGGCAGATTCGGGGAATACATAGCCTGTCAGGGTCTTCTTCAGAAGCTCCAAATATGGGTCACGTTGTAACATGTACACTCTCCGTCATTCCTCGCATGGCGCGCAACTCCGCTAAAAGGCTCCCGCGTTCCAGGGATGATCGCTCGGTCGTGAGAGAACGGGAATTGCGGGATGGATTACGGTGCGGTCCGGCCTATCGATTGCACCGAAACTCGTGGTGCTGCAGAGCGCGGGGACAGACGGGCACATCGCCGATAAGTTGAGGGCACGACCGATTGTCGCAGCACTCCCAGAGGCGGGAGCGTAGCCGTTTGCGGTCGTGTAGCCCTCGGCCGCGGCTTTCGCCTTATTTTGAAGGACATTGCCGCCTTGGTCATTAAGATAGCAGCTCGCCGCGGAGCGGCATCCTATGCCAGCGGCAACACTTGAGTATCCGACGAGGTGGTTGTTTCCGAAATAGACCGAGCCGGACCATGAAGGCGTAGTGCTGTTGGCAGCGTTGAAAGTAAGATGGCAGGGCGATTCGAATGTATTGTTGTAGATGTAGGAGGCGGCGACGCCAGCGCCGGCCCTAAAGCCCGGCGGGTTCTGCATCAGGCAGTTAACTGGATTGCCGATATCATAAAAGACATTGTTGAAGACATATAAAATCGATGCTTGCAGCCAAACCGTCACTCCCTCAGCGGTATGCCGAACGACGTTGTTATAGAAATATGTCGTTCCCTGCTCGAGCCCTCCAAGAGATTCCACAACATTGCCGTGAGCAAAATGCCGCTCAACCGGGTTGTACATATACTCAAAGAGATTCTCGTGAACATGGGTCAGGTTCGAACACACAGCTCCGTTGGAGACGTGACGAAAGACATTGCCATGCACCTCATAGCACTCGGCGTAAATCGCAAAACCGCTGGACTTCCCTGGCGTTGTCCCCAAGGACGAATCCGATCCATCAAAGACATTCGATGCAACAACGTTGCCCGTTGTTCCGCTTCCCGCACCCGAAATCATGTAGTGAGTATCGTTGCCGGCATGCGCCGTCATCGTCCAACCGTGAAAGTATGAGTTCGAAACGGTGATGTAGGAGCCGCTGCGAAAAATCGAAGCTCCCCGCGGGGTCCCACCCCAGCACTTTCCTGTAAATTCGAAGCCGTCAAAATCGACGTACCGCACGTTCTCGAGACTTACGCCGGTTATGTCCGAATCGTCGTAGCTGCAGCTTTCCGGCCTCTCCGTACTCGATGGATTGTCCATGTGCAGGATCGGACGCGCCCAGGACGAACCGCTGAACCAGGTGTTGTCCACTCCTATGTAGACGTGATCCGTGGTCATCCCACTCCAGGTCCACATCCAGGGCATTCCGCGAACCTTGCCTACAGACGTATGCCACGTGTCGCGGCCCCGAAAAATGAAGCGATCGCCGGGTTTTGGAGTGGCCGCCGAACAAGCGGCGTTGCAATCCGGCATACCCGGCGCATGCTGCCAGGGATTGTCCTTATCGGTGCCGCCGTTCAGATCGGAGCCCTCGGCGGAGATATAGTAGGTGCTTCCCCGCGCGCTCATCGTCGTGATGGAACTCAGCACGCCCATGAAGCTGATCAGAGCAAGCCTGCTTGCAAGGCCAAATCGGTCCATTATCGGGGTCGCGCAGTTGGTTCTCAGAGCAGGCGACGATAAAGGACGCCCTCACTCAATTGGCTCGTCAACCCGAGCGGTGAAAGGATCGACAAACGACGGCTCGCCAATTTGTATCGAGGATGGCTTGTCTTGCGGCTCCTTCTCGATCACCACCATCGCATTGTAGAAGTGCACCGCATCAACGAACCGATGCGCGTCAGGCAGCCGCTGCGGCCTCGTGTGCCACCATTTGTGCATGTCGTCGACGAGGTCTTTCATCTGCTCCAAAAAGGTCGAGCGGCGGCGCCAACCTCCCTCGTAACGTCCACGCCAGTAGTTGGTCTGCAGGTCCTCGACAATATAGACACCGCGCGCCGAGATCAGCGGGAACAGGGCTTCAAAGCTTGCTCGCTGGTGCGGCACCCAGTGGCTTCCATCGTCGAGTACGATATCGACGCCGCCCATTTCGGCGACCACGGACCGCAGAAATTGCACATCGCTTTGTGAGCCAATTCGCACGTTGATCGAGGGCGGGTCGTCCACGACGGAGCAGCGTGGATCGACATCAATCCCGAAGATGGTGGCGTTCGGTCCGAAGTACTTGCTCCAGATCTGCAGCGATCCGCCATGGCTGACGCCGATTTCGAGGAATTTCACGGAAGTTCCGCGAAATCTTTCCAAATGACGATCGTAAATGCGATGATAGTGATGCCATTTGTGGGCGAGCCGCCCAGTATGACTGTAGAAGAGCTGCTCCATGCTCTCGCCCGAGCCGTGCCGCGGCGACGGGTTTAGGTGCTTCACGTAAGGCCACACGTTCTCCGGCGAGGGAGCAAGATGATCCAACCCGACTCTCGCAAGCGCCTGACGGTAATTGTGGATCACCAGATCCTGTAAGGTCACGTACCCTCCTCCGATCTATTTAATTCAAATATAATTATACCAGTTGAAACTAATGGATCAAGATATTAATATCAAATCGTCATTTAATTCATTGGACCCCGAAGGGGTGGGCATCGTCTGGGCTCATGCGAGAATCAAACTCGAGGCGGGAACCTCCGCGATGCATCCCCATACTGAATCAACTCCGACTAGCACAAGCGCGACTGTGCGACAGCGGCGGGAGCGAGCTCGGATTTAGATTCAGTGGGCAAGTTTTCCTGTTCTTACGCGTGCTGAGAGGAGCGCCTTGGTTGGCAGCTTCTGTTCATCGCACGCAGGTATACGTCTCATGAAACTTGGATTCGAAATCGGCCCATGGACCCGCCGTTTGTCGTTGGCTGCGGCAGCCCCGCTGGTCGGATTCTCATCCCGGTTCTTTCGAACTATCCTGCTGTCTCATTTTCTTGCCCCAGCAGAACTCGGCATAGCGATCGCAATCGCTGTCGTGATTACGACTTCGGAGATGATCTCCGAGGTTGGCTTGAATCATGTGGTGCTTGTCAGATCGGGACCAGAGGCTCGCGAGTTCCTGGCAGCGGCGCATGGGCTACAGCTCCTGCGAGGGCTGGTGATCTCGATCCCTCTCGCCTCGTTTTGCGTTCCGCTGAGCGCGATGTTCGGCGTGCCTCAATTCTGGGGAAGCTTCCTGCTTGCCGCGTTCATTCCATTAGTACGGTCGCTCTATCATTTGGGCGTCTATCAAATCCAGAGGGACTACGAATATCGCCCCCAAGCCCTTTCGGTTTGCGTGAGCAGCATAGCGGGGTTTGCTATCGCGATTCTAGCGGTGTCCTGGGTGCCGGATCATCGGATCATTCTGATATCGTTGGCCGGGGAGGCATTCTTGCTGGTCGTCTTGAGCCATTTGCTTTCTCCCTTTGACTATGAGTGGCGTGCCCCTCCGCGGTTTATTCGGGAGGTGCTTAAGTATGGTTTACCGCTGACCGCGAACGGAATTGCGCTCGCGTTAATAAGCCAGGCGGACCGGCTCCTTGTGGCCGGCAAACTCGGCGTGGAGTCGCTTGCGGTGTACGCGGTCGTGGTCGGTCTCGCACAGACCCCGATATCGCCGATGTTCGAAATTTTTGGCACCCTTGGAATGTCGATGATGGTGCGTAGTCAAGGCACGCCGGAGCGGCAGCTTGCTTCGTTCACCTGGTTGCTGTGGCTCTTTTCGCTTCTTGCCTTCGCTTATGCTGCTGCGGTCGGCCTGACGCTCGATTTCTTGGCCCCGCTCATCTACGGCAACCACTACTCCGTCCCACCATCATGGCGCGTTCTCATCACGGGAATCGTGTTCCTCTCGACGTATCGCGGAGCTCATACCATACTTCTGCTGAGCTTAGGTGAGACGGCGAAACTCGCGTTCGCAAATGCCACCGTCGGCCTCGGCGTCGTTGCTGGCGCGCTCTTGGTTGTAACGCACCCCGCCCCAGAGTCGGTTCTGGCCGGAAGACTGTTCGGCGATATCATTTCCATTGCTGTCTTTCACTGGGTCGCCTTCACGAGCTTAAGATCTTCCGGACGCATCATTCTCCAGTGCATGGTTTTCAGCTTGGCCTCGGTCAGCTTATTCGGCCTTATGATCTGGTCGGCGCCCAATCCAACCTGGACAACGCGCATGTTATTCTCCGCAACCTGTCTGCTGCCCTTGTCCGTGCTGCTCTGGCGCGCATACGTGTCGTGGAGGACGAGACAACGCTCGTTCTTGGCCGGCGCGCTCGCGCCCTAGTCGACGCGGGTTCGTGCCGCATCGATTGAAACAGAGTAAACATTGCGGGTTTCTCCAGAAAGCCCGCGAAAGGAAGGAGCGACGAAATGCGGTCGACGTTACCGGGTCCGTGCAACGGATTTGCGCTGCTGAATGCGGAGACGGTCGGCGTTACAGATACAGTTGGAGTGTCGTGTGATTGACGCAGATCCGTTTCGAGTGGCAATCCTGATCGTCAGCTTTCGCAATCCGGAGGACGTACAAGCCTGTCTAGCCGCCCTCGCCCAGTTGACCGAAGAACCTCGTTTCGACGTCTTCATATGTGAAAATGGCGGCCCCGGCGCATTTCGCGAACTGTGTGAGAGATTGGTGGCCCCTCAGGGGGCCTGCAGGCCGATTTCGGGCGAGTTGGCACAAGATGCCTTGATCACCCCATCGGGACGGTTGGCCGAGGTCAAACTCTTGGCCCTGAAGGGTAGAGGCGCGCGCGTATGGTTGGGCTGCGCTGCGGAGAATCTTGGCTACGCTGGGGGGCTCAACATTTGGATCGACCGGCTGCTATCAAGCGCGGGCTGGGCCGGAATCTGGGTCTTGAATCCGGACTCCGAGCCTCATCCTCGCGCTTTGCAAGCTCTCACAGATCGCGCCGTCGCCGGCCGCAAAGGCATGGTCGGCAGTACCATCGTGTCATCTGCTGACCACAACTACGTCTATTGCCGCGCCGGTCACCGCTGGCGCAAGTTACGAACCAGCCTTGCTTTTATTGGCCTGGGGGAAGAGGCGGGCGCATCGGTGGATCTCAGCTCGATCGAGGGCGATCTGGACTGCATCGCAGGGGGATCAATGTATGTCACGCGAGCCTGTCTCGAAAAAATTGGCAGAATGGACGAGCGATTCTTCCTGTATTACGAGGATGCGGACTGGTCCATGCGCGCCAAGCGATACGGGTTAGGGTATGCGCCGGACTCGATCGTACCTCATAAGGGCGGCACGACGATCGGGTCGGCCCGTCTGCGTGCCGAGAGATCTCGGCTTTCAGTCTACCTCGAAAGCCGGAACAACCTTCATTTCGTTCGCATGCACTGGCATCGGTATTTTCCGTTGGGACTCTTCTTTGGCTGCGCCTACGCAATCACCTATCTCTTTGCCATGTCCTCTAAGAATTTCAGAGCTGCTGCAGAGGGACTATTGGCTGGAATTAGGGGCGAGACAGGCCGGCCAAAATTTCACGGTTGAGTAAAGGTCCTTCAAACAGGGGCTCACCGCGCTTGGACTTCGATTTTTGACACCGGCCTCCGGCAGGCCCATCGGAACGCGTTCATCAAGAGAGAAGCATAGCTAGACCATTCGTACGCGCCATTGAATTTCAGATAGAACTCGATTGGACTGTCCGACGGATCGACCTTCGTGCGTCCGCGCAAGAACTCGGAAGCAGCGGGATCAACTTCCTGAGGTTTGATCGAATACGCGACCTGATAGCCTGCTGCGCGGCACGTCGCCAGGGCGGACGCGTTATAGTCACCATAAGGAAACGAAAACTCGAGAATCTCCCGCCCGCTCAATTCAGCCAATTGCTGGCGCGAGTCGGCGATTTCTGTTCTCGCTCGCTCGGCATCCAATGTGGAAATTGGAGGATGCGTCATGCTGTGAGACCCGAGCGAGACAAGAGAGGCCGGGAGCGCCTTCAAATCGTCCGACGACATCACCAACTCGGAAACCTTGGGTCCAGCAGCGGAGGGGCGTGCCAAGGCGTCTTCCTCCATTGCCCATCCTGGCGTTCGCCCTAACCACCCCACCGGGACGAATATTGTCGCATGAAAGGAATGTTTGACTAGCTCTGGAAGTGCATTTTCAGCAACGCTGGTGAACGCGTCGTCGAACGTTATTGCAACGCATTTCTTTCCCGGAGGGAGTTTCCCCCTGTACGATGTCGGGATCACCCGCGCCGCGCGGTGAAGCGTCTCCATCTGACGCGCAAAGGCAGTCCGCTCTCCAGGGAGGACACCATGATAATACAGGATCGTAAGCCGCTGCGCGCTCGATCGTCCGGCAAGGCGGAGCAAGCACCGCATAATGCTTCGGAGGACGTAGTAAACCAGACTTATAGCAATCTTTAGCTCTCGCTTAGCTCGCGGCATCCTCACTCCGCACCAATGCTCTTCCTGCTATCGTCAATCGCAGCTTCGCTGACCCGATCGTACCAACCTTCAGGGCCCGTTCAGCATCGCCCTGCGCCGGCTCAATCCTGGCGATCTACGGCGCCTCTTGATGAAGTTCGTGATCAGCAACGACGGCGCAGCTTCCGTCGGGTCGGAAAAACCACCCCCGTCCGGCGAGTTCCTTCCACCAGCCATTGCCGCCGCCAGAACGACGCAAGCTCACGACGCCAAAACGCCAAGCGCTCTTGTCGCCTTCGTACGGCTTGTCGGAAAGCAGGTCTTGATATCGTGGTACTGCCCACGTGTGATCCAACACCTGCCACTCGCCGAGTTTTCCTCCCAACCAGGCATCAAAGTGATCCTTGATCTGCGTTCCCGGAGGATTCGGAAACAGAGAGTTGATGTGGGCGACCCCATCCCTCTCCAATCTTGTCGGAAGGGCTTCAACAACTCTCCTCAAAAGGTCGGTGCCATCAATGCCGCCACTCCAGAAATTGTCGCCTGCTCTGGCTGCGGTGTCGGGGGCATAGGGAACGTTGGCGATCAGGAGGTCGCATGACCCATCGATCGAATCGAGCAGGTCGCTCAGAACAAAATCGATATTTTTGCTCCCGTTCAGCTGCGCGTTGAAATTGGAGAAAGCAATCGCACGAGAGCTGACGTCTGCGCCAACCACCTGCGAGCAGTGATCGCTGGCAAGAATCGCGTGCACCCCCGAACCGGTCCCGAGATCAATGCCGCGTCTGCGCACTTTCCGGTCGACGAAGCCTCCTAAGATGAAACTCTCCCCCCAAAGCCACATGACCTGGTTGATGGCCGTGTTTTTCGCCGCCTGATCGGTGACGATGTATTTCCCGAAACATGGGAACAGGCATAGGTTCGCGCTCAGCAAATGGCCCCGTTCTTCAACCAGCCTCATTTCAACGGCCGTATCTACGAACGAGGCTGAAATCTGGCGGGCCAGGAGATCCGCCCTTACCGGGTGGCCGTCGATGAACAGCGTAATCAGGTTATCGATCGGGTCATTCGACTGAGGCTTCCAGTTCGATCTCATCCTCTCCCAAAAATTTACGCCAAGCCGCGGGAACACGCCGAGGCGTGCAGCGCATTTCGCGAGGTCGTATCCGCAACTCCGTAGCGCGCTGACGAAATCGGATATCTGCTCGTCCCTGGCCGGGATCACGGGTAACCCGACCTCGCGAGAAATTGTCGGCAAGAGCGGTGGTGCGGGTTCTTCTGGCGCAGCCGGGATGCCATTCGACTGCCGCAACAGGGCCAAGAGCTGGTCCTTTTGGTTAGCCAAGCTGGCCCGCATTTCGGCATCAAGTGCGCCAGCTGGAGCACTGCACTTGAGCTGATCGTGTTCGATCCAGAGTTTCACATCGCGTTGCCGGAGGGCGGACAGGAGCGCAACAGTTTCCGTCATAGCGTGAACTCCTCACGTTGGCCTGACGCGGCTTGCGCCCCGGGGCCTCCGCCCGCAAGCGCGAGCACGTCGATCATTTCCGCGATTCCCGCGATCGTAGGCCTCTCGAACAGGCTCGCGAGACTGAGTTCGACGCCAAAGGCCCCGCGAATTTTTGCGACCAGAGCAGTGGCAGTCAACGAATCTGCTCCGAGGTCAAAGAAATCATCGTGGATACCAATTCCATCGACCTTCAGCAGCTCGCTCCAGATCTCCGCGACCGTCTCCTCGCTCCTGCTCCTGGGTGCTCCACCCTTTCCCACCCCTATGCTTTCTCTCGATGGCACAGGCAGGGCCTTGCGATCCACTTTTCCATTTGGTGTGAGCGGAAGCGAGCCAAGGAATACAAACTGGGCAGGAATCATATAGTCCGGCAACGTGTCCTTCAGAAATGCCCGTAGCTCGTCACCACCTGATGTTTTTGAATCGTGCGGGACAACATACGCGACCAAAATTTTTCTTCCCGGCTCGTCCTCCCGCGCAACAACTGTGCATGACTGAACACGGCGATGGGATGCAAGGGCTGCCTCGATCTCGCCAAGCTCTACTCGATAGCCACGGATCTTAACCTGATCGTCCACGCGCCCGAGATATTCAAGCATGCCGTCTTTGCGGTAGCGGGCGAGGTCTCCCGTTTTGTATAGGCGCGCCTCAGGGTCGTGGCTGAACGGATCTGCCAAGAAACGTTCCGCCGTCAATTCCGGCCTGTTGAGGTACCCGAGCGCTACACCTGCACCGCCGATATATAGTTCACCGGTTCCCCCAGGAGGGACCGGCTCCAAGCTCGCATCCAAGACGTACAATTGGGTATTTGCGATGGGTCGCCCGATAGGTACAGATCCCGTACGAGGATCTCCGCGTTGCACCTCATAGACACAGCAACCTACGACCGTTTCAGTCGGGCCGTACTCGTTGATCAGTCTGGTATCAGGCGCAGCATCGCGCCAAAACTGCAGAGTTTCGGCCAGCAGATTTTCACCTCCGATCACGAAAGCTCGTGAAAAGTTCATGGCCTCGCTGCGATCGATCTGACGGCTCAGCAGTTCCAGGTGCGCCGGCGTGATCTTAACAAGTCCGCGATCCCCCGATCTGAGCAGCGCAGCCACCAAGCTCTGCGCTGCAACGTCCTCGGAAAGCAGCTCGACGGACCCACCCGCCAGAAGCGGCGTGTACAGACTGGTCACTGTAAGGTCGAAAGAGATAGAACTATGAAGGGGCACCGAACTCCCGGGCCCGACCTCGTAGGCCTTGATTGCCCACCAGAGGTAATTGACCAGTCCCCGGTGAAGGATCATGGCACCTTTGGGCTTGCCGGTCGAGCCGGAGGTATACATCACGTAAGCAAGGTTCGTTGGAGCCGTGATCGGCGAGGGATTCTCGCGCGGCTCTCGGGACAGCATCGGCCAATCGGAATCAAGGCAGATCAGCCTGGTGGCCGCCGCCTCGAAGAGCCGCCGATGCTTCTCCTCGGTGAGTAGGATGGGCGTTCGCGAGTCTTCGATCATGAACGCCAGTCGCTCGAGCGGGTAACTCGGATCGAGGGGCACGTAGGCTCCCCCGGCCTTCCAGACTGCGAGCAGCGCGACGACCATTTGCGGAGAGCGGTCGAAGCACACCCCAACCAGCACGTCTGGCCCAACCCCACTTCGACGCAAGTGATGAGCCACTTTATTGGCGCGCTCGTTCAGCTCCTGATAGCTGATCTGCACTCGGCCATGCTCCAATGCGATCGCCGCGGGTTCACGACTGACTTGCTGTTCGAACAGTTCGTGTGCGCAGACCTGCGGGAACTCGGCCCGCGTGTTGTTCCATTTGTTGACGAGATGGTCTGATTGCCATCCTGCAGCCTTCGTCGCCCCCTGCACCCGGACCTCGCTCAGCGTCGTCATAAAGAGCTCCCTACGATTTCCTTCATGATCTCATTCGATCCGGCGTAGATTTTTTGGATGCGGCTATCGACCCACATGCGCGCAATCGGATATTCCTGCATGTAGCCGTAACCGCCGTGCAACTGCACACACTCGTCGATCACTCGACATTGGCAATCGGTGAGCCAGTACTTCACCATCGCCGCGGTGATCGAGTCGAGCCGGCCCGCGATGAACTGCTGAATGCACTTGTCCACGAAGATCCGACCGATGTGCACGTCGGTCTTGCACTCTGCGAGCTTGAACCTCGTGTTCTGCAGATCGATGAGCGGCTTGCCGAATGCGTTGCGCTCCTTTACGTAGCGCGTTGTGAGGTCCACCGCGCTCTCCGCGGCAGCGACCGCGCTCACTGCGATTGACAACCGCTCGTACGAGAGCTGATCCATCATCTGGAACAATCCCCTACCCTCACTCGAACCGAGCAAATTTCGGGCCGGCACGCGCACATCGTCGAAGAACAGCTCAGTCGTGTCCTGAGAATGTCGACCTATCTTGTGCAGCGAACGTCCGACGCGATAACCTGCCAGATCGTTGGTTTCCAACACGAGCAAAGAGAGTGCCCTTGGCCCCGGCGCTGCCCCCCCTGTCCGGACAGCCAGGCAGAGAAGGTTTGTCTGCGAGCCATTCGTGATGAACGTCTTGGAGCCATTGACGACGTACTCATCTCCTTCCCTGCGGGCCGTTGTCTTAATTGCCTGAACATCAGATCCTGCATTGGGCTCCGTCATCCCAATTGCGCCGATCAGCTCGCCGGCGGCCATACCCGGCAGCCAACGGCGCTTCTGCTCCTCGTTTCCGTAAGCAAGAATGTAGTGCGCGACGATACTCTGAACACCAAAGCCCGAATGAATTCCTGCCCGGGCGAGCTCCTCAATGACAACCGCTTCGTGAGCAAACGTCCCACCAGCCCCGCCGTACTCCTCCGGTACGTCTGGGAGCAGCAGGCCGACCCTGCCTGCCTTGCGCCATGCTTCCCGATCGGGCCGCCCCTGCTCATCCCACTGGGCCTGGCGCGAGAGAAACTCCTTTGCAATGAACTCGCGCGCCGTCTTCCTGAAGACCCGCGTATCATCGGTGGTCCAGGGCGCTTCGCAGTTCATCAGCGCCACTTCTCTTCCGCGCAGCTTTTGGTCGGGATCCGCGGATCGCCACGAGATCGGTCAGGCCATTTTGCGAGTCCGGATTCTGCTTCGATGGCAAGCATGTCCACGGAGCGCTCCGATCGCCCGGAAGCCAACCGCGGCCGAAATGATGGCTGCATTAAATTCATATTTAAACGCCCAATGCACTTCGCGCCGAGAACTCAACGGAAATACCAAAAAAGCATCGCCATTATTAATCTGACACAGATATAATAATTCGCAAGTATTTTCTTTCATGGATTTAATTGCCATATATTAAATTTTAAAGTAACAATGCCGCTTGCTGACTCGAGTGGAGAGAAGCG
This sequence comes from Bradyrhizobium sp. BR 10261, assembly GCF_019455395.1. Taxonomy (NCBI): domain Bacteria; kingdom Pseudomonadati; phylum Pseudomonadota; class Alphaproteobacteria; order Hyphomicrobiales; family Nitrobacteraceae; genus Bradyrhizobium; species Bradyrhizobium sp. BR 10261. Next base: position 107,857 of record NZ_JACOFQ010000004.1, read on the forward strand.
GCTGGAGGGCCGAGGCGGAGGACGCACTTTAGGGGTCAACGCCTGCGCGAGAGGTTGGTTGTAATGGATGCTGCCGCACTGCTGTCGACGCTTCGATCCCGAGACGTGAAGCTGTGGATTGAGAATGCCCAGCTCAGGTGCAGCGCGCCGGTGGGGGCGCTCGACCTCGCATTGCGCGAAGCGCTGAAGGGCCGTAAGGACGAGATAATCGCCTTGCTGCGCCAGGCGGAGGCGCTGCAGAGCGGACCTGTCTCCATTGTTCCGATTAAGCCAGAGGGAAGCAGGGCGCCGATTTTCGCTGTATCCGGTCACGCTGGCGATGTCTTTTGTCTTTTGCCATTGGCACGCCACCTGGATGCTGCGCAGCCGGTTATCGGCGTTCAGCCACCAGGGCTCGACGGGACCGAACCTTTGCATTCCATCGAAGCGCTGGCACGCTATGAGATCGAGCAGATACGCCGGTATCAGCCTCACGGCCCCTATCGAATTGCGGGCCACTGCGCTGGCGGGACCCTTGCATTCGAGGTTGCACAACAACTCGTCGCCGCGGGGCATGAGGTCTCCCTCCTCGCGCTCATCGGCAGCCCATTTCCCGCGGTGTTCGGGCGCACCTCACTGCTGTGGGTTCGCCTTGCCGGCTATGCGACTGCGCTGGCGCCCGCAGAGTTCTTACGCAGACTGCGGCAACGACTGGAGCGGCAACGGGCCCAAGCACTCATGGATCCCGCTGCACGAAGGGCGAGAGAGCGGGTCGAAAGCGCCACTGTAGCGGCGGTCCGCAAATACACGCCGCGCCCTTATCCCGGTCATATCGACCTATTTGTCACGGGCGACAAGTGGCACCGATCCCACCAATGGGGACGATTTGCCCGAAGCCTGCGCGAGCATCACGTTGGCGACTACCCCGTCAATGACCTCTTGCTCGGCCCCAAAGTCGGCCTCCTTGCTGCTTCGCTTCAACGAAGGCTAGATCAACTTCAGAATTAGCATTGCATAATCTTTTTCACGCCGCGGATCTGGTCTTCGAGCAATCGATTTTTTCCAAGCAATAGGACAAACATCGTGTGCGGCTTTGTCGGACTTTTCGAATTTAAGGAATCGCTGGAATTTGCGCGCGCCCGCGCCCTCGATATGGCCAAGACCATCCGACATCGGGGCCCGGACTGGAGTGGAGTTTACGTAAACGATCGCGCGGTGCTTGCCCACGAGCGACTTTCAATCGTCGACGTCGACCACGGCGCGCAGCCCCTCATCGATGCAAGTGCCCGCCGCGTGCTCGCCGTGAATGGGGAGATCTACAACCACCTCGCGTTGCGTCAGGAGCTGAAGCGCGCCCACCCGTGGGCGACGAATTCAGATTGCGAAATCATTCTGTACCTATACGACGAATATGGGCCTGCCGTATGCAAAATGTTAAGTGGCATCTTCGCGTTTGCATTGTTTGACGAAAGACAGAATGAATTTTTCATTGCCCGAGATCATCTGGGCATCGTTCCTCTCTATATAGGATGGGGCATCGACGGGACGAGCTACGTCGCAAGCGAAATGAAGGCGCTGGACGACGTATGCGAAACGATCCAAGAGTTCCCGCCAGGCCACTATTACACAAGTCGCGATAGACAGTTCGTGAAGTGGTACGATCCCGAGTGGGCACACACGATCCCGGCGCGAAAGGTCTCTTTGCCGGCCCTGCGAGCTGCCCTTGACTCCGCAGTCAAACAGCAGCTGATGTGCGATGTCCCGTATGGCGTGCTCATATCAGGTGGCTTGGATTCGTCGCTGATCGCGGCAATCGTCGCGCAGCATCGCTTCAAGAGAATTGAAACGGGAGAAGTCGAGGAGGCATGGTGGCCGCGGCTCCACTCGTTCTCGGTCGGCCTCGAAGGGGCTCCGGACATGCAGTATGCTCGGAAGGTGGCGGCGCACATTGGTACCGTGCATCACGAGATCATCTTCACGATCGAGGAGGGCCTCGATGCCCTCAAGGACGTTATCCGCCATCTCGAAACCTTTGATGTCACATCGATCCGCGCGGCCACGCCGATGTACCTGATGGCCCGCAAGATAAAATCGATGGGAATCAAGATGGTCCTCTCGGGGGAAGGCGCCGATGAAGTGTTCGGGGGGTATCTGTATTTTCACATGGCCCCGACCGCCGAGGAATTCCACCAGGAAACGGTGCGCAAGCTATTCGCGCTCAGCAAATATGATTGTTGTCGCGCGAACAAGGCAACGGCAGCGTGGGGGGTGGAGACACGCGTACCGTTCCTGGACAAGGATTTTCTGGATTACGCAATGTCTATAGACCCCGCCGACAAGATGTGTCCGGGCAAAAGAATTGAAAAGTACATACTGCGGGAGGCGTTTCGGGATCTCCTCCCGGAAGACGTCCTGTGGCGCCAGAAGGAGCAATTCTCAGACGGAGTCGGGTACAACTGGATCGATTGCCTGAAGCAACAGGCGGCGCAAACAGTCTCCGATGAGATGCTGGCCCGGGCAGCCGATCGCTTTCCGAAGCAAACGCCGACCTCGAAGGAGGGATATCTCTATAGAATGATCTTTGACACCATCTTCAAGAACCCAACGGCTTGTTTGACTGTACCTGTCGGGCCTTCCATTGCGTGTTCGAGCCCCGCTGCGTTCCGCTGGTCGCAGGAGTTTACAAAGATGGATGATCCATCCGGCAGAGCCGTCAAGGGGATCCACGTGCGTGCGATCGATGCCATCTGACCAGCGCCAGCACTCGCAGCGATACTCTGGGCAAATCGCGGCAGGTTGTTAGCGGGAGTTACGAGGCCAGCTCGGATCTTTGACGATCTGCCGCGAGCCCACGCTCGAGCCGCCACCATTTCACCAGTTCGGCAAGACCTTTTTCGAGCGACATGGACGCGCGGAAGTCCAGTAACCGCTCTGCCTTCCCAGTTGAGGCGCACCAACGCGGCACAGGGCTGGGGCAGCGCTCGCGAGCGAACTCTGGGGCCAGTCCGCGACGCCCCATTATCTCTACGAGCACTTCCGCGAGTTGCGTTAGGCTAGTCTCCGTGCCGCTCCCCACATTGAATACCTCGTCCGTGACATGAGCCTTGGCCGCAAGTATGTTGGCGCGGGCGACGTCACGTACGTGCACAAAATCCATCGTCTGCTGACCATCGCCAAAGATGATAGGAGGCCATCCCGCTTCAACTCGCTCCATCCAACGAATCAGCATTTCAGTGTAGCGGCCGTGAATGCCCATCCGACTACCATAGACGTTGAAGTATCGGAGCGCCACGTAGTCCAGACCATACATCTCGTTATAGGCGCGCAACAGTCCCTCGCTAAAAGCCTTCCCCGCACCATGAAGAGTACGGTTCCGGTAAGGCGCTTCACGTTCCGTGGTTGGCAGCTCCTCTGCCGGCCCGTACACGGAAGCTGAAGAGGCCGCTATGACCTTCTCGACGTCGTGCTTCACACAAAGCTCAAGCAGTTCGAACGTGCCACTTACCATTACCTCCATGAAGAGGCGCGGCTCAGCAGCACAACGGGCATTTCGTAGTGCGGCCTGGTGAAAGACTATGTCCGTCGACTTGGTCAACGCGGCCATCAACTTGATATCACGCATGTCGCCATGTACCACCCGCACCGGCCCTCGAGTCAGCGCCCTGCGCAGGTTCTCCGGTCGACCCGTTAGCATGTTGTCGAGCGCCACGATCTCGATGCAGCCCTCCTCGCACAGCAGATCGACGATATGCGATCCGATGAAGCCGGAAGCGCCCGTGACGAGAATGCGCTTGCCCTTCAGGTCACTCAACGCCACTCTCCTTTAGTCTGCAACTAGGCATCTGAAACATCCCAAGTCGGAGGTGTTCGCGACCCTCGCTTTGCAAGCCTTGGCGGTTTCATCGATGATAACCAAGTTATCGGGACCAGCCATTGCCATGAAGCGGATCCATCTCGGTGATCAAGATCGGAGGACTACGCCCTCATCGGCATATCCTGCCAGATGCCGCGCGTATCGATGACGTCAAGATGACGGCGTTCAGCTAACGGGACCATCCTGAATTCATCGTGATCGACAAGAATGATGGCCACTTCACAGCTTCGTAGCGCTTCGTCGATACTCACAAAACCGACCCGGCAATCAGCCAGCTCGGGTGGCAACCGTCGAAGATTTGGCTCGACCACCTTTATGCGCGAACCATACTTTTCCGCTAGATGCAAAACTATTTCCAGCGCCGGGCTCTCGCGCAAGTCGTCGACATTGGCTTTGAAGGTCAAGCCACAGCAGGCGATGTGGGCGTAAGAATGCTCCTCGATCAACGCCTCCGCACGCTCGATGACCGTGCGCGTCTTGGTCTTGTTCACCTCTCGGCTCATCCGCATGATACGCGCCAGATCGGGTGCAGAGTCGATTATGAACCAGGGGTCCACCGCAATGCAGTGCCCTCCCACGCCTGGGCCAGGCCGTAGCACGTTCACTCGCGGGTGACGATTTGCAATGTCGATCACCTCCCACACGTTGATCTCCAACCTATCACAAATCAACGAGAGCTCGTTTGCAAACGCGATATTGGTGTCGCGAAAGGCATTTTCCGTCAGCTTCACCAGCTCAGCCGCCCGCGCCGTCGTGCCGACGCAAGCACCACGTACAAACATCTTATAGAAGCGTTGGGCGCGGCGTGTGCACGCCGGGGTGATGCCGCCAATGCAGCGGTCATTGTTGGCAAGCTCGGTCAAGATGCGTCCCGGCAACACGCGCTCCGGACAATACGCGACGTAGATCGCACCGCTCTCCTTGCCGTTGGTGCCGATGTGCAGGTCTGGCCTCCGTTCACCAATCCGTTTTGCGATTGCTTCAGTGGTTCCGATCGGAGAGGTGGACTCGAGAATGACTAGATTACCAGGTGTAAGAAGGTCGACGATGCTCTCGATGGCAGCATCCACGCTTGATAGATCCGGACGATTTTCTCCGTCGATTGGAGTCGGCACCGCGATGATGAAAACGTCGGCCGGCTGGGGCTTGCAGGAGGTCGCGAGCGCTCCACTCGAGACGACCTTCGAAACCAGCCCGTCCAAGTCGGGCTCAGCAATGTGGATCTTACCGGATCCGACCGTGTCCACGATGCGCTCGTTGGTATCAACTCCAACGACCCGTAAACCGCGGCTCGCGATCAGCGCAGCGGTCGGCAGTCCAATATAGCCGAGACCAAGAACTGCGACTTTGGCAAATTCAGGCATCGAGTAGAACCTTCACGATTCGCTCGCTCGCATGGCCATCCCCGAATGGATTGTGAGAGCGCGCCATTGATGCATAAGTTTCATCGTCATCCAGCAGACGGAATGTTTCGCCCACAATTCGCTCGTGGCTCGCGCCGACAAGGCGGGCGGTTCCTGCCTCAATGCCTTCCGGCCTCTCGGTCGTGTCACGCATGACGAGCACCGGCTTTCCGAATGTCGGCGCCTCTTCTTGCACGCCACCAGAATCGGTTAGGACGAGATATGACAGAGATAGCAGACTGACAAAGTCGGTGTATTCCTGAGGGGAAATGAGCACGACGCGCGGGTGATTGGAGAACCTGCTAACGAACACGTCCCTGACGTTTGGATTCGGGTGAACAGGCAGAACCACCGCAACATCCTCCCGTGCAAGGATTGTCTCCAAAGCAGCTACGATGTTGAGGATACCGCCTCCGAAATTCTCACGCCGATGACACGTTACCAGGATAATGCGGCGGTTTCCGTGGCACTGCCTGATCCCGTTCCATCGCGCCGAAAGCGCGGGATCGCCTTCAACCCTGGCCTTCGCAAGGATCAGCGCATCAACGACAGTGTTGCCTGTCACATGAATACGGTTTTTCGGGACATTCTCGGATCGCAAGGCCTGCGCGGCCCGCTCGGTCGGCGCAAAATGTTGGTCCGCAATCGAGCCAACAATTTTTCGGTTCACCTCCTCGGGCCATGGAGCGAAGATATCTCCACTTCTTAATCCAGCCTCGACATGCGAGACTGGAATTCTGTGGTAGTAAGCTGAAAGCGCTCCCGTCATCGCAGTCGCCGTATCGCCCTGAACGATGACCCTTGTGGGCCTGACTTTCTCGAGCATGTCCCCGATCTGAGCCAATAACCGGGCCGTGAGATGATCGAGAGTCTGGTTGCTTGTCATTATGTCCAGATCGAAATCCGGTATCACTTCGGCCAACTTGAGCACCTGATCGAGCAACTGCCGGTGCTGAGCCGTCGCGCAGACGGTGATCGCGACGTCCTTTCTCTTTTCGGACTTCAGTCGATTGATCACTGGAAAGAGTTTGATCGCCTCCGGCCGGGTCCCCAGCAGGATCAGGAAATGCTTCTGCATCTCATCCTCCGACTCGGCTGGGCGGGAGTGCTCCTTGTACGGACGGTCGCATGATCATCGCCTGCGCTAGCATGGCCGCAAACAGAGTATTCGTCTTGGCGTAACGCCACCACATGCGCCGGGGCTCCTGATAGATCCGATACAGCCACTCAAAGCCGAGTTGCTGGATGCGAACCGGTGCTCGTCGAACCGCGCCGGCCAGAATATCAAACGCGCCACCGACCCCCATAATGTAGGGTACGCCTAGTTCGTCGCGGTGAGCCGCGAGAAATCGCTCTTTGCGCGGCGTGGGCATTCCAATAAAAAGGCAGTCGGCCCCACTCGATCGGATCTTTCGGACAATCTCGCGCTCTTCGTGATCATCGAAGTAGCCATCCGTCCAACCGGCGAAGACGAGGGCAGGATGCTTGTCGCGGACGCGACGAACGGCCTGATCGAGCACGGCGGGAGTGGCTCCCAAGAAATATGGTCTGAAACCATCCTCCGCACAGACCTTCAGCAATTCGCAAAGGAGGTCCACGCCAGCCACGCGCGAGGTGACCGGAAGCCCAAGTGCTCGCGCGGCCCAGACGATTCCCATGCCGTCGATGCCGACGATGTCGCTGCTGGTCACATCCGCGGCGAGCACCGCATCGGAGCGCATGTTGACGAATTTGGCGACGTTCAGTGCGACGTGCTGCAGTCGCTTTCGTGTCCGCATGGCTTGACGCCCAAGTTCGACCGTCTCGTCCATCGTGAGAATATCAATGGGGCAATCCAGAAAAGATGCACGCATGGGAACCCCTAATTCGACTGACCTAAAATCAAAACATTATAGATTTAAATTTATAATACATATAATGTCCAGCACAATTTAATATGCAAGCGATCTAAAATCGGCGGAAAAATGAGGCGGCGAATGGCTGGAAAAGAGCCGGATACAAGCGCCTGGAGTAGCGGCGCCATCCCACGCGAGATTAAACCGACGGTCTCGGTAATTATTCCGCATTTAAATCAAGCTGCGGCGCTGGAGATTTGCCTCTCCACCCTCGATCGCCAGCTGCTGGACCGCGACAAGTTTGAGGTCATTGTGGTCGATAACGGTTCCGCAACAGTTCCGATCGAAGCCGTTGCCAGGCACCCAGGCGCAACACTGCTCCGCGAGATCACCCCGGGCCCAGGACCTGCACGCAACACCGGCGTGGATTTCGCAAGAGGCGAAATCCTTGCATTCATCGACGCCGATTGCAGGGCAGACCCGAATTGGCTGAGCAGCATTGTCGACGCACTGATCGTGTCTCCACCTGGCACGATCTTGGGAGGAGACGTTCGGATCTGGCGCCCGGCAGACACTGCCGTCAGCGCTATCGCCGCATATGAAAGCGTGTTTGCCTACCGGTTCAAACTATATATCGAACGGCACGGCTACTCCGGGACAGGCAACATGGCGGTATTTCGTCGCGACTTCGAGCGCGTGGGCCGCTTCGCGGGAGTCGACGTCGCCGAAGACATGGAATGGGGACGGCGTGCGGTCTGCGCCGGCCTTCGCTTTCAATACACTCCAGGCATGATCGTCTATCACCCCGCACGCGATTCCCTGCGGGAATTGTACGCCAAATGGGATCGGCAAATTGCTCACTATCGAAACATGAGAGAACGAGATCCGGCATGGCGACTGCGCTGGATTGCACAGGCGCTGCTGGTCTTAGCCTCCCCCGCATCGGGCGTCGTGACCATCATGATGACTGACCGTCTCGCGGGTGGCGCGGCCCGCCTCAAGGCGGCCGCCGTTCTCTGCGCGGTGAGAACGCATCGCGCCATTGCGATGTTTGCACACCTGCGCAGCAGACGGTCTGTGATTTGGAACCGCTAGATCGTGTCTCGTTCCACGGAGATATCGCTAAACGCCCGATCGTGCGTAAGCTCGCCCGCGTCGACACGTTGACCAAACGACCACAAGATCCAGCCAAGTTCGTAGCTGCGACATTCGAGGCGGAGTCGCACATCTAAATTGTCGATCAACGCCGTCTCGCGTCCCAAGTAGGCGTTCTTCAACGCGCGACACATCCTCGGTATCCTAGTTGTGTATTCCCGCGTGCGAACGTGCGAGCGCACCGTCAATCCGAGTTTGGGCACAAGCATGGAGCGGCCGAGTTGATTCTGCCCGAGAGCCCATTTGAAGCCGTTCGCTAGTGCCTCTCGTGCGCCTCGTACATTGTGGCGCTCCGCCCATTCCAACAGCGCGGGGCCCATGCCAAGTTGATGAACGGAATAGATTTCGTAGAAGTCGAGTACGCGGCCAGTCGTCGCATCGAAGAACCAGGGCCATTCGCCTTGGGGCCCCTGGAGGGCGATCAGCTTGCGTACACACTTGTCGGCCAAATGAATGGCATAACCATCTCTGATGAAATCTCCGTATTCATAGCAGCCCATCGCGAGATAAATCTGTGTCGCGAACGAAGCGAAGCGCCGCCGAAAGCCGAATGGCGTGTCAAAAAACAATCCTGATTCGCTCCGAAAGCGATGGCTGAGAAAACGGAACAGCGGATCGGCAAATACAGCCCACTCGTTCTCACCAGCTCGCGTTTGCGCCACCACCCCTATCAGCAGCATTCCCAAATCTTGGGCCCGGAAGCTCTTCCAGCGCGCCTGATCGGTCAAGATCGCTCTCACATGCTGCTTCACCGGCCCAGGTAGCGCGAATCCGAGCTCGGCCGCAGCCCAAAGCGCCATGCCAAAAGCATATTTCGCAACCGGAAGCCGAGTGAGCTCATCGACGTTCCGATCGAATATTTCTGCCAGATTGATATCGTCCGGAATGTCCCGTACGCGCGACATGCCAAGGAGGACGTTGAGCGTGTAAAACACGTCGCTGTGCGGGAGAGACTCATTCGGCGAAGCGCGTCCATCGAGATGATAGATGTGAGACCATCTGCCCTTCTCGGAGATCCAGCACTGTCGTAGACCCCTGAGAGCATAATCGATCATGGGCGCGTTGCGCGAGACCGGTCGGTTGACCGGGTGTCTCAAGGGGATGGCGCAGCCGTTCTGAGTTCTTTCCACCGGACCAACATTCCTTGTGTTGAGTTAGGACATGCCGTGGACGCTCACCAGTTCGGTGAGGTACTTGCCGTAGCCACTCTTTTCCAGCGGTGCAGCCAGGGTGATGAGCTCGTTCCGGTCGATGAAACCTTGTCTGAACGCCACTTCTTCCGGGCAGCCCACTTTCATTCCCTGTCGATGCTCCAGCGTCTGCACAAAGCCGGCGGCTTCAGTGAGCGACTCGACAGTCCCAGTGTCTAGCCAGGCAAAGCCTCGCCCCATGCGCTCCACGTGAAGTGCGCCGGCCGCAAGATAGCGCATCTGCAGATCGGTTATTTCGAGCTCTCCACGCGCTGAGGGCTCAATCCGTCGGGCGTACTGCGCGACCCGGCTGTCGAAGAAATAAAGTCCCGTAATCGCCCAATTCGAAACAGGCCGTTTGGGCTTCTCCTCAATCCGCACCGGGCGATCCGCTTCATCAAATGTCACGACCCCGTACCGCTCTGGATCTCGGACATGGTACGCGAAGACGGTTGCTCCTTGCTCCCGTTCCGCGGCCCTGGCGAGCAGCTGGGTGAGACTATTTCCGAAAAAAATGTTGTCGCCGAGAATCATCGCTACACGATCGCTTCCGATGAAGTCGGCGCCCACGATAAAGGCGTCGGCAAGGCCGGCCGGCCGGGGCTGCTCCGCGTAGCTGAGCTGAATGCCCCATTGTCGACCGCTGCCCAGCAGTCGCTCGAATTGGGGGCGATCGGAAGGTGTGGTGATCAGCAAGATATCCCGAATGCCCGCCAACATCAAAGTTGATAGCGGGTAGTAGATCATCGGCTTATCATAAACCGGGAGCAACTGTTTGCTGACCACCCGTGTGATCGGATACAGCCGCGTTCCGCTGCCTCCAGCTAGAACAATTCCTTTCAGCATCCGCTTCTCCCGCTGTGCTAAGTAGTTCAGTGAGGCAGACATCAAGCGAATGCTGCCAAGCTCCCAACCTGACCCCGAACAGGCGTTCAGCCTTGGACGAATCTAGGCGCGAATTCCGTGGCCTGCGCGCCGAGGTCGGGTACTCGTCCGTCGTGACCGCTTCGAGCTTGGGAACCGGGATTCCGCGACGGGAGAGGCCATCAAAGATCGCCTCTGCAAACCCATACCAAGACGCTTCACCTTGTCCGACGAGATGAAATATTCCCGCGCTCGTCCTTCGATCGATCGACGATAGCCGCGCAATCAGCTGGAGAAGGCCCGTCGCCAAGTCGAACGCAGAGGTTGGGTTGCCAACTTGGTCTCGGACAACCCGAACGACAGGTCGCGTTTCAGCTAGGCGCAGCATGGTGCGAACGAAATTGGCACCGTACGGGCTGTACAGCCACGAGCACCTGACGATGGTTGCTAGTGGATGCGCTGCCAGCACCGCCGCTTCGCTCGCCAACTTCGAGGCGCCATACACATTCAATGGGGCTGGAATATCGGATTCATCGTAAGCGTCGGGCTTGGTGCCGCTGAATACATAATCGGTCGAAAGATGTACGAACGGAATGTTCATCTGCCAAGCGACGTCAGCCAACGCAGCTGCACCGTCGCGATTGACGCTGAACGCTTTGGCAACTTCGCTTTCTGCTTGGTCAACCGCAGTATATGCAGCCGCATTGATGATGACGGATGGCCAGATCGACGCGACGAGCTTGTCGATGTCCTGGCGGGCTTCTAGATCGAGGTCCGGCCGCCCGAGTGCCACTATCGGCCGCCCCTGCTGGCAAGCAACCTCACGAAGACACCTGGCCAACTGTCCTTTGCGGCCCGTGACTAGAATGGGTCTCTGCGCCATTTTGCGTCCTCAATCTTGGCCAGCCGGGAGACCTGGACGTTCTCCGCCATAGATCGCCCAGCGGGCGCGCCTCATCAGTCGACACGTGCGTAGTCGGAACCGGATTTGCCGCGCAATTGAACGTCGGTCGCAATATCTCCTGGCCGCCCCCAATAATGCGGACGTGGCAACGATAACCGTTTTGATGAACGGGGCTGAACCGGTGATGGACCGGTCGACGTGACTCTCAGCACCCAGCTGAATGATGGCGTCGGGCGCATAATTCGCGATAACAAGATTAACGGCATCGCAGTCACGAATATCGTGCTGCTCAAATGCGTAGAATTCAGCCTCTTGGAATTGAAGCCATCGAAGCCACATTGTCAGCATAAGTCGATTTGTCGGCGTTGATGATTGCGGCAACCTTCTGCAGTACCAACTGACACACTGCTGAGGCGATAAAGCCTGGCCCTCCGTTACCAAGACAGGCATCGCAGGCTCTCCAATCACTCGACGAGTTGAAGGAAAAACGCGACTCTCGGCTTGGCCATCATCGGTCTTCGTGTTTCCAGCCGTTGCAGTGCGCAACCTCGTGTTCACGCACGCGCGCCTGGTCTTCCATTGAGCTCACCCGGCCGATCTTGGGAACAATAATCAAACATCCTCCAGAGCCCCACAGAGAGCAGCCGAAGATCTGCTTTCCTTCGGCGGCTGCCGCACCAAGGGTCCGACAGAGCGAATCGATTTGCGGAAGAGACAACTCCAGCTCCACCATCCCGGGGGGAGCGGGTGCAATCCAGGCAGCCGGCGGAGATTGAATATCGATCATTTCACACCTTCCCGAGATGCGCGCTCCGGTCGGAGCCGTAAAATAATGAGGCTCACGACACCATTAACCCACGCGAGCCCCGACCTCATTGAATTTCGCCGCTCTTTAAATCCAATCAGGAAACAAAATAGTCCAGAAAACACCGATACTTGACGCAATCTCAACGAAGCTCGGCGTGACTTCGTCATTGGATGGCGATCTTAATAACAGATTAATATTTAATTTTGCAACTGGATTTTTATAATATATATTTTAAATACCAAATGGGCAGCAACCTCCTCCTGCGCTGTCGCAATGACGGCGCCATCCGCTTCAAAGGTACCCGATGCTCCAGAGCAATCTTCTACACACCGAGAGAACGCGCGTCGCGCTGAGCGGTCAGAGTTCGTTCGATCAGCCGGACAGCGGCGGATTTGGAGACCTTGTAAAGCTTGCAGTTAGCTTTTTGAGGAGGCAGTACATCGTGATCGCTGTTACTGCCGTCCTTGCATGCGCCGCCAGCGTGCTTTACTTGCGATTGGCCCCTCCTACCTACACGGCGCAGGCCCAGGTTCTGCTTGGAATTCCCAGGGCACAGTTCGTGCAGCAACAGTCTCTGCTTGCCGAACCGGCCTTCGACGTCACTCAAATTGAGACGCAGCTTCAGATCCTGAAATCAAAGGCGATCGCGACCAAGGTCTTCAATCAATTGAAGCTTGCCGACGACCCGGACTTCAGCGGATCAAGTTCATCACTGCTTGCGTCGTGGCAGTGGGCTCGAGCTCAGATTTCGTCTTCGAACAATCCTCCTCCATCGGATACAGAGGACGATCCGTCCGAAGCGGCTCTCGGGGTTTTTCTAAATCGACTCTCGGCAACTCGCGTCGGCGTGAGCAACGTAATCGAAATCAGCTTCAGTTCGAGTAGCGCTCCACGGGCGGCTGAGATCGTGAACGCGATTGCCAACGCCTATGTCACGGATCAGCTGGACGCGAGGTTCGATGCCAATCGGAGGGCAACGAGTTGGTTACAGGAGAGAATGCACGATCTTGGCGAGCAGGCTCTCACTGCCCAGCGCGCAGTCGATACCTACAAGGCCCAGAACAACATCATCGCCTCCGACGGCAAATCGATCGACGACCAACTGATCACCCAGCTCAACACTCGATTGGCCGCCGCGCGGGCTCAAACCTCTGAAGCCAGCGCGAAGTTGACCCGCTACGAATCTCTTCTCAGCTCAGATCCAGCAAGGCCAGCAGCGCTCGGCAATCTCGATGGTATCGGAACCGACGCAACAAACAGTACAATTCTAACGAATCTCCGCCAGCAATATCTTGAACTCGGGCGCCGCGAGGCCGAGTTAGCTGGTCGGGTCGGTCGCGACCACCTAGCTGTCGTGAACATCCGCAACCGAATGCGGGAGTATCGAACCTCCATGTTCGATGAGGTCCGGCGCCTCGCCGAAATCAGCCGAAGTGAGGCCGAGCTCGCCAAGCAAAGACAACTGGAGATTGAGAAGCAACTTGCCGAAGCCGTGTCAAAATCTCAATCGGTGAATTCCGCTGAACTCACGATTAGAGATTTGGAAAGCCGTGCAAAGGGCTTGCGCAGCTTGTACGAGAGCTTTCTGCAGCGCTACATGGGTTCAACGCAGCAGGAGACATTTCCAATTTCGGAGACGCGGGTGATCTTTGGCGCCTCCCCGCCTCAAAGCAGGAGCAAACCAAAAACCAACCTCGTGCTGGGCCTCGGGATGTTCGTAGGGATCGCTCTCGGAGTCCTCCTGGGGCTCCTGCGAGATGTCATGGACGGGGTCTTTCGTACGTCATCCCAGATCGAAGCCAGCCTCGAGCTACCCTGCTTGTGCCTCGTACCGGCATTACAAGCTCCAAAGCCCTCGAAATCGCCTGCCAAGTCTTCGCAAGCGGAGGAAGACCTGCGCTCAAGGACGATCTCCAACGTGCCGGCGATTCATCGCGCGGTAGTCGAAATGCCGCTCTCCCGCTTCACCGAAGCTATTCGATCCATCAAGCTTGCGGTGGACCACAGCCCGGCGAAGACTTCGAACCAGGTGATCGGGATAACCTCGGCCCTTCCCAATGAAGGCAAGACAACCATCGCAGCATCTCTGGCCCAGCTGATTGGGCACAGCGGAAAACGGGCCATCATTGTCGATTGCGACCTGAGGAACCCGTCCTTGACCGCAAGTATCTGTCCAAAGGCTTCCGCAGGCCTCATCGAGGTTTCCAATGGCAGTCGCTCGCTTGAGGAAGTCATCTGGCGAGATCCGAAGACCAATCTCGTCTTCCTTCCGGCCGTGCGCCGCGGAGCACTATTCCATACAAGCGAAATTCTTTCCACGGAAGCCATCTGCAAGCTATTTGAGCGTCTGCGACAGGCGTATGATTATGTGATCGTGGATCTTCCACCACTCACTCCTCTGGTCGACGTGCGTGTAACATCTCCGCTGGTTGACTGTTACATTCTCGTGGTCGAATGGGGGCGCACGAAGACCGATGTCGTTCAGCACGCCCTGCACACTGCACCGACCATTTCGGATTCGGTGATCGGAGCGGTTCTCAACAAAACCAACATCAAGGCAATGGCTCGCTACGACGCGTCTCGCAGCGACTACTACAACGACAGTCATTACATTCGATATGGCTTTTCCGACTCCTGAAACCGCAAACAAGGCCAGAGCGAAGTCCGGTTATCGTTGATTAAGCCGACCTCCGCCAGCAATACGGGGATGGTCTCTCATGATTTCCCGATTCACATTCTTTGCGCTACTCGTGGCGTTATCCTCGGCCATCGTCGCGTCCGAGGGCTTGAAAAGCCCGATTGTCGCATCGGTCATCATGGCCCCCTCGCTTCTGGCAGCGAGCATTTTGGTCCCGTCATCTCTACTCGCTCGCTTTGCGAAGGTGCTGAATCCCCTCTCGATTGCGATCCTTGCGGCGCCGATCCTTTGGATGATTTTGCAGCTAGTTCCTATTCCGGTGCAGGGCTGGGGTAACTCAATCTGGATAACTGCATCGGCTGCATTGAACGAACCGCTGGCCGAAAGAATCACGGTAGACATCCGGGCCACGGTGCTCTCGCTTGTTCAGTACAGTGCCGTTTTAGCCACCGGTCTTGTCGCGGTGATAGTGGCGCTCGACAGACAGCGGGCTGCCGATTTCCTCTACGTCCTATTGTGCATCGCGACCGGCGGGGCGGCGATATCACTGCTGTCGTGGGCCATGGAGTTCCGAAACGAGTTCGCGCCCGCAACAGAGGGCGGTCATGTCGCCGCCGTGTTAGGTACTTTGCTGTCGTGCGCGGTTATCCTGCGCGAATTGGACGACGCGCGTCACCGGCGCGAGCCCCGACCAGCCTTTATGCCCGCCAATTGGGCGTTGCCCGTCGCCCTTGCGTCCTTGTTGGTCTGCCTGCTGACTCTTGTTCTCCGCGAGACCCCCACCATCTTCATTGCCACTTTGCTTGGAGCGGAGCTACTGCTTGCGATTCCAATCATTCGCAAATGGTTCTTGGGAATCTGGGGCAGTACCGGCGTCTTCGCAGCAGCTACGCTGATCTTCGTCGCGTTTTTTACAGCCATCCCGGCCAAGAAGGATACGGATCTGACGATCGCGATAGCGACCCAAAGCCAGAGCGCAACCGAGCGGATGCTCCAGGATATTCGACTGACGGGGTTCGGGGCGGGCTCGTTCGGTTCATTGCTACCAATCTATCGGGACATTGGCGTAAGTTCCATTCGCGAGCGCCCGACCGACGCGGCCTCAATCGCAATAGATATGGGACGGATATTCTTCTGCGGCCTGCTTCTGGTCGTGGCGGTGACTGCCTGGACGCTGGTGAAGCGATCTCTGTCGCGCGGGCGCGACTACTTGTATCCTACGCTAGGCGCAGCAGCAGCGGTATCGGTAGCGGTAATAAGTTTCTCTACTGGAGGGCTGACGGATTTAGGCCCATCACTGCTGCTGGCCGGCCTCTTTGGGTTGGCATTCGGGCGGAGCTTGGCAGGCGCGGGGCATGAAACCAATTGTTCGCCGCCGCAAGAGCCGATCGATCGTAAGCACCTCCGATCAATTCTTCCGGCGCAGATGGGGCATCGCGTCCTGCTGGTTTTGCTGGCCGTAGCGCTCCTGTCGCAAACGATTTGGCTTCTTGCGGACCCGCGATATTCCGACGAGGCGATCCCTGTTTCGGCCGGCCACATCCTGAGAACAGTTATGCCTACGGCGAGTTTGAGCGCGTCAGCGCAGGAGGAACAATCCGGCCGCTGGCTTGTCCGCCGCAATTTCAGCGCAGGCGATCTGGTGTCAACGAAATCTCGCGTGACGGCGAGTCCCTCAGCGCTCCACCTGCTCATATCGCAGCTGCACTCTTCGCCGCTGCGTGGCGAGCTCTGGCTCCTCCTTGCGGCTGCCTCGGCCGAGACCGAGAAGCCCAGGTATGACATGGCCGGGCTCCTTAAGATGTCGTATTACACGGCCCCTAACGAGGTCGAGTTGTTTCCACTGCGGCTTTCTTTAGCACTGTCTCGCGATGGACTCGTTAGAAACGCAGAATTGCGTGACCTCATCAAGAGGGACATTGAAATTGTCCTAACGCGGCAGCGGACTCTCGAACCAGCGCTCATGGCGGCCTATCGATCCGCCTCAGCGGGCGGCAAAGTTTTCGCCGAGAATCTCATGTCCGGACTGAATGCCAGCTACGCACAGCAGAAGAAAACGGACTAGCGCCAGGCGGCGCCGGCGATGATTCCCAATTTTTGGCTTGAACAAATTAAATCAATTGGTTAATATAAATTTAAATTTTCGACATTTAAAATTTTGTGTTCCTGGTGATGAACTTCGTCAACCGGCATATTGCGGAACAAGATTGCGAGGCGGCCCGGAAGCGCTTGCCCTCCTCGCTATCTTCCGGGCGAAAGTGGCCGATCCGGTACGACTCCATCGAACTTGCGGTCGTCGCTGCCGACCTCATGGCTATTTTGGTCGCGAGCCTTTTGTCCTCGCTGATCAGCGGCATCCGCACTGGCTGGACCGTGAGTGAAGTGGAGCAGAGCGTTGCACACGCGCTGCTTGCGGCGAGCTTTTTCGGTTCCATATCAAAATTGAAGGGCCTTTATGCGCCCCCCGAATTGCTCGTGCTGGGCACGCAGATTCGGGGTGTTTGTCTAGCCTGGACATGGTTGGTTCTGTTGGCATTCGCGGTGGATGCCTTGAGCATCTCTCCGCAATTCTGCCGGGGCGCTGGTCCATTCTTCGCTGTCTTCGGGCTCGCTTGCCTGATTGCCGAGCGATGCCTGTTCAGGGCCCTTCTACTTAAAGGTCTGAGTGGCCGAAAGTTTGCCGGGACAACCATCGTTCTCATTACGGATCAACCGCTGTCCGAATATGCTGGGCTGTCACAGAGTCTTGCAATACTCGGCTTTAGCGTAGCTGGCCGATTCACCCTACCTCCGATCGGCTCCAGTGCCGCTTCTCGAAAGCGACTGAGTGCGCGAGTGATTGAGCACATTCGCGGTTCGACGATCGATGAAATCGTCCTGGAGGCAAATCCGGACCGGTGGCCTGAGTGGCGCACGCTTTTGGCCGACCTGAAAGTTCTGCCAATTCCGATTTTCTTTGTGCCGGTCGGCGCGACTTCAGATTTGCTCCGTCATCCTACGCGGCGCATCGGTGGTGCCGTCTGCATAGAACTCCAGCATGGCCCCTTGTCGTTTGTGGCAAACGCAACAAAGCGCGCTATCGACCTATTCGGCGCCGGACTTTCCTTGATTATTCTGGCTCCTTTCCTGGCCTTGGTTGCGCTTGCAATTAAGGTTGATTCTTCCGGGCCCGTTCTATTCAGGCAACGGCGCTGCGGTTTTAACGGCCACCACTTCTTAATCCGCAAGTTCCGTACCATGCATGTGATGGAGGACGGGCCTACTGTAGTTCAAGCGATCCCCGCAGATCACCGCGTCACACGCGTTGGAAAATGGCTGCGCCGCACCAGCCTGGACGAGTTGCCGCAGTTGCTTAACGTGCTCGATGGAAGCATGTCGCTCGTTGGCCCGCGCCCTCACGCCTTGGCGCACGACGGGCAGTTCAATAAACTCTTGCGGAATTATGCTTTCCGGCGCCGCGTCAAGCCCGGCTTGACCGGCTGGGCCCAAATTCATGGGTGTCGGGGTCCCACGCCCAATTCAGCTGCAATCGAACGACGCGTTGAATATGACCTGTGGTACATAGACAATTGGAGTTTGCAACTCGACCTGGCAATATTGTTGCGGACGCCCCTTGAAGTGTTCAGAGGACGCAATGCCCTCTAGCCAACATTATCCACGCACCACGTCAGTACCGCAGAGACCGCGCGCCGACCGGTACCTAAGCTCGCTGGCGGGCTTTCCCGCCTGCGTCGCTGATCTGGAACTCTTCGATCTTGCGTCCGGATTTCATTGCAGCCACCAACCAGCGCGGCCGCTTGCCACGACCGGACCAAGTTTCCGACGTCTGAGGATTCCGATATTTTGGAAGTACCCGAGGATACCTGCGTCGCGGCTTGTCGTCCGGAACTCTTTCAAAAGAATTCGGGTCCCGCGGCCCTCGGGCCTCTCCATTAAGCACGGCCAAACGCTTTTCCAGCTCCTGCTTTTCGGCCTTGATCCGGGCTGACAAAATGCCACTGATCTCTTCGTGGAGCACCCAAAGATCGTCAAGGGACATGATCTCTAATTCAAGCTTCTTCGGGGACATGTCACCACCCTGTAGTTGTGCCTCGTTTATATCCCCAGAGAGGACATTAATCAAGCGACAGACAAGCATTATCCAAAGCGAACTATGGAACCAAAAGAAATGCCCAAGTGAAATACCGGCGGCCCGTCGATTAATCAAGGGCAAAAAAATGCCGAGGCCCGCATATTAACAGCGCAAGGCACATATGTCACGTGCGCCCCTTGGCCTGAAAAGTCACCGTCCGAATGGAATGCCTAGATCCGCGGGCCGGGGAGTTGCGGAGGCCAGCCTGCCAAAGGCCTTCGGTGCACTCGACTGCGGCGCCGGGCCATTGTCCGTGGCGCTTGTTGGGGCGCGCAGCCTCTACAGGACCGCAGCCGTGATCGAATGATCGCCATATCCCTGAGGGCCCGGAGCCGCAATTGGATTTGCACCTCCAGTAACTCGATGTCCCTGCAACGCGCCGGAGGCATGATCAACTCCGCCATGCAGGC
Organism: Bradyrhizobium sp. BR 10261; assembly: GCF_019455395.1. Taxonomy (NCBI): domain Bacteria; kingdom Pseudomonadati; phylum Pseudomonadota; class Alphaproteobacteria; order Hyphomicrobiales; family Nitrobacteraceae; genus Bradyrhizobium; species Bradyrhizobium sp. BR 10261. Next base: position 127,049 of record NZ_JACOFQ010000004.1, read on the forward strand.
CTTCAATTGCGAAAGGGGCAGATCGACCACTCTTATTTTTGCGCTGTGCAACACGGCAAACCTCGCACTGCCATTATCTAAAAAATAATTATCGCATATTCTCTTAAATCAATTATATTTAAATCTATTCAGGACGTCAATTTGAAATGGGATTTCCTTGCTTGCCTACTTTCCATCGGAGCACGCTTCATGTCGACATCGGCACGATGAAGTTGGAGGCAGCAGAACATCGATAAGGGCAGGATGCGTAAGGAAGATCTTGAGGCAATGGACTTCGAGGAACTCTGGCTCCTTCACGAGGAGCTAACGAAGGTGCTTGCCGAAAAGATTACAGCGGAGAAACAAGAACTCGAAAAGCGCCTTTCGCAGCTCTATCGTCTAGACCAAGCAACTCCGGACGAACGAACTCTCGACCCGAGTACACCAGTTCGACGCAAATATCCAAAGGTCATACCTAAATATTACAACCCGCTTAGACCTTCCGAGACTTGGTCCGGGCGCGGAAAACAACCGCGATGGTTGGTTGCGGCGCTGCAATCGGGACATGCGCTCGAGGAATTCAAAATTCCGGAAAAAACAGAGGTTACTGATACGAGCACGAACGAGCAGGAGCATTCGTGAAGCGCGCGCTTAGTTGCCCCGGGCGTCACTCGCATTGGTGTTTAACGGCGCAGCCGCGCGCCGCGCTCAATCCAAAGTCGAGTTTGCCGAGTTTGCGTCGAGCGATAAAGATCCTTGGGCCACTCCTACAGCACGGCACTCCCGCCGCCGCTGCTAGGCTGCCATTTGACTGACTCGGAGCGTCGTGAGCTGGTGGAGATCCACCAGCCGAGTGGACTCAAATGCCTCTCGTGATAAAATTCGGTGGGCATCCAGCAGATATCGATAGGCTTCGCGGCCGGCACTCCGTTCGGTCAAGACGCGCTCCATCTCGCCGATGCTCCTCAGCTTCCGCTGCATTTCAGCCATATCATTGTGAATCGAAGAAGGCGCCAGCTCCCAATTTTCGGACATTTCTTCCTCCGCCGGATCGAATTAACATTAAATCCTACCTCAATTAACTCACGGAACTCCACGAATAAATTTCGGTCACAAATTGTTTCTATTTTATTCACCGTCGGCAGCGTTGAAGATTCTCGAATTTCCTTAATCCGGCGAAGAAAATCTTCTCCGTTGGTTCCGCGGCCCTCAGGTTCGCCCACGATGCGCCTGAGGCGCGAACAGGATGCGATCGGACACCGCCTGCACCTCCGGCAAATAAGACGGGATCACCACACAGGTCTGCCCCTCGGTAGTGAGCCCACGCAGCTCGGCTGCGGATCTACGGGATGGGACCAAAGTCAACGCTCGCGTGTAGATGGAAAATCACGATCGAGAGATTCTGCACCAGCGTGCAGGCTTCATCGGCCCGGCCGTGATCCGACATCTTGGCGAACACCGGCGCCCGCATAGGACCTCCGGTCTTCCCATCATGGTGACGAACTGCTCGAACGATGACGGGCCCTGTCACTTTCAGGAAAGCTCATTTTCACATGATCGTTCGCGGATTGGCGGGCGAATCGCTGCTGGTCTACGGCGATGGCGGCAATATCTGCGACTGCCTTGATGTCGCCGAGCACGCCGGACGCGCTGACCTTGATACTTTGAGCACAGCAGGGTCTGCGATACCGACAACATCGGCGCGCGCTGCGAGCGGGGTTGTGGAGCGCACCTGCGGTCTGCTCAATGAATTGCCGCCTGAGGCACTCCGCACGGCGATCCCATCAGCCTTCGTCTCCGACGGCTGACGCAACCTCCGTGATTATACGGGGCGAGATGCGTCAACTTCCTCCTGGTAAGGTTGAGCAGTTAGCTTAATCCGCGGTGTTTGTTGCGAAGTTTTGTCAATATCCTATCCACTTCTCGCACCGGGCTCCCCCAAGCCCGGCCCCACCCAAGCAAAGCCGTCGAGCGAACATGGGTCCGCTTGGCGGCTTTGTCGTTGTGTCTATGCGAAGAGGAACGTTTCGGTTATGGCGCGGAAGCCCTGGTCGTTCAAAGAGGATCGCCGGCTCATGGAGCTGGCCAAGTCTTCCACGTCGGTGGAAGAAGCAGCGAAGCAACTCGGGCGATCGCCTGACGCGATCAAGCGCATGGCGATGCGGCTTGGTCTGACGTTGAAGTCGAAGGCTGGCAAGAAGAGCTAGCCTTACGAACTAAGGAGCCAGCAGCCCTCTTGCGAATGCCTGCGCCAGCACGCCCAGGTGCGTCAGCTCGCCGAACTCGCCCGCGAGGACCAGCCGGCGAAGCTCGCCTGGTGAAACAAGGCCGACCCGAACGCCCTGCTCCTCGACAAAATCGACGACGCGGTCACGCTGATCCGGCTCGAGCATGTTGCGCATTGACCGATACGCTCGATGCTAACAGTGTGATAGCCGGTCTCTTCCAGAAGCTCGCGCCTGGCAGTCTCCAGCGGATCTTCATCCGGGTCGACAATTCCAGCCGGCAACTCCAGTGAGAAGCGCTGGATCGCGGGGCGATATTGACGCACCAGGGGGACACGCGAGTCGGGCGTGACGGCCAGGACGGCCACGTAATCAGGCTGAGCAATTGCGTAATAGGTTTCCTCCGGACCGTCGCGCGAGAAACTCACTCGACCTTCAGAATCTTTGGCAGATCGGGGACCATCCCGGCATGTCTCCTTTGACGTGTCAGACAGGGTTATAGAGGTGCGCGGCATCCGGCGCATTCAGCGGGGAACATAGGCAGAGACTCGGCGTTTGCCCTACGCTTTTAGCGAGGTCAGACCGTGCTGCATCTTGCCATTTCCGTCATGCTGGTCTGGTTGGCTATCAACATCGCCTACGTCGCGCTGAGAATGAGAGCGACGCGATCCCCGCACGGCGGAAAGAACCGGAACAGTTCGATCGCCGCTTATCGCCCCGAGATCGTTTCCCTGCACCGCCACATGCGGCGATAAAGCTTTGAAGCTGCGAAGGATTACGGCCTCTAGGTTCATGGATTTACCAGCGATCTCAGGGGCCTAGGGCCCGATCCTTGGTTCCCTGTGCCAGAGCCGCGGCATCTGCGGCCCCCAATAACTAGTAACGCCCCCACACAGCCTACCAAATCGGCAAAACCCGTTCCCATCCCTCCGCTCCGCTGGCTTCATTAAACCCTATCTTAGCGCGTCCGGGCTAGGATCTGCTGGAAGCCTCCTCAACTTCCGCCCGGGCAGGATGAGACTACAGCGACCGACCTTCGCATTTGCAGCGCTCGTGCTTGCGAGCACGGTCGTGTTCGGCCTGGCTGGACACCTTGCGGCGAAGAGCTTCATCCGGCACCAGCAGGCCCGCCAGCTCGACGAGTTGACCGAGGTCGTCCTGCGTCGCTCCGAATTTGCGGTCGAGTTCGCGGCCGCAAGTCTGACCGAACTCGGCAAGCGTGACGCTGTGAACTGCGAGCCTGCGACGCTCCAGGCCATCCGCCTGCATGTCTACCAGCGCTCGGCAATCAAGGACGTCCGCGTTGTCAATCCGGACGGCTCGGTGATCTGCTCGGCCTATTCCGAAACGCTGGAATTCGACAAGGGATGGGTCGATCGCCGGGACATGCTCGCCTCGCGCGACGGGAAACTCTCACTGTTCCGCGTTCAGCAGTTCGGTGGCGACGCGCTTGGCGTTCTCAGGGATATCAACAGCAGCGCTGCACTGGTTGCCATTCTCGGCATCAATGCGAGCCTGTTTGATATCATGCCGTCCGAGCTGCGCGGGCACAGCGAGGTGACCCTCTCCTTGAGCAATGGAGAGAAGCTTGGTGAGTTCCAGCTCGATGCCGACCAGCCTCGGGGAAATTCGAAGCGCTTCGACAGGTCTTCGGACCGTTATCCCCTTCACACGACCATCGAGGTCGACGGCGCCGTCCTCTCGGCCTGGAATAGCGAAGCCTATTGGCCGGCACTAGCCGTCGCCGCCGGGCTTGGCGCGCTGTTCGGGATCCTGCTGGGACGAAGCCGCCGCACGGAGGGACCGGTCGCAGATCTCGATCGCGGCCTGACCGCAGGCGAATTCAAGCCGTACTATCAGCCCGTCTTCGATCTCAGGACGAGAGAGATCAAGGGCTGCGAGATCCTGGCGCGCTGGGTACGCGAAGACGGCTCGGTCATCCCGCCGATGAATTTCATTCCGCTTGCCGAGTCCAGCGGCCGCATCCAGGCCATGACCTGGCAGATCCTGAAATCAGCATTGTCCGACCTCCGGCCGCTGTTGAAAGCAGACAAGGATTTCAAGCTCTCCTTCAACGTCGTCCCCAAGCATCTCCTGAGCGCCGGCTTCGTCGAAACGCTTCGGCGTACCGTCTTGGCGGCAAAAGTTGCGACCCGGCAAATCGTGATCGAGGTGACCGAACGCGACGAGCTCGACGATCTCGCGCGCGCGGCCGCCGTCGTGGCCGAGCTGCGCGAATATGGCTTCCACGTGGCCATCGACGACGTCGGGGTCGGCCACAGCGGACTGTCGCGACTGAAGGGTCTGGGCGCCAACACGATCAAGATCGACAAATTCTTCGTCGACACGATCACCGTGGATGCATCGACCACGACGATCGTCGAGATGCTGGTCGCACTCGCCAAGGACTTCCGAATGACGGTTGTTGCGGAAGGAATCGAGACGGAAGAACAGCTCCGCGCCCTGGTCGCCTCCGGTGTCGAGACCGGGCAGGGATATCTTGTCGCCGCGCCGCTGCCCTTTGCGAAGTTCAGCGAATTGATGGCGCCGCGTCATGCCGCGGCAGCGCAGGCAAACGACGCTGCGCTGGTGGCTTGACCGAGGCGGCTGGCTCGAATTCGGACAGGCGCCCAACCACCCTGCATGGATGCGTTCCGGTGCGAACCACCAGTCATGAACGCTGCATTAGCAATCTTCGAGCTTTAACGATACTTTCCGCTTTTGAGAGCAGTACGCCGATTGGCCGACTATGATGCCGCCATGCGCCGAAATCACCTCATCGCAGCCTCGGCAATCTGCCTTGCCCTCATCGCCTACGCCACTTTGGCGCGGCTGGCGGGGCGGCCCGCGCTCATGGGCCACCACGAGGCCTATTGGGTCGTCGTCATCGAGCGCTTCAGTGCTTATGGCCTCCTGGGATTTCTTCTCTCCTTCTTGCTCCCGGGCCGCTTCGTTCTGGCGTGCTCTCTCGTCGTGGCGGTCGCAATGGGGCTGGAAGTGCTTCAGGCCCTGACACCCGATCGCGATCCCGGTCTGCTGGACGTGCTGCAAAAGGCCGCAGGAGGCACCGTAGGGGTCATCCTTGCCCAGACCATCCTGGCTTTCCTTCCCCGTCCGCCGTCCTGACCTCGGGAAAACCTGGCGCGGCCGAAGCCGGCAACGCGCCAAGGTATCGGTTCTCTATTTCACCATCTGGCCGCGCAACTCACCACCAGGGTTCGCGGCCGTATGGATGTTCGCGTACCACTTTCCGGCCAGCAGATCCGTCGCCTGGGTTTCAGTGAGTGTCGCCGTGCCCTGAATGGGGCTTTGCGCCGTTTTGAACGGCAGTGCGATGCCGGCGTTCTTGCCGGCTTCACTGGGCCCGTGGAAATGGGCGCCCATCGCGGGGCCCGACAGACCGGTAAAGGTGATCGTATAGGTCAGCGTCTTGGTCTCGGTGTCGTAGGTGGCCTCTGCCTTACCAGAGCCGGCCGAATTGTTCGGAGGCACCTCGTTGCTGCCTTTCAGATCGGCCTGCAGCTTCACGACCTCTGCTCTTGCGGGAGCAGCTGTCGTGATGAGCAGCCCTCCCAGGGTCGCCACTCCCAAAACTCTCACGCAGACCCAATGATTGGCTTTCCTCATGGCATCCTCCTGCAGGCTCTTCGGCCCAACTCGGTTGAAACACCGACCGCAGCCGGAAATTCCGGATGCGGATTTATGCCTGATTCGAGACGACAACCATCGCGGGAATCACGGCGTACGGCCAAGCCGGCTGATCCCATCCTCAGGAGTGCCCGGCGATTAAGCCACCCCGCGCCTATGGACCTCGTTCGGGGCCAGCAGTTCCGCCATCCGCCGGTGTGTGGCCTGGAGCGCTTCGATGGCGCTGTCGAGGTCAAAATCCGACTCGCGGACAGAGGCAAAAAACTTGGCCGTCAACGCCAGATCCAGTTTCACGCGGGTTGCCCCGTCGCGGCTTTTGCGACGGTCCAGCGACAGGTGGATGGCCCGCAATCTCGCCTCGCTGCTGCTGCATTCACAAAGCGTGGCGAGTTCGTCATATGTCATCCAGATCTGAGCCATGTCCGTCCGTCCCTTGTTATGGACCTCAGCCTAATTTTTCGGCTCTAAAAGTATTGTTGCTGCGCGCTCAATCCGTCGACATTTTCGTCGCACGATGGTCAATTGAAGCTGAATCAGGAGCGGTTTGCATGCGAAGCCAAGGGTGCGATGGCGGAACCTCGAACGATCTGGGATATCAGCCTCCGGGCCTGCGCCGAAGCGAGACTAGCCAGGTTCTTTCGTGGCCTTGACGGACCAAGGCTTGCAGCTATCCAGGATGATCAAACACGATATAACGAAATCGGTCGACGATTGCGCCACTTGCGCTTTGCGTGGACTTGCTGCTGGCGGCCTCAGCCTGGATGGGTCGTTGCATTTGCGTTAGGGTAAAAGGACATGACAGACCGACCCACTATCCTCGTCACGGGAGGCGCTGGTTATATTGGCGCGCATGCTTGCCGCGCCCTCGCCGCTTCAGGCTATCGGCCCGTCGTCTATGACAATCTCACGACGGGACATCGCGGCTTCGTCGCCGGGGAACTGGTGACGGGCGATCTGCTCGACGGCGCGATGCTGGCGCGCGCTTTTGCCGACCACAAGGTGACGGCGGTGATGCATTTTGCGGCGGCAAGCCTCGTCGGCGAGTCCATGACCGACCCGCAGAAATACTACGTCAACAACGTCCAGGGTACGCTGTCGCTGCTGCAGGCGATGCGCAATGCGGGCTGCCATCGCATCGTCTTCTCCTCGACCGGCGCGGTTTATGGCAATGCCGATTCCAAGGCGCTGTCCGAGGATTTCCCCTGTGTACCGATCAATCCTTACGGCGCCTCGAAATGGATGATCGAGCGCATGCTGGCGGACTATCGCACAGCTTACGGATTCGGCGCGTTCTGCCTGCGCTATTTCAATGCCAGCGGCGCCGATCCGGCCGGCGGCATCGGCGAGTTGCGCGACAACGAGACCCATCTCATTCCGCGCGCCATGATGGCCTTGCAGGGCCATGTCGAGTTTGCCGTATTCGGCGACGATTACGACACGCCCGACGGCACTGCGATCCGCGACTACATCCACGTCACCGACCTCGCTGCAGCCCACGTCGCAGCGCTGAAGCTGCTTGAGACAGGACATGCCGGCGGCAGCTTCAATCTCGGCACCGGTTCAGGCTTCTCGGTGCGCGAGATCCTGAACGCCATCAAGCAAGAGACCGGACGCGAGGTCCCTCACACCGTCAAGCCGCGCCGCCCTGGCGATCCGACCTATCTCGTCGCGGATCCTTCTGCTGCGCGAAAAGTGCTGGACTTCGTGCCGCGCCATTCCGACCTGCCGACCGTGATCCGCACCGCCTGGGCCTGGCACCAGAAGGCGCATCCGCCCAAATAAGCACGAGGGATTCTTGATAAAGCTTGCGCTCGAGAGGCTGCAGCCGCCCGAGCGCTAATCGCGCGGCGATCCGAATGGCCCGGGCGCAAGCGGACGGCGCGGCCGGGACCAGCCGTCGAGCCCCTTGGGCACTTTGTCGGAATTGAGCTTCACGACCGCGCATTTGGCGTCGGCCGCCACGACGTCTTCCTGGCTGTAGATCAAGGTGCACTCGAAGCTGACGTCAGGCGCCTCCTTTGCCGTGCCCCAGCACTTTGCAACCGCGCCGCTGCAATCACCAGAGAGATTGGCCTCGACTTCGTCTGGGCCAAACACGCTCGGATTGCCCTCGGTATGACGCTTCACGGTCAGGACAGCCGTGAAGCGTTGCTGATCGACCTGATAGGAACCACCATAGGTGAAGAAGCTGTCCCTGCCGGAGATTCGTCCCTCGGTCAAATCGACAAGGCCAGTGCCCTGGCCACGCGGAGTTCTGAACCAGGCAGCGTATTTGCCGTCTCTCAGCATGAAGACATCCGTCGTGAATTCAGACGTACTTGCAATGATCCGTGGGGCGCGACAATGACCGATATGGCGCGTGTTCCGCCACGGTTAACGCGCTGCAAAGCCGGTTCCTAAAATTGCGGCGCAGGGCTGCGCCGCGACGGCGGCAAGCTCAAAACAATTCTATGCCGTGCACATCTCCAGCATGCCGCGCGCGCCGTCATCGCCCATGCCGGTCATGATGATGCCGAGCGCGTTGGCGCTGGGCCGCCGAGCGAAACAATCGCTTCCTGCGCGACCTTGACGGTGTCGGCGGAGAGCGTGCCGATCTCGGCGGCGGCCGCCTGGCTGCGCTGGGCGAGCTTGCGCACTTCGGACGCGACCACGGCAAAGCCCTAGTACGCCAGCGCCTCCGAGCAAGTGTCCTCCACCTCGGAAGAGCTCGCCTCGCAGGCCGAACAGCTGCAGTCGACGATCTCGTTCTTCCGGATCGAGGAGATCCGACATGGTGAGCGCACCTCCTCCGCGCCGATCGATCGCGCCGTCACTCAGCTTCGCAGCAAGGCGGGGCAGATGCAGGCGGCGGAACGCAGCGCGAAAAAGCCTGTGCCCGCTCGCAAACCGGCGCGCGCGTTGAAGATCGCGGGTGGTGGTGGCTGGGATGAAGTGCTCGGGATCGCCACCGGGCAGACGACGCTGCCGCTGCAGAAATCCGAGGCCGCCCTTTCACCTATATACCAGGGGTGACCGGGAGCCGCCAGGCCCAGGACCGCGCCGCCGCAACGGCGGTCTGACATCGTCCCCACGGCTGGAATTTGCGGCGCCGCCCATTTCTGTCATCACAGGCTTGAACCTGTTCCTGCTAGGCTGCATCAACACCAGGAGTGATTCTGATCACACTTGGCTCGGCCATCCCCTGTTAGGCTCGCGTAGGGACCTGGGTCAGTCACACACCGTTCGAACTGGAAGAGACAGTCATGAGAACCCTGATCGGCGCCATTGTCGGCGCGGTTTGCCTCGCCGCCCCCGCCGTCGCGGAGACACCGGCCGCGATCGTCGAGGACGTGCAGGGCAAGGTCGACGGTATCGAATTCATGGACTACGTGGCGCCGGGCAAGATCATCAAGCTCGGCCCCAAGGCCGGCGTCACGCTCAGCTATCTGAAATCCTGCCTGCGCGAGACCATCACCGAAGGCGTGGTGCTGGTCGGCGCCGAGCAGAGCACCGTGCAACTCGGCAACGTCCAGCGCGTCAAGGTATCGTGCGATGCCAACGCCGCGCAGCTCTCCGAGCGCGAGGCGAACCAGAGCGCGGCGACCACGTTTCGCACCATGCGATCCGATGCTGGCAGCGCGCCGGCGAAGCTGCCGACGATCTACGGCACCGCGCCGCTGGTCCAGGCCAAGAGCGGCAGCACGCTGGTGATCGAACGCACCGACGGCAAGGAGCCCGCGATCAGCCTGCCGCTGAAGAGCGACATCATGGTCGCCGGCAAATTCTTCGACCTCTCGAAGGCCGGAAAGTCGCTGACGCCGGGCGGCAGCTATCTCGCAAAACTCGGCAACAAGCGCTACACCTTCCAGGTCGATGCCAGCGCCACCGCGTCGCCGACGCCGATCGTCGGGCGTCTGCTGCGGTTCGAATAGACGGTCCGCGACTATAACGATGCGGCGGATCGGCAGGCGGGACATCGTTGCAGCGGTCGCCATTGCGCTCGTGACCGGCGCTGCTTTCACGTCCCCGCCGCTCCACAGACTGCAAGGTCTCTCGCTCGATATTCTCACGGCCTTGCGCTGGACGCTGATCGGCGACCGGCGCGATCCCGCGACATCGCCGGTCGTCGTCGTCGCGATCGACGGGGAGACCTACGAGACGCCGCCTTTCAAGGGATCGCCGACGCAGACCTGGACGCGCGAGGTCGGCCGCGTGCTCGGCAGCATTACCGAGGGGGGCGCCAAGGTCATCGGATTCGACGTCATCTTCAAGAATTCGATCGAGCAGTCGGACATTCCTTTCGGCGACGCGCCGGTCGGCGCACGGATGAAGGGATTTGACCGCGATTATCTGATCGCGCTGCGCAAGCTGTCCGACAGCGGCAAGCTGGTGCTCGGTGAGATTCTCAGCAATGACCATCCGGACAGTCCTTTCGCCGCGCAGCGACTTGCCGTGAAGAACAATGTCCGCGCCCTCAACGTCTACACCGATGACGACGACGTGATCCGGCGGATGCCGCTCAGCTTTTCCATCGGCGGCCAGCCGATCCCGGCCATGGCTGTCGAGCTCGCTTCGCGCGCACTCGCCCTACCGCCGGAGACCCGGCCGTCCGGCCTCATGTCGTTGTCCGGCTATGCTATTCCGAGCGCCGAGCCCAATACACTGACGCTCAACTTCCGCGGCATGGGCCGCGACGTCCCGGCCTATTCCTTCGCGGACCTGCGCGCTTGCATCGAGAAAGGTGACACGGACTTCTTCCGTCGCGCCTTTGACGGCAAGGTCGTCCTGCTCGGCACCATCCTCAATTTCGAGGACCGCAAGCTCACCTCGATGCACCTCTCCGGCGGCTATGACGGCAGCCCGGCGGCGCGATGCGCCCTGCCCACGCCTGCCAGTACGGCACAAAAGGCCCGTAATGACATCGCCGGCGTCCTCGTGCATGCCACGGCGGTCCGCAACCTGATCGAGCGTGACGCTGTCACCGAGCTCGGCGTCCCGCAGCGCACGATCCTGGCGATTGGGTTCGCGATGGTCATTGCCTTCGCGGCCTGCATGCTCGCCCCGACCGGTGCGATACTCAGCTGGCTGGCGCTCACTGCGGCCTACACCACCGTCGCTGTCAGCGCATTCGTCCATGCGCTCGCACTTCCCCTGACCGAGCCTGTGCTGGCAGGCCTCACCGCCATCGCGATGATGATCGGCTACCGCTTCGTGATCGCCGACCGCGAGGAGCGCTTTCTGCGCAAGAGCTTTGCGTTCTATCTCGCGCCCGAAGTGATCGACGGCATGGTTGCCTCCGGCAAGATGCCCGCGCTCGGCGGCGAGATGCGTGACATCACCATGTTCTTCTCGGACCTCGCCGGCTTCTCCTCGATCGCCGAGAAGATGACGCCGGCCGAGCTGGTCGCATTGATGAACGACTATCTGTCGGCCATGACCGACATCATCGAAAGCCATGGCGGTTATGTCGACAAATATATCGGCGATTCCGTCGTCGCCATGTTCGGCGCGCCGGCCGACGATCCCGACCACGCGCGGCACGCGGTCGCCGCCGCGCTGCAATGCCGCGAGAGGCTGAAGGAGCTCAACAGCAGCCACCCCGCCTTTCAGGGCCGTGGCCTTGCCCACCGCATCGGGCTGAACAGCGGCAAAGCCGTCGTCGGCAACATCGGCTCCCGCCGGCGCTTCAACTACACCGTCATGAGCGACACCGTGAACCTCGCATCTCGCCTTGAGGGCGCCAACAAATATTATGGCACCGTGATCATGGCTTCCGAGGCGACGGTGAACCAGAGCCGCAGCGCTTATACCTGGCGCGAGCTGGACATGGTCAAGGTGCAGGGACGCGACGAGCCGATCAGGGTGTACGAGCCGCTCGCCGAGAAGAACCAGGAGACGCAGGAGCAGGGCATGCGCGCGGCAACTTACGCCAGGGGACTTGCATGCTGGCGTGCGCGCGAGTTCGCGAAAGCGACCGAACTGTTCGAAAGCGTCGCTGGCGATGATCCGCCGTCCCGATATTTTGCCAAGCGCGCGCGGTCTATGGCAGCCAATCCACCGCCGGCCGACTGGACGCCGGTGAACACGCTGGAAGCGAAGTAGCGGCTGTTAGAACGGCAGCCCCACATAATTCTCCGCCAGGAGACGCTGCGACGTCTCGGACGAGAAGAGGTATTCGAGCTCGGTCTGCTGGAGCCGGTCCTCATATTCGGAACGACCGGGGAAACGATGCAGCATCATCGTCATCCACCACGAGAAGCGCTGCGCCTTCCAGATCCGCGCCAGGGCCTTGGCCGAATAGCCCTTCAACCCGGAATCGTCGCCATCCTGATAGTGCGCGAGCATGGCGTGATAGAGATAGTAGATGTCGGAGGCGGCACTGTTCAGCCCGCGCGCGCCGGTCGGCGGCACGATGTGGGCAGCGTCGCCGGCGAGGAACAGGCGTCCGTAGCTCATTGGCTCCGCAACGAAGCTGCGGAGCGGTGCGATGCTCTTCTCGATCGAGGGACCGGTGATCAATCGCGCGGCGACGTGGTCGGGCAGGCGGCGCTTCAGCTCGGCCCAGAACGCATCGTCGCTCCAGTCCTCGACCTTGTCGGTCAGCGGCACCTGGACGTAGTAGCGGCTCAGCACCTGTGAGCGCAGCGAGCATAGCGCAAAGCCGCGTTCGTGCTTGACATAGATCAGCTCCGGCGACACCGGCTTGGTGCGCGACAGCACGCCCAGCCAGCCGAACGGATAGACCTTCTCATATTCGCGCAGCACGTCCTTCGGGATCGACTTGCGGCTGACGCCGTGAAAGCCGTCGGCGCCGACGATGTAGTCGCAGTCGACGCGAACCGTCGCGCCGTTCGAGCGATACGTCACGTAGGGCCGGTCCGAGGTCAGATCATGCGGCGTCACATCCTCGGCGTTGTGGATGACCTTGCCGCCGAGCCGGTCGCGCGCCTCGTAGAGGTCGCGCGTCAGCTCGGTCTGGCCGTAGACCAGCACCGAATTGCCGCCGGAATACTTGTGCAGATCGATATGGGAGAGCACGCCGTCATGGGCGATCTCGAATCCGTTGTGGATCTCGCCTTCGCGGTCCATCCGCTCGCCGCATTGCGCCTCGCGCATCAGCCTGGCGAAACCATGCTCGAGCACGCCGGCACGGATGCGCGCCAGCACGTGGTCGCGGCTGTATTTCTCCAGCACGATGGTGTCGATGCCCTTGAGGTGCAGAAGCTGGGACAACAGCAGCCCGGACGGCCCACCGCCGATGATGCAGACCTGAACTTTCATTTTTGCGTCCTCCCGACGGCGCTTTTTTGCAGATTCAATGCAGAAGACCGATGGAGGGTTTCGCCAATGTCTTGTACTATTCGAACATGAGGAACGCAGCCCCCGCCCCGGCGATCCGGGTCTACAATCTGTTCGGCGAAGCCGGCGATCTGCCTGACGTCGTCCACTGCGAGACGATTGCGTCGCGCTCGGTGCTGCATGACTGGAAGCTCGCCGTGCACCGGCATGCTCGTCTGCACCAGGTGCTGCTGATCGAGCGCGGCGGCGGCGAAGCGACGCTCGACGGACGCGTCGTGCCCTTGAAGCCGATGCAGATCGTCAACGTGCCGGTCGGCCATGTCCATGGCTTCCGCTTCGTGCCAGGAACCGAAGGCTGGGTGCTGACCATCGCCGCGGAAATGCTCGACGAGGCGCTGCTCGCTGCCGAAGGTCTGCGCAGCGTGCTGTCACGATCATCAGTGGTGCGCGGCACGCCGCAGATCCGCGCCATCATGAAGCAGATCTTTGCCGAGCATGCCGCGCGCGATTTCGGCCGCGCGCATGTGCTGCGGGCATTGTCGGCGGCCATGATCGGCCTCGTCGCACGTGCGCTCGCCGGCGCGAGCGGCGCTGGCGGCAATGCCGAGACAAATCTGTTCCGCCGCTTCGAGGCCTTGCTCGAACAGCATCACCTGGAACGCTGGACCGTGGCGGACTACGCGAAGTCGCTGGCGATCACGCCGACCCATCTCAACCGCGTCACGCGCGCGGCGACCGGCGACACCGCCTCGCACCTGATCCTGAACCGCCTGATCCGCGAGGCGCGGCGCAACCTCGTCTATACCAACCTGCCGGTCTCGACGATCGCCTACGCCCTCGGCTTCGAGGACCCCGCTTATTTCAGCCGGGTCTACGCCGCGGCCACCGGCCTGTCGCCGCGCGCCTTTCGCACGCAGCTCCATGGCGATGAGGGCTGAGGCCTCACACGTCGAAGAACACCGTCTCGTCCGGGCCCTGCAAATTGATCGTGAAGGAATAGACGACCTTTCCTGCGCGCTCGCCGCGCTTGGCGATCAGTGTCGCGCGGCGCACCGGCTGCTCGATCAGGTTGAGGACGGGATCTGCGGCGTTGGCGGCTTCCTCGTCGGAGAAATAGAGCCGCGTGTTGAGACCGATATTGATGCCGCGCGCGACGATCCAGACATTGATGTGCGGCGCGCATTTGCGCCCTGTCTTGTCGGTGATGGCGCCCGGCTTGATGGTCTCGAACGTCACGAGGCCGCTCTCGAAATCCGAGCCGGCGCGGCCCCAGCCACGGAAATCCTGGTCTAGCGCGCCGGCCGAGCGATCGGCCGGATGGTTGTAGCGGCCGGCCGCATTGGCCTGCCAGATTTCAAGCAGCACGTCGCGCAGCGGCGTGCCGCTACCGTCGAGCACCTTGCCTTCCAGCGTGATGCGTTCGCCTTTGGTGTTCGGCGTTACCAGCACGTTGGAAAAGTTCTTCTCGAAGATGTCGAAGCCGGCCATGGCCGGGATCAGGCCGATATGGACGTACGGCCCGGCGGTCTGCGAGGCGGTTTCCTTGAGATAGTTGAGCGGCTGCGGCATGTGCTCAGTTCCCTTCGGGACGATTTTCGAAATAGGTGGAGCGCTGGCCGCGCAGCACGATGTCGAAGCGGTAGGCGAGCGAGTCGAACGGCGTCGAGGCGTTGAGGTCGAGCGGCGCGACCAGGCGGTCGAGCGCGTCCTTGTCCGGGATCGTCGTCAGGATCGGGCAGACCGGGATCAGCGGATCGCCCTCAAAGTACATCTGCGTGATCAGCCGCTGCGCAAAGCCGGAGCCGAACACCGAGAAGTGGATATGGGCGGGGCGCCAGCTGTTGACGAAGTTGCGCCAGGGATAGGGGCCGGGCTTCACGGTGCGGAAATAATAGTAGCCGGTGTCGTCGGTCAGCGCGCGGCCGCAGCCGCCGAAGTTCGGATCGATCGGTGCGAGATACGTGTCCTTCTTGTGCCGGTAGCGGCCACCGGCATTGGCCTGCCAGAACTCCACCAGCGTGTTCGGCACGCCGCGGCCGGTCTCGTCGAGCACGCGGCCGTGGACGATGATGCGCTCGCCGACCGGGTCGCCCTCCTTGGCGTAATTGCGGATCAGATCGTTATCGAGCGGCCCGAGATCGTTGTGACCGAACACCGGCCCCGTGATCTCCGAGACCGAATTCTCGATCGACAGCAGTGACTGGCGCGGTGAGCGCAGCACCGAGGATTTGTAGCCGGGCGCATAGGCCGGCGGATGAATCGAGCGGTCGCGCTGGAAGAAGCCGCCATCGCCGAGTGGCGGCGTGAACGGCTCGGGGCGGTTGAGGCGGGGATCCTGCAGGGCTGTCGCCTGGGCATTCATCGGCGTTGTCTCTCCCTTGGGCGCCCCGGGTCCGGGTGCGCGGCTTGTTGCACGACAATGCCGCTCCCTATTCTCAAGATAAATAGATTGATTATAATCAATCCCATGAATAAAATCGATCATTTGGCGCTGGACGGCCACGCCCTCGAATTGTTTCTCGCGGTACTGGAGGAAGGCTCGGTCACGGCGGCCGCGACGCGACTCGGCCTGACGCAATCCGCCGTCAGCCACAACCTCAACAAGCTGCGACGGATCGTCGGCGATCCGCTGTTCGCGAAATCCGGCCGCGGCATCGTCGCGACCGCCCATGCCCAGGCACTGGCGGCCAAGGCCCGCGCGCTGATCGACGAGATGCGCAGCTTCGCCGGCGGCGTCACCTTCGAGCCGGGAAGCGCGCAGCTGTCGCTGACGATCGCCGCCAATGATTTCCAGCGCGACCTGCTGCTGCCGCACTTCTTCGGCCATGTTGTCGCGCAGGTGAAGAGCCTGAACCTGCGCGTGATCCCGTCGCAATCGCCTTCGCCTGCGATGCTGCGCGAAAATCGCTGCGACCTCATGATCACGCCACTGCCGCCCGTTGGCATCGACATCGTGCAGAAGCGCCTGCTGAGCGACCACTACGTCTGCTACTACGATCCCAAGACGCGCGCCGCCCCATCAGGACGAGGCGCCTATCTCGCGGCGCGCCACATCACCGTGGTCTATACCGACAATGAGCGGCTCGACTTCGACCGCCGGCTCGCGGCCAACGGCTTCCACCGCGACATCGCGATTTCGGTGCCGAGCTTTTCCGGCGTGCCTTCGTTCCTGCGTGGCTCGCAAATGCTCGCGAGCATGCCGAGCCTGCTGGCGTCCGGCGTCATGCGCGGCTTCGCGCACGTGCAGATTCCGCTGGCCTCACGCACGCGCACTCTGGCCGAGCTGCCGATGTTCATGGTCTGGCACCAGCGCTACCAGAAGGACCCGGCCCACCGCTGGATCAGGACACAACTGGAACACGTAGCGGCGACGGCAGCCGCCTGAATCGGTCGTTGCCCGCCGGCTGTTGACGCCGGCCGGGGCCTGGCCCTCGCCAAACCCACTGGTTGCGCGCGGGCGGCCACGCTAGAATTCGGCCATGACAGTGACCGACATTGCGAGCCGAACCTACAATCACAGCTGGCGGCTGGATCCCATCATCCGCAGCCTGCTGGATACCGACTTTTATAAGCTGTTGATGTTGCAGATGATTCGGGAGGATTACCCGGATCAGCAAGTCACCTTCTCAGTCATCAACCGTTCGCGCCATGTGCGCCTTGCCGAAATCATCGACGAAGCCGAGCTGCGCGCCCAGCTCGACCATGCCCGCACCATCCGCTTCACCAAGAAGGAGCTGATCTGGCTTGCCGGTAACACCTTCTACGGCAAGACCCACATGTTCTCGGCGGACTTCATCCGCTGGCTCGCCGAATTCCGCCTTCCCGAATACGATCTGCGCAAGGTCGACGGTCAGTACGAGCTGCATTTCCAAGGCCCCTGGACCCACAGCTCGATGTGGGAGATTCCGGCGCTCGCCATCCTCAACGAATTGCGCTCCCGCGCGGCATGCAAGGGCCGCGGCCGGTTCGAGCTCGATGTGCTCTATGCCCGCGCCAAGGCCAAGCTGTGGACCAAGGTGGAGCGGCTGCGCAAGCTGGAGAATCTGCGGCTGTCCGATTTCGGCACCCGCCGCCGCCACGGTTTTCTCTGGCAGCGCTGGTGCGTGGAGGCGGTGAAGGAAGGGCTGGGCCCGTCCTTCATCGGAACGTCCAACGTGCTGCTGGCGATGGACAACGATCTCGAAGCGATCGGCACCAATGCGCACGAGCTGCCGATGGTCGCGGCCGCGCTCGCCAAGGACGACGAGGAATTGCGCTGGGCGCCCTATCGCATCCTCGATCAGTGGCGCCAGACCTATGGCGGCAATCTCTTGATCGCCCTGCCGGACGCTTTCGGCACCAAGGCGTTCCTGCGCGATGCGCCGGAATGGGTGGCCGACTGGACCGGCTTCCGCCCCGACAGCGCGCCGCCGATCCAGGCCGGTGAAGAGATCATCGCCTGGTGGCAGAAGAAGGGCCGCAACCCCAAGGACAAGCTGCTGGTGTTCTCGGATGCGATGGACGTCGGCTCGATCGAGGAGACCTATCACCACTTCGCCGGTCGCGTGCGGCTCTCCTTCGGCTGGGGCACCAACCTGACCAACGACTTTGTCGGCTGTGCGCCGGACGGCTCGTTCAATCTCGATCCGATCTCGCTGGTCTGCAAGGTGTCGTCGGTCGACGGACGTCCCGCCGTCAAGCTTTCCGACAATCCGGAGAAGGCGACCGGAATGCCCTCCGAGATCGAGCGCTATTTGCGCGTGTTCGGCGATGCCGGGCGCGTGCGTCAGCCGGTGCTGGTCTAGTCTAGCGCGCCGGCAAGACTCCGAGCCCCACGAGATGCGCATCGAGGAACTGCCTGACCTGCTGGCGTAGCATCTGCGGCGGCACCGCGACCATCCGTTCTTCGAGGCCGAGCGAGATGATGCCGTGGACCGCGGAAAACAGCGTGCGTGACAACAGCGCGATCTTCACGTCGTCCGCATCGGGCAGCACGCGCACCAGGGGTGGATGCATCAGCGCGAAGGCGTCCATCACCATCTGGAGGATGTCGTCGGGATACGGGCGGTCGTCCTCCATCCGATGCTCGAACAGCGAGCGGAGCAGATTGGCGTTCTCGGCGAAGAAATCGAGATAGGTCTCGGCCAAGCCATAGAGTTGGCGAACCGGATCCTCAGCCGGGACCGCGCCAAGCCGCGCTGTGAGCGCCTGAACCGTCTCCCTGTTGACGGTCAGGATCACCCCGTCGAAGTCGCCGAACTCGTTATAGACACTGCCGACGGAGCAGCCGGCGGCGTCCGCGACGTCCCGAACCTTCAACGCTCTCAATCCCTTAGAGGCGATGATACCGCGCGCGATCTCCAGGATCTGGAGCCGCCTACGCAATTTTTTTTGATCTCGGACCGATTCCTCTTGAACATTGTTCATTTTAGGGCTACTCACGTGAACATTGTTCAAATTAACCGGGAGACCTGCAAAATGCAAACCCTCGTTGTTGATATCGCCTCCACCTTCATCGATGACGCCGCGGCTCTCGTCACCGGCTTTGGCCGCGCTGTCCTGCGGCTCGCGATGGCGCCGATCGATCGGATTGCCAATGCCTGCGATATTACCGGTGTGCTCGCCGAGCGCCGCGCCACGTTTCGGATGTGGCGGACCAGCCGCGTCCGCCGCGAGGGTCGCCGCGTCGGCCTGCTTGGCCGCCTCAACCCGTTTCGCCATCTGGCTCACCTCACCTAGCGGACAAGCCGATGCGCAACGCAGGTCCATTTCTGCCCGAAAAGCGGTCCGCGACCGGATTATTCGCGAACCAAACGAGACAAGCTGGAGACCAACAGGATCGGAGGGACGGAAGGGGACATCACAGGCCGGCAACCATCGTCGCCTGCAATCGCTTCCCACGGCCTTCCGGTCGTGACGTTCGACCCGCAACGTAACAATCTCAGGCTGCCTTTCCACAACAGGACTCGTCATGATCAGGGAATTGATGTCGTCACGCCGTTTCGCGCCGCTGTTCTGGGCGCAGTTCTTCTCGGCGCTCAATGACAACGTGCTCAAGAACGCGCTCGTCATCATCCTGCTTTACAGTGCCGCAACCGGCCACGGTGATGCGCTGGTGACGGTGGCCGGCGCCGTCTTCATCTTCCCCTATTTCATCCTGTCCGGGCTCGGCGGCCAGCTTGCCGACAAATACGTCAAATCGGTCGTGGCACGGCGGTTGAAGTTCGTCGAGATCTTCGCAGCAAGCTTCGCCGCTGCCGGCTTCTTCATGCACTCGGTGCCGCTGCTGTTCACCGCGCTGGCCCTGTTCGGCATCATCGCCGCGCTGTTCGGCCCCGTGAAATATGCCATGCTGCCGGACCAGCTCGAGCTCGGCGAGCTCGCGACCGGCAACGCGCTGGTCGAGGGCGCGACCTTCATGGCGATCCTGCTCGGCACCGTTGCCGGCGGCCAGTTCATCGCAGGCTCCGCCCATATGGGCTGGGTCGCATCGGCCGTCGTCGTGCTGGCCCTGCTGTCCTGGGCCTTTGCCTCCCGCATTCCCCAGACGACGCCGTCCGCGCCCGATCTGCCCGTCGATGCCAATCCCTGGACCTCGACGCTCAGCCTATTGAAGACGCTGCACGCCGATCACCGGCTTTGGGACGGCACCGTCATCGTCTCCTGGTTCTGGCTGGTCGGCGCCATCGTGCTGTCGCTCTTGCCGGCGCTGGTCAAGGACGTCGTCGGTGGCAGCGAAGGCGTGGTGACGCTGTGCCTGGCAATCTTCGCCATCGGGATCGCCATCGGCTCGCTGTTCGCGGCCAGCCTCAGCCACGTTCGCCCGAACCTCGCGCTGGTGCCGATCGGCGCCATCATCATGGGCTGTGCCGGCCTTGACCTCGCCTTGGCCATCGCGGTGACCAGCAAGGGCCAGGACATCGCTGCGGTCGATTTCGCAACCTCCTTCGCGGGCTTGCGCATGCTGGCAGACTTCGTCGCCTTTGCCTTCGGCGGCGGCCTCTTCGTCGTTCCCTCCTTCGCAGCCGTGCAGGCCTGGTCGGAGCCAAACGAACGCGCCCGCATCATCGCCGCCGGCAACGTGCTGCAGGCCGCCTTCATGGTGGTGGGCTCGCTGTTCGTCGCGCTGCTGCAGGCGGGCGGATTGCATGTCGGCTGGATCTTCTTCGGGCTCGGCCTCGCCAGCTTCGGTGCGGTCTGGTTCGTGCTGACGAAGTGGGGCAAGGAAGGCGTCCGCGATTTCGGTGGACTATTATTCCGTGCGCTGTTTCGCACCGAGGTGCGCGGGCTGGAGAACCTGCCGCCGCCGGGCACGCGCATGCTGATCGCGCCCAATCACGTCAGCCTGATCGACGGTCCGCTGCTGCACGCCGTGCTGCCGATCGACGCGAGCTTCGCAGTCGACACCGGCATCGCCAAGGCCTGGTGGGCCAAGCCCTTCCTGCGGGTGGTCAAGCACTACACCATGGACCCGAGCAAGCCGCTGGCCGCGCGCGACCTGATCAAGCTGGTCGCCGCCGGCGAGCCGGTCGTGATCTTCCCGGAAGGACGCATCACCGTCTCCGGCTCGCTGATGAAGGTCTATGACGGCACCGCGATGATCGCCGACAAGGCCGACGCCGTGGTCGTGCCGGTTCGCATCGAAGGTGCGCAGCGTTCCCACCTCAGCTATCTCAATAGCAGCCAGATCAAGCGCTCCTGGTTCCCGCGGGTGACGGTGACGATCCTGCCGCCCGTCAAGCTGCCGGTCGCCTCGGAGCTGAAAGGCAAGGCGCGCCGCAATGCCGCGGGTGCTGCGCTGCAGGACGTCATGATCGACGCGATGGTCAAGAACGCCATGCTCGATCACACGCTGTTCGAAGCGCTGGGCCATGCCTATCGCGACCGCGACACCGGCAAGGTCATCATCGAGGATGCGCTCGGCACCAGGCTGACCTATCGCAAGCTGATCCTCGGCGCGCAGGTGTTGAGCCGCAAGTTGGAGACCGGTACCGCGGCCGGCGAGAATGTCGGCGTCCTGCTGCCGAACTCCGCCGGCGTCGCCGTCGTCTTCATGGCGCTGCAGAGCATCGGCCGCGTTCCGGCCATGCTCAACTTCTCGGCCGGCCCGGTCAACGTGCTCGCCGCCATGAAGGCCGCGCAGGTCAACACCGTGCTGACGTCGAAGGCGTTTATCGAGAAGGGCAAGCTCGACAAGCTGATGGCCGCGATCTCCGCCGAAGCTCGCGTCGTCTATCTCGAGGACATCAGAGCCTCGATCGGCACGGTCGACAAGATCAAGGGACTGCTCGCAGGCACCGCGCCACGCGTTGCCCGCCAGGCCAACGATCCGGCCGTCGTTCTGTTCACCTCGGGTTCGGAAGGCACGCCCAAGGGCGTGGTGCTGTCCCACCGCAACATCCTCGCCAACGCGGCGCAGGCGCTGGCGCGGGTCGATGCCAACGCCAATGACAAGGTGTTCAACGTGCTGCCGGTGTTCCACTCGTTTGGCCTGACCGGCGGGATGATGATGCCGATGCTGGCGGGCATTCCGATCTACATGTATCCCTCGCCGCTGCACTACCGCATCGTGCCCGAGCTGATCTACCAGACCGGTGCCACCATCCTGTTCGGCACCGATACGTTCCTGTCAGGCTATGCCCGCTCGGCCCACCCTTACGACTTCCGCACCCTGCGCCTGGTGATCGCCGGCGCCGAGGCGGTCAAGGACCGCACGCGGCAAGTGTTCATGGAGCGCTACGGCATCCGCATCCTCGAAGGCTATGGCGTGACTGAAACCGCGCCGGTGCTGGCGATGAACACGCCGATGGCCAACCGCCCCGGCACCGTCGGGCGCCTGTCGCCGCTGATGGAAAGCCGCCTCGATCCGGTCCCCGGCATCGAGGACGGCGGACGCCTGTCGGTGCGCGGGCCGAACGTCATGCTCGGTTACCTCAGGGCCGAGAATCCGGGCGTGCTGGAAGTGCTGCCCGAGGGCTGGCACGACACCGGCGACATCGTTTCGATCGACGCCGCCGGCTTCATCACCATCAAGGGCCGCGCCAAGCGCTTTGCCAAGATCGCCGGCGAAATGGTCTCGCTGTCAGCGGTCGAAAGCATCGCGGCCACGCTGTGGCCGCAGGCCGCCTCGGTCGCGGTGTCGATCCCCGACCAGCGCAAGGGCGAGCGCATCGTGCTGCTGACGACGGAGAAGAATGCCGAGCGCAGCGCGATGCAGGCCCAGGCCAAGGCGATCGGCGCCTCCGAGCTGACCGTGCCCGCGACGATCATGGTGGTCGACAAGGTGCCGCTGCTCGGCACCGGCAAGACCGACTACGTCACCGCCACGGCGATGGCGCGCGAGCAGGCCTCCGCGCCGGAGCGCGAGGTGGCGTAAGGGTCAGGATCGTCGCATCGGCGGATGCCCGGTGCGACGGCCTTCTCCACATACTCACTTGAGCAGGAGATAGCGGACCGGGTTGTCGTCGCACTGACCTGCGCCGCACTCCAGCACGGTGGACAGGAGATTTGCGGCAACCAGCAATGCGAAGATCGCGAAGACCGCGCTCGACGCCGGACCGCGCAGGGACACGACGCCATCTCGCTCGCCGACCACATCCTTCAGGACCAAGATGAGCGCGACATAGCAGACGATGCCGATGGCCGCGATCAGTGCCCAGGTGTAGAAATGCAAGCCGAGCAGCGCCGAGCCGTAGCCGGGATCTCCCGGCGCGAGATGCAGCGACACCTGCCGCATCGAGATGAAGCCAGTGACGAGGCAGGCGAGGAGGACAATCGCGTAGTGCGACGGCCGCTCACCGAGACGCATGTTGAACAGAAAGCCCATGCCGATCGCGATGAACCCGGCGCGTTGCAGCAGGCACAGCGGACAGGGCAACTCGCCCAGCGCAAGCTGGTAGAAGAACGCGACGGTCAGGATCAGCGAGATCCCGAGCAGGCCGAGCATGTTCAGGATTGCGCCGACCGATCTTTGCTGGCTCATCTCCGTGGCGCTCATCTCGACACCGTCAGAACGAGAACTTCAGCGGATCGGTCGCGTGATGGAAGAACCACGCGACGGTGACGACGATCGTTGCGGCCCACAGTCCGTAGCCCAGTCGCGCGTGGGAACGCCAGACGCTCGCGCAGCCGGCGAGCGCCAGCAGAAATGGCAGAAACATGTACATGAGCGCGGGCTCCCAAGCGATTCGCAGGACAACGCGAACGGCTCAAGAGATACGTTAGACCCGCGCGCCCCTCAAGAGCCGGCTTCGCTGCGCCGTTCCTGCGCGTAGCGCACCAGCGCTACGAAACGATAGATGCCGTGCACGAACTTGCCGTAGGGCATGGTGATGAACAATGCGAACACCGCACCGAGATGCAGTGCCAGCAGTGGGCCCATGGCGGCTGTCTCGCGCAAGATCAGAACCAGCATGCCGGTAAGACCCGTCAGGAACAGCATGGCGATGAAGCCGACGTCCATGCCGTAGCTGGACTCGTCGAGCAGCGCGGGATCGCGCCGCATCTTGGCCATGAACAGGCCGATGGGGCCGGCGATGAGGCCGACGCCGCCGAGCGTGCCGAGCACGACCGGCAGATCCCACCAAGGATACGGTGCCTCCCGGCCGAGCAGATAGTGATAGAGCGTCGCCACCGAAGTCGCGGCAAAGCACAGCAGGAAGCCGTAGAACGTCAGGTGATGATAGAGCTTGCGCCGGTCGGTCGGCTTGTCGTCCTCGTTGTAGCAGCCGACGCCGCCGCCATGGAGATAGCGCAGCTCGCCCGCATCACGGATCGCTTGAAAGATCGAGCCGCCGTCGGCGTGCCCACCGATTGGCGCGCCGATGTCGCGCCAGAACGCGCGCACGCTCATCACCAGCGCGAGAACGGCATAAAGAAACGCGGCGCTGAACAGCACGGCCATCGCGCTGTGTGGCATCAGCTTGTAGAACGCACCGGGCCCGGTGTGCACACCGAACAGCACGCCGCGGTCGTTGAGCGCGGCGAAGCCGAGGATAAAGGCCGCCATGCTAAGCGCGGCAACGATGCTGATGACGAGGCCGTTGCGGGCGAAGGCGCCGGACAGCGCCTGCGGCCACGCATAGGCCGCATAGGATTCGGCGCGCGCGACCGCCAGCGTCTTGGGAACGTTGACGTTGAACTCGTGCGGCGGCGAGAACTGGCAGTCGACATAGCAGGCACCGCAGGAATGGCAGAGGTTGGCGAGATAGTTGAGGTCGCCGTCCGAGAAGGAGCGCCGCATTTCCATGGCGGGAAACACTGCGCACAGGCCCTCGCAATAGCGGCAGGAATTGCAGACCGTCATCAGACGGTCGGCCTCATCAAGAATTCTAGTTCCGTGCATGTTTCGCCGCTTCCCGTCCTGCGATCCGCCCGAACACGCTGCCGATGGTCATGCCCATGCCAGCGGCATAGCCTTTACCCAACACGTTGCCGGCCATGATCTCGCCGGCTGCAAACATGTTCGCCGACGGCCTGCCGTCGGCCATCAACATCCGCGCCTCCTTGTTCACGCGCGTGCCGAGATAGGTGAAGGTGATGCCCGGCCGCACCGGATAGGCGAGATAGGGCGGCGTCTCGATCTTGCGCGCCCAATGCGTCTTCGGCGGCGTGACGCCTTCGGTGCGGCAGTCGTCCAGGATGGTATGATCGAAGGTACCCGGCCGCACCGCCGCGTTGAATTCGGTGATGGTCTTTTCCAGCGCCGCCGGATCGAGCCCCAGCCTGCCGGCGAGCTCTGCCACGGTTTGACCGCCAATCGGCGGGAACAGCGTGGGCATGAAGCTCGTGACGACGGTGGAATCGAAAATGATGTAAGCGATCTGGTCGGGCTGCGCCGCGACCAGCCGCCCCCAGATCGCATAGCGCTTCGGCCAGATGTCCTCGCCCTCGTCATAGAAGCGCTGGGCGTGCTTGTTGACGACGATGCCGAACACGACCGAGTCATGCCGCGTGATGATGCCGCCGTCGAATTTCGGCGCGCGGGCATCGATCGCGACCGCGTGGCACTGGGTGGGATCGCCGACCTCCTGCACACCCTTGTCGAGCAGCATCTTCAGGATCGAGCCGCGATTGTACGGTGTGCCGCGGATCAGAAAATTGTCGGCCGCCTCGCCCCAATATTGCTTCAGCCATTCGATGTTTGCCTCGAAGCCGCCGGCGGCGGCCACCAGCGAGGTGGCGCGGATCTCGGCCTCGCCCCTGATCGGCCGCTTGAGGCGAGCCGCGAGGAACATGCCGTCCTCGATCACGAGGTCGGTGACCTCGGCATCGTATTCGACCTCGACGCCAAGCTGTTCGGCAGTGAGGTAAAGCGCGTTCAGCATCGCGCGGCCGCCGCCGAGAAAGAAGGAGTTGGTGCGGCCGAGGCTGAGCGTGCCGCCGAGCGAGGGCTGCCAGCGCACACCCTGCTCCACGATCCAGTTCAGGATGTCCTTGGACTCGCGGATCATGTGACGGGCGAGCAACTCGTCGGTCTGCCCGCCGGTGACGCGCAGCAGATCCTCCCAGAACTCCTCCTCGGTGTAGGGGCCCGTCAGAATTTCGGTGGCGGCGTCATGGGCGCAGCGCATGTTGCGGGTGTGGCGGGTGTTGCCGCCGCGATAGAATTTTGGCGCGCCTTCCAGCACCAGCACCGAGGCGCCGCCGCGGCGCGCCGCGATCGCCGCGCACAGCGCCGCATTGCCGCCGCCGATCACCAGCACATCGTATTTGCTGCCCATACGGTCCGTCCGATGCGACGAAGTTGGAAACATTCTGCCCGCAGGCAAATCCAGTCAACCCGGCTCCCGCTTGCGTACCTTTGTATACAAAGATATACTGAGTTGATGCAAGCGGCATCTCTGCATGGGCAGGATGCGCGCGGCGCTTCGAGGGACCATGGCCAAACGCCCGGCAAAGTCAGGCGGAGCAATCGCGCGCGGCGGCGGCGTCGCGCTGGGCGAAGCCGTGTTCCGCTCGCTCTGCGAGGCGCTCCAGGCCGGCAACTACCGCGCCGGGGACCGCTTGCGCGAGGAAGAGGTCGCTCAACGGCTGAAGGTCAGCCGCACGCCGGTGCGCGAAGCCCTTAGCCGCCTCGCGGCGCGCGGCTTTGTCGAGCCCGCCGGCGGGCGCGGGCTGATCGTGCGCAATCTCGACATCTCGGAGGTGCTCGAGCTCTACGCCATGCGCGAGATCATGGAGGGCGCCGCCGCGCGCCTCGCCGCCGCGCACGCCTCGGCACCGGAGATCGACGCGCTCAGGGATATCGAACAGGCGTCCGCCGAGGCCGCCGAGACCGACGCCGCCGAGATGGCAAGAGAAATGGCAAGGCTCAATCGCGCTTTCCACGAAGCGATCTGCCGCGCCGCACGCAACCGCTATCTCGACAACGCCTCGCGCGAATTGCAGGACTGGATCGCTCTGCTCGGCCCGACCACCTTCACCGTGTCGGGGCGCCCTTCGACCAGCCACGGCGAGCACCGAGCCATCATCGATGCCATCGCCGCGCGCGACGGTGACAAGGCCGAGCAGCTCGCCCGCGCCCACATCCGCGAGGCGCTGCGCTGCCGGCTGAAGCTGTTGCAGAAGCAGTAGGGCTTGCACTTATACGTCAGCTTCCGCGGGTGAAGCGGAACTCGCTCCGACTGGTCGGCATCTACTGCTAATGACCCACAGCGGAGGGCATTTGAACACGCTCATTCAGTTTCAAGAGACCCCTGCAAGAACATTGTGTCGTGGTCGCCGTACAGGCTGATGGTGGAGCCGCCTTTCGAGACGGGCCAGCAGTCAAAACGAGGAAGAAACTTATCCCAGCCACGGCAGAGTTTGTTGCCATCGACCCACCACTTACCAGAGTAGACCTGTTTGCGTGCTTCGCCTTTTTGCAAAGACGCCGTACCGTCAGTGGCGAGGCGCATGAAATACGGCCCGTCGAGAGCCGTTTCAGCGTAGCGGAGAGTCTTGCCGGGTAGAGAGTCTTTCAGCAGGTCGGCCGATGCCAAGATTGCCCTTGCAACGGACGTATCGGGGCCTATGTCATCGACGCGCGCAGCCGATAGTATCAGCCAAAGCAGCCTGCCGATTTGAAAGTCGCTCACCCATGACCAGTGCTCCCGCTCCATATCAACCAGGTGCACGATGACAATGTCTTGGGCCGGCAGCACGAAAAGATATTGCGAGCCGAAGCCCAAGGCATAGAACGTGCTCTTTGGCAAAGTAACCGTGGGTGCCCAGTCGCTGGCAAAGCCCGACCACCACAAGTAGCCATATCCTCGGCCCGGAAAAAGCTCGCTGTGCGGCTTTGCTCGCGGCTTGACGCTATCCTGAACCCAATTGGCAGGGACGATTTGTTGTTCATTCCAACGGCCATCGCGCAGGTAGAGCAGCCCGAAGCGTGCGAGATCGCGTGCGCTGAGGCGAAACCCATAGTGCCTGTGGTTGGAAACGTTGGTCTCGCCGTAGTAGCAGGCTTCTACACTGAAATCTTGCATTCCGATGGGATCGGCGATGCGTTGTTTGAATGCGTTGAAGATGCCTGCACCGGCCACTTTTTCGTAAATTGAGCCAGCGGCGTTGAAGTCCCAATTGTTGTAATACCAGAATTCACCCGGGGCATGGCTGCCGCGAGGTGGCCGCTTTGCCGCCACAGCCGGAGGCTCCAGATCGATCGCGTGGTAGACTCCCGAGCGAGACGTCAGAAGGTCGGCAAGCGTGGCTTGCATTTCGGTGGGCGTTAGGCTGGGTGCCTTATCGTCGATCCCGAGCTGACCAAGCGTATCCGAAAGCTTGACCTGTCCTTCTTCGATAGCGATCCCTAGCAGCGAACTGAGCAAGCTCTTGCGCACCGATGCGACATCCAGCCTACGGTGCGTGTCGCCCCACTCCGCGACCACGCGTCCATGATGAACTACCATAACGGCGCTTGAGCCGGCCGCCGCCGAATAGATACGTGCTTTCTCAAGCAAATCCTCGGACCAACCTGCTACCTTCGGTTCTACTGCTTCCCATTGAGGTCTGGGGTACACCACGTTTGAAGACCTCAACTCTTGAGCTTCAGTGATGCCGGTGCAAGCGAGACCCAGCGCAACGAGGCAAATGAACCTAGTCATGCGCTGTAATTTAACCGTCAGGTCGCCGATCTCAATCTTTCCAGCAAGCGCTGCGCCCCTGGGAGATGACTGTTTCACGCGCAGCTCCATTCTGTAGCGACCGCAACGCACATCCCATGCATTCTCAGAACAAATCGACTTGCCAGTGGTCGCACGCGCAGGGTCGTTCGGGCGACGTCGATCGTCAAGCGAGAGGCAAGCATAAGAGCTAAGCTGTAGGCCGTCTTTACGCCTACGGGAGTTGCAACTACACTGGCTGAAATTGAATTTCTGCGATACCAAGGGCCCGCCGAGTAGTCAGCTTCTGGCCCCGAAGCGAACCTCTGCCCAAACACAAGCGACGGTGATGCCGGTCGTCCCTCGATATGCATCTTTCTATTTGCAGCGTGAACTCAAGCGCCCCGGCCGGAGCCAGGGTGCCACGCCGTCGTAACCGCCGGATCTCTTTCAATTGCCGTCAGGCCAGCACATCCACGGCAACCGCCTTCAGAACATCCCGCACATCGGTCGGCTTCATCCGCACCTGCAAGCCGCGCTGGCCGCCGTTGAGATAGACGAGGTCATGCGCGAGCGCGCTTCTCTCGATCACGGTGGCGACCTGCTTGCGCTGCCCGAACGGGCTGATGCCGCCGACCTTGTAGCCGGTGACGCGCTCGGCTTCCGGCGGCTTCATCATCTGCGCCGACTTGGCCCCCGCGGCCGCTGCGAGCTTCTTCATCGAAACTTCCTGATCGGACGGGACGATGACGCAAACCGGCTTGCCATCCACAAGCGCCATCAGCGTCTTCAGCACGCGCGCCGGGTCTTCACCGAGCGCGGCGGCCGCCTGCAGGCCGATGCTTTCGGCATCGGGGTCGTAGTCGTAGGTGTGGACGGTGAAGGCGACACCGGCGGCGGTGAGCGCGCGGGTGGCGGGAGTGACCTTGGACATGGGGTACGTCTAGCACCGTCGCGGCGCGGAACGAAGAGGTGAGCGGCAAGCCGGTACTACACGATCACTGTCATCGCCCGGCTTGACCGGGCGATCCAGTACTCCGAGACAGCTGTGATTGAGCCGATTGGCCGCGGCGTACTGGATGCCCCGCCTTCGCGGGGCATGACACCGGTTTGTGCAGCAAGCTCCCGACCGCCGCCCTACTCCGCCGCGTCCCGCATCTCCGCGCGCTCGGCCCTCGCCGCGCAGAACTTGAACTCCGGGATCTTGCCGAACGGATCGAGCGCCGGATTGGTGAGCAGGTTCGCCGCCGCTTCCGCATAGCAGAACGGCATGAACACCATGTTCTCGGGCACGTCGCGATCCGACCGCACCTTGACCTCGACCGCGCCGCGGCGGGTTTCAAGGCGGATGAAATCGCCCGGCACCAGCTGCTTCTTGCGCATGTCTTTCGGCGACATGAACGCGACCGCCTCGGGCTCGATCTGATCGAGCACCTGGGCGCGGCGGGTCATCGACCCGGTGTGCCAGTGCTCCAGCACGCGGCCGGTCGACAGCACCATCGGATATTCATCGTCCGGCAGCTCATCCGGCGGGATGACCTTGGCCGGCACGATCTTGCCGCGACCGCTCGCGGTCGGGAAGCCCGTGGTGAAGATGATCTCGTTGCCGGGCTGGTCGGGAGCATCGGCCGGATAGGTGACGGCGCCTTCGCGCACCAGCCGCTCCCAGCTGATGTTCTTCAGCGACGGCATCAGCTCCGCCATCTCGGTGTAGACGTCGCCAGGGCCGGAATAATTCCACGGCAGCCCCATACGCTTGCCGATCTCCTGGATGATCCAGAGATCCTGCCGCGCATCGCCCGGCGGCTTGATGACCTGACGCGCGAGCTGGACGCGGCGATCGGTGTTGGTGAAGGAACCGTCCTTCTCGGCAAACGCCGAGGCCGGCAGGATGACGTCGGCGTGGAACGCGGTCTCGGTGACGAAGAGATCCTGCACCACGAGATGATCGAGCATCGCGAGCGCCTGGCGCGCATGCTGCAAGTCAGGGTCGGACATCGCGGGATTCTCACCCTCGATATACATGCCCCTGATCTCGCCGGCATGGATCGCGTTCATGATCTCGACCACGGTCAGGCCGCGGACGGGATCGAGATCCTGCTGCCACAGCTTTTCGAAAGCCCCGCGCAGATCGTCGCGACCGACCGGCTGGTAGTCCGGCAGGAACATCGGGATCAGGCCGGCGTCGGAGGCGCCCTGCACGTTGTTCTGGCCGCGCAACGGATGCAGGCCGGTGCCGGGCCGGCCGACCTGGCCGGTGATCAGCGCCAGCGCGATCAGGCAGCGCGCATTGTCGGTGCCGTGGACGTGCTGGCTGATGCCCATGCCCCAGAAGATGATCGACGATTTGGCGCGTGCAAAGGTACGCGCGACTTCGCGCAGCGTCTGCGCCGGGATGCCGCAGATCGGCTCCATCTTCTCCGGCGTGAACTCCTTGATCTTCTCCTTGAGGTCCTCGAAGCCCTCGGTGTAGCCGGCGATGTACTGATCGTCGGTCAGACCTTCGGTGATGATCGTGTTGATCATCGCGTTCAGCATGGCAACGTCGGAGCCGGGCTTGAACTGCAGATGCTTGGTGGCGTGACGCGACAGCGACTGCCGGCGCGGATCCATCACGAACAGTTTTGCGCCGTTCTGCTTGACCGCGTTCTTGATGAACGTCGCGGCCACCGGATGGTTGACGGTCGGATTGGCGCCAATCACCCAGATCACTTCCGCGTCCATCGCCGCCGAGAACGGCGCCGACACCGCGCCGGAGCTCAGGCCTTCGAACAGCGCGGCGACCGACGAGGCATGGCATAGCCGGGTGCAGTGATCGACGTTGTTCGAGCCGAAGCCGGTGCGGACCAGCTTCTGGAACAGATAGGCCTCCTCATTGGAGCCCTTGGCCGAGCCGAACCCGGCGAGCGCCTTCACGCCCTTCTCGTCGCGGATCTTGACGAGGCCCTTGGCGGCGATGTCGAGCGCTTCGTCCCAGCTGGCCTCGCGGAAATGCGTGAACGGATTGGCCGGATCGACCTGGTCGTTGGCATCCTTCTTCGCATTCGGCAGCCGCACCAACGGCTTGATCAGGCGATGCGGATGGTGGATGTAGTCGAAGCCGAAGCGGCCCTTGACGCAGAGACGGTTGTGGTTGGCCGGACCATCGCGGCCCTCGGCGTAGATCACCTTCTCGTCCTTGACCTCGTAGGTGACCTGGCAGCCGACGCCGCAGAACGGGCAGAGCGAATCCACCTTCCTGTCGGCGTAAGTCACGCGGGTCTGCTTGTCGTCGAGCATCACAGCCGGCATCAGCGCGCCGGTCGGACAGGCCTGCACGCATTCGCCGCAAGCAACGCAGGTCGACTCACCCATCGGATCGTCGAAGTCGAACACGATTTTCGAGCCGTGACTACGATAAGCCATGCCGATGACGTCGTTGACCTGGACCTCGCGGCAAGCGCGCACGCAGAGGCCGCACTGGATACAGGCATCGAGATTGACCCGCATCGCCGGATGGCTGGCGTCGGTCTCCCAGCGCTCGGCAGCCGGGAAGCGGCTATCGGTGACGCCCGTGGTCTCGGCCCAGTGCCAGAATTTCGAATCCGGATCGTGGCTGGTCTCGCGCGCCGGCTGATCGGCGACCAGCAGCTCCATCACCATTTTTTGCGCGGCGGTCGCGCGCGCGGATTCGGTCTTCACCTTCATGCCGACCGACGGCGTGCGCTTGCACGAAGCCGCCAGCACCCGCTCGCCCTCGATCTCGACCATGCAGGCGCGGCAATTGCCGTCGGGGCGATAGTCGGGCGCGGGCGAATAGCACAAATGCGGGATGTCGCGGCCCTGGCGTTTGGCGACCTGCCAGATCGTCTCGCCGGGCCTGGCCTCGACCTGCTTGCCGTCGAGCTCGAACGTAATCTTGGTCATTCGGCCGCTTCCTTGAACTCGTCAGGGAAATATTTGATCACGGAGGACAGCGGATTCGATGCCGCCTGGCCAAGTCCGCAGATCGAGGCATCGCGCATCGCCTGGCTCAATTCTTCCAGCAATGCGCGGTTCCAGACCGGCTTCTGCATCAGCAGCGCCGCCTTCTGGGTTCCGACGCGGCACGGCGTGCACTGGCCGCAGCTCTCGTCCTCGAAGAACTTCATCAGGTTCAGTGCGGCCGCGCGCACGCTGTCCTTTTGCGACAGGATCACGATCGCGGCCGAACCGATGAAGCAGCCGTATTTCTCCAGCGTGCCGAAATCGAGCGGGATGTCGTCCATCGACGCCGGCAGGATGCCGCCGGAGGCGCCGCCCGGAAGGTACGCATAGAACTTGTGGCCATCGGCCATGCCGCCGCAAAATTCATCGATCAGCTCGCGCACGGTGATGCCCGCAGGCGCAAGCTTCATGCCCGGATTCTTGACGCGCCCCGAGACCGAGAAGCTGCGCAAGCCATGACGCTCATGGCGGCCATGGCCCTTCCACCAGTCAGCCCCCTTCTCGACGATGTCGCGCACCCACCACAGCGTCTCGATGTTGTTGATCAACGTCGGCAGGCCGAACAGGCCGACCTGGAACGGATAAGGCGGCTTGTGGCGGGGCAGCCCGCGCTTGCCTTCGATGCTTTCGAGCAGCGAAGACTCTTCGCCGCAGATGTAAGCGCCGGCGCCGCGGCGCATGTGCAATGTCGGGCCGCCCGCAGGCAACTTTGCGATCTCGCGCGCCAGGATCTCGCGCGAGGCCGGATATTCGTCGCGCAGATAGATGTAGACGTCGGAGGCCTGCACCACATGCGCGCCGATCAGCATGCCCTCGATGAAGCGATGCGGATCGGTTTCGAGATAATAGCGGTCCTTGAACGTGCCGGGCTCGCCCTCGTCGCCATTGATCGCCATCAGCCGCGGACCGGGCTCGCCCAGCACCGCACGCCATTTGCGTCCCGTCGGGAAGCCCGCGCCGCCGAGGCCGCGCAGCGAAGCATCGTCGAGCGACTTCAAGAGATCGTCCGTCGACAGTTCGCCCGAGCGCAAGCGGCCGAGCAGCTTGTAGCCGCCGCCGGCAACATAAGCGTCGTAATCGGTATAATCAGGCAGATGCGCGTGAGTATCGCCGACTTTCGCCGCAGCCATCACATTGGCAACGGTCGCGTGATCGACGAAGTTGTGGCCGACTTCCGCGGCAGGCGCGGTATCGCAGCGGCCGACGCAGGGCGCGCGCACCACGCGGATGCCGGGCCCTGAGGCTTCTTGCAAATCCGCAAGCAGCTTCTCGCCCCCGAGCATCGCGCAGGTCAGCGAATCGCAGACGCGGATCGTCAGCGGCGCAATATCAGGCTCGCCCTCCTTCACCACGTCGAAATGCGCATAGAAGGTGGCGGTCTCGAACACTTCGGCGAAGGCCAGCTTCATCTCGTCGGCAAGCGCGGCGAGATGCGCAGCCGAGATCTGGTGATATGTGTCCTGGATCAGGTGCAGATATTCGATCAGGAGATCGCGCCGCCGCGGGCGATCTCCGAGCAATTGCTCGATCTCATGCGCGGCGGTCGGATCGACCTGACGCCCCTTGGGCGTCGCCTTGGCGCGCCGGCGCCCCTCGCCCGGATGCTCGAATTCCCTGACCTTGTGAACGTCGTCGTTGCTGCTCATGGAAACGTCGCGTTCTCCTCAAAAGCGCGATGATCTCAGAGGCGCCACCATCGTGGACCGCCCTGATTTCTAGGAACGATCATCCGGGAACCGCGGCTCCCGCGGCAGAGTGGATCGAACCCGACTGAACAGAACTCTAGTCTCTGGTATGCCAGATGCAAGAGAGAATTTAGAAAGACGCTGTAATGCTTTACGGGGGAGGCCGCCGCTTCGCGATACTTCTTCGGGCAGAACCCGCTCAGGACTTGTCCATACAGTCCTGGATATAGAACCAGCGGTCATCGCCGATCAGCCCCTTGGCCTTCACCTCGGCGCGACACGCCTTCAGCTTCGGCTTATTGGCGGCCCACTTGGCTTTCATGTCTTTCAGCTTCTGCATGGTGAGCTTGATCTTGCCCGGCGGCTTGGCGTCGGTCGTCGCTGCAGGTGCAGACGCGGCGGGCGTCGTCGCGGTCTGCGCGGACGCAGTGTGAAGGCTTGCTGCCAGCATCATGACGGCAAGGCAGATACGGGTGCGAAGCATGAAATCCCCCTGGATTCTGTTCTTGAACAGTTCGGCAGAAGCGCGCGGAAGGCCATGTGACCTTCCGCGGCGGCATGGATCTGTGATCAGAAGATCTTGACCGCGCTCTCCAGCGTCTTCCAGACGCCCCAGGCCAAGGGAACTCCGACGAAAGCCCAGAACAGCGCCGCCTTGGCGTCCAGACCGCCCCTGCCGATGCCAAACGAGCCGTGCTGGATCGCCGCTTCGTTCTTCGCGCTGGCCGCCTGCAAGCGGGCGACCTCCTCCTGGCTCATGTTCCACTTGGGATCGACGGGCTTGATCAGATAGTTGCAGATCAAGCCGGCGATCAGCATGGCGCAGAGGATGTACATCGTCGTGTTGTAGAGCTGATCGCGCGGCACACCGGCGGCGAGTTGGAACTCGCGTATGTAGTTCACCACGACGGGGCCGATAATGCCCGCTGTCGACCACGCCGTCAGCAACCGGCCGTGAATGGCACCGACGAACTGCGTGCCGAACATGTCGGCGAGATAGGCGGGCACGGTCGCAAAGCCGCCGCCATACATCGACAGGATGATGCCGAAGCCGACCACGAACAGCAGCTTCGAGCCCATCGCCGCAAAGGTCGGCGCCAGCGCGTAGAGCGCGATGCCGAGCAGGAAGAACGTGTAGTAGGTGTTCTTGCGGCCCATGTAGTCGGACAGCGAGGCCCAGAAGAACCTCCCTGCGATGTTGAACAGCGACAACAGACCGGCAAATCCCGCCGCAATGCCGGCGATGACGGTCTTCTGCTCAGTCGAGAGCTGGCTGAAAGTGAGATCGGGCAGACCGATCAGCTTGCCGGCGAAGATCTCCTGCAACATCGGCGAGGCCATGCCGATCACGCCGATGCCTGCCGAGACGTTGAGGCAGAGCACCCACCAGATCAGCCAGAACTGCGGCGTCTTGTGCGCATTGTCGAGATGCACGTGATGCTCGGTGATCATCGACTTCTTTTCGCTCGGTGGCGTCCAGCCCTCGGGCTGCCAGCCGACCGGGATCACGCGATAGGCAAACGCGCCGATCATCATGAAGACGAAGTAGATGACGCCCATCGCGACGAACGTCTCCCAGACGCCGACCGAGGTCGGCGTCTTGAAATAGTTGATCAGGAGGTTGGCGAGCGGAGCGCCGATCATGGCGCCGCCGCCAAAACCCATGATGGCCATGCCGGTCGCCATACCGCGACGGTCCGGGAACCATTTCACCAGCGTCGACACCGGGGAGATGTAACCGAGGCCGAGACCGACGCCGCCGATCACGCCGCACCCCAGCCACATGATCCAAAGCTGGTGGATATAGACGCCGAAGGCGCCGATCAGAAGACCACCGCCCCAGCAGCAGGCCGCGACGGCACCCGCCTTGCGCGGGCCGGCGCGCTCGAGCCAGCCGCCCCAGATCGCGGCGGAGACGCCGAGGAGCACGAAGAACAGCGTGTACATCCAACCCAGACTCGCGACCTTCCAATCGCAGGTGGTGGTGAACAGCTCCTGGAACAGCGAGATGTCCGGGCAGGCCTTGCTCTGCGTGATGCCGATCGCGCGCGACAGCGGCAGCCAGAACACGGAGAAGCCATAGGCCATGCCAATGCAGAGATGGATGCAGAGCGCAGCCGGCGGC
This sequence comes from Bradyrhizobium sp. BR 10261, assembly GCF_019455395.1. Lineage (NCBI taxonomy): Bacteria > Pseudomonadati > Pseudomonadota > Alphaproteobacteria > Hyphomicrobiales > Nitrobacteraceae > Bradyrhizobium > Bradyrhizobium sp. BR 10261. Next base: position 163,020 of record NZ_JACOFQ010000004.1, read on the forward strand.
ACCAGCCAACGGTTGAAGCCTGCCTTTGCCACCGTATGTTCGCGATCGAAAATTCCAGCGCCAGCGCCTGAAATCCTTCCCGCGCTCTCGATTGTCGTCATGCACTCCTCCCCTGCAGTCGCCCTTCTGAGCGAGACTGCCGCTACGATCCTGTTCCTCAGCCCATTGCGGCGCAGCGTCCCTGCTGCTCCGCACGATCACCCGACACGCGCCAGGATTGTCACGCGTGTCTGAAAAGTTAACCCCTCGACCGGGACTCTATGCCCGATACCATTTGCAGGCTTTGTGCGTAGCCCGCTGATCCGCGTATCGCGGACAAGACTCAACCTCCGCGCCCGCGCGGACAAAGTCAATTGGGGCAGAAGCCGGGATCGATGTCGATAGACAAAAGGTCGGTATCAGCGCGGTAACGCGCCTAAGCACGCAGCGCACCATTGGCGCCTTCTATCGAGCCATTCGCCTTTTCTATCAAGAACACGATGCGCGCCTCGTTGCGCTCGGTGATCTCTACCGTGTCGCCCGTCTCGCGGATCAGGTTCGGAATGTCGATTACCGACAAGGGATCCGTGCAGTGGACTTCGAGCTGATCGCCCGGCTGCAATGGTTTCAGCGCCTTGCGCGTCTTGAGGGCCGGCAACGGGCATTTGAGCCCGGTGAGATCAAGCGTCGTTCTGGTCATCAGGGCAACATGGCGGGAGGGATCGATTGCGTCAACGCGAGGGACTCAGAGCAGGTTGGCGTAGGACAGGAAACCCACGAGGTCGCCGGGTTCGACGCGCGTGATATCTTCGCCGAGTTCAATGAGGCCGTCGGTCTCCACCAATGACGACAGCAGGCCTGCTCCTTCGCGCGGGAACTTGATTGCCTCCAGCGCGCCATCCTGTCCGCGGCGCAAGGAGGCGCGAACATATTCGCGGCGACCCAGCTTCTTCCTATAGGTGAACGCCGCACGCAGCGGGATCGGCGCTAGCGGCTCCGGCAGGCCGCCGGCGAGCGCGAGCACGGTTGGCCGCACCACGTGAACGAATGTGACGAAACTTGCGACGGGATTGCCGGGCAGCCCGATTAACGGCGTGCCGCCGATGATGCCCATCGCCACAGGCCGGCCGGGCTTGATCGCCATCCGCCACAGCACGAGCGAGCCGACGCTCTCGACCGCTGCCTTGACGTGGTCCTCCTCGCCGGTCGAGACGCCGCCGGTGGTGAGGATCAGATCATGGTGGCCCGCCACCTGTTTCAATCCGTTCGCGAGCGAGGCGCGCTCGTCGCGGAGAATGCCGAGATCGGAGACTTCGCAGCCGAGCCGGCGCAGCATCGCCATCAGCATGAAACGGTTGGAATCGAACAGCTGCGAGGCCGCACGCGGCTCGCCCGGCGAGGCCAACTCGTTGCCGGTCGAGAACACGGCGACGCGAATGCGCCTGACCACATCGAGTCGGGTCAGACCAAAGGCGGCGGCAAGGGCAACATGCTGCGGCCGCAGTCGCAGACCTGCTCGCAGCGCGATGTGGCCAAGGGGGATATCCTCGCCCGCCGGCCGGACATTCGCACCCGACTTCAGCCCTGATGGCAGCACGATCTTTCCTGATACATCGATCCGGACATCCTCCTGCATGAACACGGTCCCGGCCCCCGGCGGCATCGGCGCGCCCGTGAAGATGCGTGCGGTGTGGCCGGGCTTGATCGGCGCCTGCGCAAGGCCGCCGGCCTGGATACGGCCATCGAGCGGGAAGGCCTGTTCCCGGTCCCGCGGAAGATCCGCATCGCCGACGGCGTAGCCGTCGACGGCAGAGTTGGTGAAAGGCGGCAACGGCAGCGGCGCCGCGATATCGCGCGCCAGCACGCGCCCGTCGGCATCCACGAGCGCCACCGTCTCAAGGTCGGCAATCGCGTGGACGCGGGTCGTGATCAGGCCAACAGCCTCGTCGACCGACATCATCGATCCGCCGAAAGCAAAGCAATCGTCCGACAGTTGCGCCATGGTGCCTCGTCAGCGCGCCGCCGCGCTCCTTGCCATCACATCCTCGAGCTTTATCGCGGCACGCAGCATGAGAGCCGCTACAGCCTCGATGTCATCGAGATGGACGGTCGGCAGCCGGGTTTCAACCGCAGTGTCGGTCGCAATCCCGACAATGCCGGGATCATCAGGAAACAGCGGCGGTTTGCCGTTGGCAGCGCGATGCACCTCGATCTTGCGATGCGGCTCGCGCTTGAAGCCTTCGACCACGACGAGATCGACCGCGGACAGCTTGCCGAGAAGTTCCGGCAACCGCGGCTCGGCTGCGCCTCGCAACTCGTGCATCAAGGCCCAGCGGTTCGACGACGCCACCAGCACCTCGGCCGCCCCGGCCTCGCGGTGGCGCCACGAATCCTTCCCGGGCACGTCGACGTCAAACCGATGGTGGGCATGCTTGATGACGGAGACACGCAGGCCCTGCGCCTTGAAATGCGGGATCAGCCGCGTCAACAGCGTGGTCTTGCCCGCGCCGCTCCAGCCTGCAAGGCCGATGACTTTCATAACCATTCGATCTCCGCCACCGGCTCGCGAGCAGATGGAACCTCCGGCCTCTCCCGTCATTGCGAGCGCGGCGAATCCAGACTGCTGCCGCCGAAAGATTCCGGATTGCTGCGCTCGCACTGGCGAGCGGAGGCATTTTGCCCATTCCCCGGCATGCTTATATCGGCTTGAGGCGAATGTCATGCTAACGTCGCGGCCATGATGAAGATCGACAAGGCCCCGGCGCCTCTGATTATCCCCGACCCCGGCGACCCGCGCCTGACCCAGAGCGTGAGCGGGACTGACCAGACCGGCGCCAGGGTCGAAATCAAGGTGCCGATGGAGCGGCCGCTGACGCTCTACCTGAATTCCCAGGAGATCGTCACCATGATGACGATCGGCGACTATCCGGAATATCTGGCGCTCGGCTATTTGCTGAACCAGAATATGCTGAAATATAACGACGCGGTCACCGAGGTCGAATATGACGACGACCTCCAGGTGGTTGTCGTGCGCACCTCACACCACACCAATTTCGAAGCCAAGCTCAAGAAGCGCACGCAGACTTCCGGCTGCGCGCAGGGCACCGCCTTCGGCGATCTGTTGGAAGCGGTCGAGAGCGTCGCGCTGCCAAAGGCGGAGCTGCGCACCTCCTGGCTCTACCGGATGACGCAAACCATCAACACCATGCCATCGCTCTATCTCGAGGCCGGCGCGATCCATGGCTGCGTGCTGTGCAAGGAAGGCGAGCCGCTCTGCTACACCGAGGATGTCGGCCGCCATAATGCGGTCGACAAGATCGCAGGCTGGATGTACCGCCACGGCGTCGATCCCGGCGACAAGATCCTCTACACCACGGGCCGCCTCACCTCGGAGATGGTGATCAAGACCGTACGCATGGGCATTCCGATCCTGGTGTCGCGCTCCGGCTTCACCGCCTGGGGCGTCGATCTCGCGCGGCAAGTCGGCCTGACGCTGGTCGGACGCACCCGCGGAAAACGCTTCATCGCACTCGCCGGCGAGGAGCGGATTGTCTACGACCAGAATCTCGCTTACGTCGAAGAGGAATCAGCGAGGCACAAGCGCAAGGGCGAAAGTCGTGACGACTAGCATTCCGCCAACGAGCGTTCCACCGACTCTTGGCGTGCTGCTCGCCGGCGGCCTGGCACGTCGCATGGGCGGTGGTGACAAGCCGATGCGCACCATCGGCGGCCGCACCATTCTGGAGCGCGTGATCGCGCGCCTGTCGCCCCAGTGCGATGGATTGATCCTCAACGCGAATGGCGATCCGGCACGTTTCGCTACATTCGGCTTGCCGGTTGTTGCCGACGACGTGCCCGGCTTCCCCGGTCCGCTCGCCGGCATTTTGGCCGCACTGGACTGGACCGCGGCAAACCGGCCGGAGATCGAATGGGTGCTCAGCGCTGCCGGGGACTGCCCGTTCCTGCCACGTGACCTCGTCGCGCGGCTCCACGGGGCGCGGGCGCGAGAGCACGCGCAGCTCGCGGTCGCAGCCTCGGGCGACCAGTCGCATCCGGTGATTGGCCTGTGGCGCATCGCCTTGCGCGACGAGTTGCGCCACGCCCTGGTTGTCGAGGATCTCCGCAAGATCGACCGCTGGACCGCGCGCTATCCGCTTGCGACAGTCACATGGCCGGCCGAGCCGCTCGATCCGTTCTTCAATGCCAACACGGTCGAGGACATCACTGAAGCCGAGCGTCTCGCGGCGCTGGATGGGGCATCCTAGCATTTAACGGAACATCGAACCGGATCGAGACGAGCTGCGACTACTGATCGGGACGCACTCCGGATCAGCCATGGCCGACTCTCTTCTGAATGCCATATTCGCAGTCGTCGATTTCGTGTTCGATCTCTGGAAAGCAATCGACAGCACCAGGCGGCTGAGCCAACAGGCCACGGGCAGCGACAAAATCGTCGACGTCCCGCCGGACCCAAAGCCGCTCCCGCCGGCAGCGCAGCGTGCGCTTGCGGAAGCCGAGGAACGGGAACGCGCAAGAGAGCGCGCCACTCAAGCCAACGGCATCGACCCGGTCGTCTAGGCGGGCCGGAATCCGGCTCGCTGCAGCGCCGCACGCGCCTCATCCGAGCCGAGGGCCTTGATGAAGGCCTGCACGGCCCGACGCTGCTTGCGCGAGGTCACCAAGGCAAAATCATAATGCTCTTCCGCGAACGGAATGAAACCGAGATTGGCCGCATGGGCGACCGGCGCAATGGTCATGCCCCAGTCCGCACGGTGCTGCGCGACGGCCGTAGCAACCGCGTTGTGGGAGCGCGGCTGGTTCCAATAGCCCTCCGGGCGCGCGCCGCCGAGCAGGCGGTCGATCAAGATACGCGTGCCGGCGCCCTGGTTGCGGTTGACCATGATGCAGGCGGGATCAGCGACCGCGGCAGCAACGGCCTCCTTTGCACCGAGCCCCTCGAAACGCTTGTCGCCTCTGCGAAAGACGATGCCCTGCATCCGCCGCCATCCCGGCACGAGCTCGAGCCCCTCGACGAGATAAGGCGCGTTGTAGGTCTCCGTCTTGTCGTCGAACAGATGGATCGGCGCGAGATCGCATTCACCGCGCTTGGCCGCCGCCAGGCCCCCGAGACTGCCAACGGCAATCGAGCGCACAGTGAGGCCCGCATGGGCGAGCGGCGCGGTGACGAGATCGAGGCCGGTGCAATGGCTGCCGACGATGACGAGATCAGGCACCCGCACATGCGGCGTGAACAGTGTCACCTCGGCCTTCGTCCCCGCCGGCATCTGGTCGGCGAGCGCATCGATGCGCAGAAAGCCATCGGCCTGCGCGAAGGATGTGATCGCACCTGAGCCCTTGCCGGAAGGGTAGGCGATCAGCCCGTCCTTGCCCTCGACCAGCGAGACCATGACGAACTCGGTACGGCCAAGCTCGGAGGCAATGCGTACCGGCACGGTCGCACTCACCTCGGCGTCGGAGCGCGGCGGCAATCCGGCCATCTTGCGCAGCGCCGGCACGATCATGTCGTGGAAGGTGAACATCGCCGAGGTCGGAAAGCCTGGCAGGATCACCACCGGCTTGCCGTCGCACACGGCAAGGCATAGCGGCTTGCCGGGCTTGAGCGCCACGCCGTGCGCGATGACGCCGGGCAGGCCGAGCCGGTCGATAATGCGATGGGACAGGTCGCCCGCGCCCTTCGATGTGCCGCCCGACAGCACTAGCATGTCGGAATACGCCAGCGCCTGACGCATCGCCGCTTCGAGCCTGACTTCGTCGTCGGGAATCGCACCGAGGAAGATCGCCTCGCCGCCGTTCTCGTTGATCGCGGCTGCGACGATCGCACCATTGGTATCGTAGATCGTGGCCGGAGCAAGCGGCTCGCCGGGCTGCACGAGTTCGTCGCCAGTGGAGATCACGGCAACCCGGGGCTTCCGTGCAACTCTCACCTCGGCGATGCCGCAGGCCGCCAGCATGCCGATCTCGCGCGAGCCGATGATTGTGCCGGCGCGCAGCAGCGCTTCGCTGCGCGCGATGTCGGAGCCGGCGTACGAGACGAACTGCCCCGGCGAGACTGCGCGACGGACATCGATCGCAGCGAGGCCGGACGGCTGGGTGTGCTCGACCATGACGACGGCATCGGCGCCGCGCGGCAGCGGCCCGCCAGTCGCGATTGGCGTTGCGGTTCCCGTCGTCACTTGCAGCACAGGTGCGGTGCCGCAGTGAATGGTCTCGCCGTTCAGCGCCAGCCGCACGGGCGCGCCTTCGCCGGCGACTGAAAGATCCGCCGAGCGCACGGCAAAGCCGTCGACATTGGAGCGATCGAACGGCGGCACGTCGATCGGCGCGGTGACGTCTTCAGCAAGGGCCGCACCGAGCGCATCGGCAAGCTTGCGCGCCTCATTCGGGACCGGACGCGGAAACAGCGCAGCGTCGAAGCGCGCCAGCGCCTCCTCGCGCGAAAGGATTTTGAGAAATTGCTCCTGCTCGAGCGTGCTGCGATCTGGCGGCCTTGGGATCATCGTCATGCCGGAACCCATATCATTCCCGCATCAAACAAGCATCGACCGGTTCGCCCGCAGCAAATCCCTCGCGGCTCGCGGGAATAAGCAACCATGCATCGGATCGGCCGATCGCGTGCAGCGGCCATTCGCCCATGGCAAGCGGCATCCACGTTTTATGTTCCTCCGCCAGTAGCGCGATTTCGGCAATGCCGACGCTGGAAGCAATTTTTCGCGCGAGCGGCAAGGTCACCGTGCGACGTGGTTGCCGTGCCGACAATCGATCGATCAGCGGAAGCAGCAGCGCAATCCAGACCGCAAGCGCTTGAGCCGGCGAACCGGGCAAGGCGACGACCGGAACGTTTCCGAGCCGACCAGCGGCTGCGGTCCGTCCAGGCTGGAGCGCAAGACCGTGGGCGAGCTCCGCCCCGCACTCGGCCAGCGCCGTCACCGCGGCATCCGCGCGACCGACGCCGCTGCCGCCGATCGTCAGCAGAAGATCGCAGGCGGACACATCGAGCGCCGCCGCAATCGACGGCGCATCGCGCGAAGCGGCTTCATGCGCGCTCACATCCAACCCTGCCGCGCTTGAAAGCTCGGCGATCATCTGCAGCGTCGCGCTTCCGCCCGGCACGTTGACGATGCGCAGGCGCGGCCGCCTGACGCTCAGCCTGTCCGCACCCGCAACGCGCGCGAGCAACAGAGCTGTTGCATCGACGGGACATCCCGTTGCGGCCGCGGGCGCGTTCTCGTCGATATCGCTGCCCGCACGCGCCACACCTTGTCCCGGAACGCCCTCCATCAGCACCTGGGCGAGCGGGCCCGACACCTCAACTGCGTTAACGTCGAGCACGCAATCACAGCCCGCCGGCATCGCGCCGCCGGCCTCGACCCACACCGGAAGCCCGGCCAGAGGCAGCGGCGAATAGGAGGACGCGCCGACGAGATCGCTGGCGCAAAGCGCCCAGCCGTCCGCTGCAGCGATGTCGCGCGGCGGAGAGGCCGGCAGCAATGGCATACCCGCGGAAACACAGCCGGCCGCTTCAATCAGCGGCAATTCGACCGGCACGACCGGATCGACGCCACGCAGCAGTGCGGCGAGCCCGGTCTCGAGCGGCGTCAATGAACGCGGCAGGCGCTGGATCATGTCTCATGATGGACCACGCATCGCGCGGTTTGGCAACCGCTCCTACCTCGGCCGTCAGCCGCCCGATTTGTCCGCGTTCGGAAAGAACACCTGCTGCCCGTCGACCTTGTAACCGGCGATCGCCGCTTGCCCCTCCGGAGAGATCAGCCACTCGATGAAGGTCTGGCCCAGCTCTCTCTTCACGTCCGGAAATTTTTCCGGGTTCACCAGCATCACGCCATATTGGTTGAGCAACCGCTTGTCGCCCTCGACGATGATGTCGAGATCGCCGCGTTCCCTGAACGAGATCCAGCTGGCGCGATCTGCAAGCATATAGGCATTCGCCTTGCGTGCGGCATCGAGCGCCGCGGTCATGCCCTGCCCGCTTTCGCGATACCAGGCGCCCTTGGCACTGGCGATGTCGATGCCGGCAACGATCCAGAGTGCGAGCTCCGCCGCATGAGTGCCGGAACGATCGCCGCGCGTCACGAACGGCGCACCCTTGGCTTCGATGGCTTTCAGCGCAGTGGCGATGTCCTTGCCCTTCACGCCGGCGGGATCGCTCTTCGGCCCGATCAGCACGAAATCGTTGTACATCACGTCGTAGCGCTTGCTGGCGAAACCGTCAGCGACGAATTTCTCCTCCTGCGGCCGGGCATGCATCAACACCACGTCGACCTCGCCTCTCCGGGCAACATCGAGCACCTCGTCGCTTCGGCGTGCAATCACCGTCATCTCGATGCCGGTCTTGTCGCGGAAAATCGGCAGCAGATAATCCATGAGGCCGGATTCTTGCGTCGCCGTCGTTGTCGCGAGGACGATACTGCGGTCCTGCGCGGACGCGGCCGCAACGGCCGCCGTGAGGCCGCAGGAAAGCGCGAAAGCGACGGACAGGCGGCCCATATCAGGTTCCCATTGCTATGACGCGATCATGATGATGATCGATTGCGCCGCACTCGTGACGCGATACCCATTGGGAAGGTCTTTCGGGAAATCTCGGCAAGCACGCGCACGCTTTAAGATCGTTCACTAAAGCAGTGAAAACCGGCGTGCGGACGTGTTGCAAAGCAGCGAGATGATCAGGCATGGTTCCCGCGGACAAAAACTGAAATGCAGAATTCCCCTGCGTTGAACGTCAAAAAGGAAGCAAGAATTTGCATAGGAATGCAGGATGGAATTCCTGACGACCAGCGAAGCCGCGGACTATCTCCGCCTCGGCGAACGCAAGCTCTACGAACTCGTAACCAACGGCGCGATCCCCTGCACCAAGGTCACAGGCAAATGGCTCTTCCCGCGACACGAGCTCGACCTCTGGGTGCTTTCGGGCCTGGCGCGCCCTGCCGGCATGCTGACGGCAGAGCCGCCGCCGGTGGTGGGCGGCAGCCAGGACGAGCTGCTGGACTGGAGCCTCCGCGAGTCCGGTTCAGGCCTCGGATCGATGACAGAAGGCAGCGCGCGCGGGCTCGAGCGGCTGCAACGCAACGAGGTGATGGCGGTCGCCGTGCACTTCCACAGCCTCGACGCGGAAGGCAACCTTGCCTCCGACGCCAGCCTGACGGCGCTGCGGGACGCACCTGACTTGCATGATGCGCTGCTGGTCGCCTTCGTGCGCCGCGAACAAGGGCTGGTGCTGCCGCCCGGCAATCCAAAGCAGCTGCAGGGGCTCTCCGACGTGCTCGCGCTCGGCGCGCGGGTGGCGATGCGACAGCAAGGCACCGGCGCGCAGATGCTGCTCGACGTGCTGCTGAAGCGCGCCGGCGCCTCGACGCGCGATCTGCGGCGGGTGGAGACGCCGGCCCTCACCGGGCCCGACCTCGCCGAGATGGTCCGCGCCGGACAAGCCGATTGCGGCGTCGCGACGCGCGCGGCGGCGCGCTCGGCCGGGCTCGATTTCGTGCCGCTGGTCTGGGAGAATTTTGACCTCGCGATGCGGCAGCGCAGCTATTTCCGCCCCGCCATGCAGGCCCTGATCCGGTTCCTGGACGAACGGCGGCTGTGCCAACGCGCCGAGGAGCTGACCGGTTACGATCCCTCGCCCGCAGGCCAAATCCGTTTCGCGGCCTGAGATTGACGCCCACCCCCAAATAGTTGCAAAAGAAACCAATTCAGCCGGGCCGTACCCGGCAAGTTTCGGCCAACGCGCCGGATCAGGGGAGGACAAGCGTGAATCCAATGAGATTTGGACTGCCGGTTGCGGCCGCCTTGGCGGCGGCGCTGTTGTCGGGTGCCGCGATGGCGCAGGTGTCCGACGACGTCGTCAAGATCGGCGTGCTGACCGACATGAATGGCCCCGCCTCCGCGCCGACCGGCCAGGGCTCGGTGACGGCGGCGCAGATGGCGATCGACGATTTCGGCGGCACTGTGCTCGGCAAGCCGATCCGCATCGTGATCGGCGACCACCAGCTCAAGGCGGATATTGGCGCTGCGATCGCGCGGCGCTGGTACGATGTCGACCAGGTCGACCTGATCGTCGACGTGCCGGTCTCGGCCGTCGGCCTTGCGGTGCAGAACATCGCCAACGAGAAGAAGCGGCTGTTCATCACCCACTCCACCGGCACCGCGGACTTCCACGGCAAGTTCTGCTCGCCCTATGCGATGCAGTGGGTGTTCGACACCCGTGCGCTCGCGGTCGGCACTGCGGATGCGGTGGTCAAGCGCGGCGGCGACAGCTGGTTCTTCATCACCGACGACTACGCCTTCGGTCACTCGCTGGAGCGCGACGCCTCCAGCGTCATCACCGCCAATGGCGGCAAGGTGCTGGGCTCGGTGAAGCCGCCGCTGGCGACGCCCGACCTCTCCTCCTTTGTGCTGCAGGCGCAGGCCTCCAAGGCCAAGATCATCGGCATTGCGGCAGGTCCCCCCAACAACATGAACGAGATCAAGACCGGCTCGGAGTTCGGCGTCTTCAAGGGCGGCCAGCAGATGGCGGCGCTGCTGGCGCTGATCACCGACATCCACGGCCTCGGCCTGCAGGCCGCGCAGGGCCTGCTGCTGACGACCTCGTTCTACTGGGACATGGACGACAAGACCCGCGAATGGTCGAAGCGCTATTTCGCCAAGATGAACAAGATGCCGTCGATGTGGCAGGCGGGCGTCTATTCCAGCGTGATCCACTATCTCAACGCCATCAAGGAAACCGGCACCGACGATCCGCTCAAGGTCGCGGCGAAAATGCGCGAGACGCCGGTCGAGGATTTCTTCGCCCGCCACGGCAAGCTTCGCGATGACAATCTGATGGTGCACGACCTCTGGCTGGTACAGGTGAAGACGCCGGAGGAGAGCAAATATCCGTGGGACTATTACAAGATCCTCACGACGATACCCGGCGACAAGGCCTTCGGCCCGCCGGACCCGGCGTGCGCGATGCTGAAGAAGTGATGATCGCTTGGAGCTATCGTCACTTCACCACGCCGATCTCGCGACACTGAGAAGGATACGACTTAGTAATTTCATCATCGGCCCGGCTGCGCCTGCGTCAACATCGACTTGAGGCGATGTAGGCAGCGGGCGGTTTTTGTGAAAGCATGCCCCCAAACAATAAGGCAATGGGAGGCGACATGTTGCGAATCTTGCGGTGCGCTGTTTTCGGGCTGGTCTTGCTGTCAGGTCTCCTCAACGCCGCCCCTCCCGCCTCCGCCGCCTACCCGGACCGCCCCGTGCACTGGCTGATCGGCTTTGCCGCCGGCGGCCCGGTCGACATCGTCGCGCGCATCATGGCGCAGTTTTTGTCGGACCATCTCGGCCAGCAGTTCATCGTCGAGAACCGCACCGGCTCCGGCGGCAACATCGCAGCCGCGGCGGCGATCAACTCGCCGCCCGACGGCTACACGCTGCTGTTCGTCGCGCCCAACAATGCGATCTCGACCTCGCTCTACAAGAAGCTGCCGTTCGACTTCCTGCGCGACACCACGCCGGTCGCCAGCATCATGCAGCTCACCAACATGCTGGTCGTCTCCAACGCGATGCCGGTGAAGACGGTCCAGGAGTTCATCGACTATTGCAAGGCCAATCCCGGCAAGATCTCGTTTGCCTCGTCAGGCAACGGCACCTCGGTGCACATGTCGGCGGAGCTGTTCAAGGCGATGACCAAGTGCGACATGGTGCACGTGCCCTATCGCGGCTCGGCGATCGCCTTCCCCGACATCATCTCCAACAAGGTGCAGCTGATCTTCGACAACCTGCCCTCCGCGCTCGAGCAGTCGCGCGGCGGCAATGTCCGCGCGCTCGGCGTCACCTCGCCGCAGCGCTGGCCCGCGCTGCCCGACGTGCCCGCCATCGCCGAGACCGTGCCGGGCTTCGAATCGGTCGGCTTCTACGGCATCTCCGCGCCGAAGGGTACGCCAGCAGAGATCGTCGAGCTCCTCAACAAGGCGGTCAACGAGGCGCTGAAGGACCCGAAGGTGGTGGCGCGGCTGACCGAGAACGGCGGCATCCCGCGGCCGATGACGCCGGCCGAGTTCGGCAAGCTGGTCGCAGACGAGACCGAGAAGTGGCGCAAGGTGGTGGAATTCGCCGGGGTCTCGGTGGACTGAGCGGGTCACGTCAAAAACACCAAAACAACCCCATGCACAGTAGAAAGTGGGCCGATTTCAACGGGTTACCACAGCAAAAATCAAGACCACGGGAAAAACCCTTGTTCCGTCGGGCAAAACAGGCGTATAAGGGCATGATCGCAAAATTCGGTAATTTGGAAATTGCCCTCGATGCCGCGCTGACGTTCCGCCTCGCGTGCCCTGGCATTGCACCCCCGCCTCCATCCCTGTAAACGAACCGCGCACCGTTGCCGGCCGCGCGTTCCCGCGGGCCGTCCCGCGGCGGGGCCTGTAGCTCAATGGTTAGAGCCGGCCGCTCATAACGGTCTGGTTGCAGGTTCGAGTCCTGCCGGGCCCACCAGCCTTCGCTCGCTTCGCGAGCTTCGGCTCGGCAAGCCGGTGCCACACATCAAAAGCGAAGCGAGGGAAGGCTGCCACGCCGAAGCCCTGAGGGCGAAGGCGGGCTGAGCAGCCACGCAGGAGCCGAACGGCGAAGCGTGGTGTCCGGCGTAGCTGGAGCGCAGCGAAAGCGAAGACGGACGGCGGCGACGAGCCTCGGCTCGGCAAGCCGGTGCCACACATCAAAAGCGAAGCGAGCAAAGGCTGCCGCGCCGAAGCCCGGAGGGCGAAGGCGGGCTGAGCAGCCACGCAGGAGCCGAAGGGCGAAGCGTGGTGTCTGGTGTAGCTGGAGCGCAGCGGAAGCGAAGACGGACTGCCGCGGCGAGCTTTGGCTGGGCGAGCCGGTGCCACACATCAAACTCGCCTTAGACTTTTTGACGGTGGGCCCCGATACCTACAAGCACAAACTCATCTTGCCCTCGCGCACAGGCTGCGTTTGTTTAGTCTCTTTCCTCGGGGGGAATTTCAGTATGCGCATTCTGGTGATAGCAGTCGCTTGCATCACGCTGACCGGCTGCATGACGACCGGCGAGACGGTTTCCTTCAAGGCGTCCAATCCACAGCAGCAGGCGCTCATGCGAGACGGGCAACCCGCGCTTGTCTCTCGCCAGAAGAATTCACTCGTTTTGGTTCGACCCGCCTCGCGGCAGCTCCAGGCGAATGGTCGGCCCGTATTTGTGATCGGCATCAACAATCTAGGCCGTCAGCCGATCGATTTCCGGGTTGCTCAGGTCGAGGCCACACAACACGTTGCTGGTTCCGACTTCGAGATGAAGATCGTCACCTATGAAATGTTGGTTCAGGAGGAGAAGAATCGCCAAGTAGCCGCGGCTTTGCTGACCGGTGTCGCGGCGGGTGCGAACGCGTACAGCGCTTCTCGCGCCGGGTACGGCACATATACGACGCCGAACGGCCGCACGGGGACCTTCTATAGCCCAACAGCAGCAGCCATCGCACAGGGTAATGCCGCAGCGCAGAACGATGCCATGATTGCAGCGACCGTGGAGACCGGCCAGCGCAATATGGTTGCGCTCGAGCAATCGGTGATCAAGGACAACACGTTGATGCCCGGCGAATGGTATGGGGGGCAACTGCATGTCGCGCCGCCAACAGACCAAGGTGATGGCGGACCCAAGACTTACACGATCATCTTAAGTGTCGGGTCGGACCGCCATGTGATCGACATTTCGCAGGCTCGCCCAGGAGCGTAAGCCGCGTGAACACCAGACCCCTCACACTACTATTGGTTATTGATCGCTCTCTCCGGTGAAAATACCTGCGTTTCCCGCCTCGACTGCGGTGACAGTGCATCCACCTGCGCCAACGGGCTTCGCGCGCTCGGCGTTGGCGTGTCCGGTGCCTGCGCCCGCCAGAAGATGCTCGAGGAAGAGGTTGGCATCCTCTCGCGCGCTCTGCGAGATTCACGAACGGGCGCTGCATGCTACCCAACAATCACAAGGGCGAGGCATCCGGGCGCTCCGGCGCTTGACCGCCTCGCGTGGTTGTGGTGTGAATAGAGCACACGCAATCGGGCGGGGGCTCTGGATATGCGTACGAGTATGGCCGTGTGCATCCTGCTCCTGGTTGGGCGGGAAGCCGTTGCGCACGATGCGGTGAACGGCGCAAAGGGCCTCAATCCGCCCAAAACGACAGCGCTCGACAAACTCAACGCGCTCAATCTGCCGCCCGCCGGCCAGATGGCGCTCTTTTCCATTGTCCGGCGCGATAGTGTGTGGGCTGACCGAAGTATTTCTGTTTGTTTCGGGCCGAAGGATGCGGTGACCGCCCGCCAAGCACTGATCGAAAAGATCATCCCGGTTGCGAATGAATGGACCATCGGGACCAAGGTCACGTTCGATTGGGGCGCGAAGCCCTATCGGGTCTGCGAAAACAAGGACAGTGCGGCGGTTCGCGTCGACATCGCCGCTGCTGCTGATGACAACAGCGCCTACTTCACCTCGCTAGTCGGTAACCAGTCGAAGACATCTTCGCTCGATGGTTATCAGCCCTACTCGATGACGCTGCTGTTCCCCGAGCAGAGCAAATATTTCGATCAGACGCAGATCTTTCGCTTCTACGTCCTGCATGAGTTTGGGCATGCGTTGGGCTTCGAGCACGAGCACCAGCGCGTCGATTGTGATTTTGACTGGCAGTATGTCGCCGATCATTTCAACTTCGCCAGCGTCGCCGATGCCAAAGCCAGCATGGGCAAGATCTTTAGTTCCACTATTCAGGCCTATCCTAACAATGAGGCGGTGATCGACGGCGAATTCATCACGACCAAGTACGACAATTACTCCGTGATGAAGTATAATCTCAGCACCAAATCCAGCCCAAGCGGCGACGACCCCGGCATTTACGCCGACGGAGAGAAGTCGCGATGCTATCGGGCGGGCTGGGTGTCCAATCTTACCAAATTTGATCGCGCCGGTATGGCAAAAGCTTACGGCGAGCCGCTGGTCGCGGTCTCGGCTATTGCGCAAAATCTGCAGGATACGCCGGGCGGGCTTGATACGCAGCTGAAGCAGCGGCTCTCCAGCGCAGCGCTCGGTCGCCAGGACGTGCTGGCCGCGGCCAACATCAAACGAAAGTTTGGTCCGATACCGACATCGATGGTGACGGATGAGGAGCGTCACGTCAAAAGCGACATCGATACGCTGAAGAAATATCCCGGCGCCATTTCGGCGCTCAAAGCCGCGCTTGGGGAGCAGGCGCAGCAATGAACTGGAGTATGTATTGTGAGAGTCATTTCGCTGGTTGCGTTGTCAATTGCGTCCCTCGGGTTGGCCGATTGCAGTAGCATTTACGAGACTTCCGTCGATCCCGGCTCGACGGTCCCCGTGAATGTCGTGTTCAAAGCGCTACGCTGCGAGATCATCACCTTTCTCGAAGCCAACCGGATGCGCCGCGCCCAGTTTGCCCGCGCTCTCAAGGACTATGGATACGAGACCGCGATCGAGCACTATTCGTTCATTGACTTAGATGAAACGAAATTTGGCGCGTTACAGGTGGATTTGAAAACCATCGATACGGTCGGTCTCACTTTGGGCGTCGATTGGAAGGCGTCTTCGGTTCCTTCTGGCAATTCCGAGACATGGCATCTCGGTCCCTCTTACACCGGCTTCAAGACTTATACGCGCACGACGACGTTTGCCCTCCCCCAGGATGCGAAGCTCGGGCCTTCAAAGCGAAACAAACGACCCGCGGCCAACCTGGCCGGAGGCGTGGGCGACGAAGATGCCGGCTTCTTTTGCTATCTGGAGCCTCAAACGCCTACGCCTTTGATACGTACACTGGCCGACGTCGAATTGCTCGTGGCGCATCAGGTTCCCGAAGTCGAAAAGTTTGACCGCATCTATGTCGATGGTAAAGCCACGCTGGCTCAGTGGCTCGAGATAACCATCAGCCGCGAGATGGCCAAGAGCTGGCTCGCCAAAGGCGATTATATGGAGGCCGTCTATGCGGGCCAACTGCAATACTCCTTCGCGCTCGATATCAAGCCGGGCATCGACCTCAAATACACTCTGGTCGCCAGCACGATCTCTCCGCTTGTCCCCGATCTGTCGGCTTCGCGCGAGAACTCCGGCACTTTTACGCTCGATCTGAACACGCTGCATGTCGTGGCGGCGGCCGGTGCCAGGAATGGCAGCGCGATTATAGCGTCCGATATCGGTCCACCGCCGGCGCCGGTCGCCTTCCAGGTTTGGGGACCCCCGACGACGCCCCCGCCGGGCTCTCACGCGCCGGTACCAAGGCAGCCGGCACCGGGCGCCGGCGGAGCCGCAGCTCCGTCGCCACGGCGGGGGCCGGGCGTGCGCTTGGAATACCCATTGCCGCTGCCCTCTCTGGTATCGCCGGCGAATCCATAATGTATAAAGGAGTGCTCAGTTGAGACAAAACGGTATCAGATCGATAGCCGCAGGTGTGGTCGCGGCACTGTTCCTGGCTGGGGCCATCAGCCCCGCACCCGGCGCTTCCGCTGCGATTGATCATTCAACGAGCGTGCGAGGAGACGAAAAGTGTTCGCCCTGTGTGCTGATCCTCTTTCTTTACGACCTAAACAAGCAGTGGCACGTCATCCGGGCCGCAACATACAGCACCCTTGAGGCGTGCAAAACCGAAGGCGGCCGTGTGAACAAGGACATGGAGCGCGAAATCGACAAGAAGACCCAACCGACAACAAGCTTCTATTGCCTTCGCGAAGACCCCACCAAGTGATCGCAACATTCATCCCGGGGAGCGACGATCGTTTCCCACCATAAGGTTCGGTGATCGAAATTACGGAAATTACGGTGACAGTGCTGGACTGCACCCCTGAAGTGCACTCCACGATCGACCGCTATCGAGAGATCCGGCTTGGCCGATCGGCGCTGATCCGAGAAACGCGGTCACGCACCAGTAAGGCACCTCCCGCCCCATCTCCAGCACACAGCAGTTTCAGGGACCCGGAGCCAAATCCTCGCGTTAAGGTCCCATGGGAACATAAGGTACCAGGCATCTCGGCATCGATGGCCGCGGAACCCGCTGCCGCTCTGACCTGCCTGGACCTGCCCAGGAGAGAGAAACTGACCATGAACAGGCTCCGAAGTTCCGCGTTTGAGGCTGGGATCAGCAATATGGCAACCGAAGACGTCGATCCCAGATTTGCCGACCTTGATGCCTGGCCGCTGGCGTCGGCGATGGAAGCGATGTGGGAGGGCCAGCTTGCGGCGATTGCCGCAATCGGTCATGCCCTGCCCTCGATCACCGCGGCGACCGAAGCGGCCAAGACCGCGCTGGGCGATCAGGGTCGCCTTGTCTATGTCGGCGCCGGCACCTCGGGGCGCGTGGCGGTCCAGGACGGCGCCGAGCTGACGCCGACCTTCGCCTGGCCCAAAGAGCGCGTCCGCTTCATCGTCGCCGGCGGAGACAGTGCCTTCGTCACCAGCATCGAGGGCGCGGAGGATGACATCGACGATGCGGTCGCGCAGATCAACGCCGCGCGGCTCACGCCGCACGATGTGGTGATCGCGGTCGCCGCCAGCGGCACGACGCCGTTCACCGTAGCGGCGCTGCAGCAGGCAGGCTCCTGCGGTGCAGTGACGATCGGTGTCGCCAACAATCCCGGCACTGTGCTGCTGGCATCGGCCAAGTTTCCGATCCTGATCGAGACCGGCCGCGAGCTGATCGCCGGCTCGACGCGGATGAAGGCGGGCACGGCGCAGAAGGTCGTGCTCAACCTGATCTCCTCGGGGATCATGCTGCGTCTTGGCCGGGTGTATCGCGGCATGATGGTGAACATGCAGCCGACCAATGCCAAGCTGAAGCGGCGCGCCGAAGCCATGGTGGCGCAAATCGCCGAGCGCGATCCATCGCACGCGGCACGCGCGCTGGAGCAGGCCGAAGGTAACGTCAAGATGGCGGTGCTTCTGGCGCTGGGCGTCGACAGGGCCGAAGCGGAGACCATTCTGAAGGACGGCGACGGCAATCTCCGGCGGGTGTTTGCAGAGCTCGCCAGGGATCGGGATCAAGCGCGATAAGATCAGGATGAATCGTCGATTTAGAGCGGGTTCAGCTTGAATCGAGTTTGACCAACCGCAGCGCTGTCTCCGTTCCCTCCCCCCTTGTGGGGGAGGGTCAGGGAGGGGGTGGCACTCGGGGACTCTTTCCATCGCGCCCTCTAGGTAAATTATCAACAACCAACACCTTTTCCTGGGCTACCCCCCTCCCTACCCTCCCCCACAAGGGGGGAGGGAATGCACCTCCGTCGGGGGGACTAATCGAGTCTCATCTGTTCGCGCTTTAGGCATGATCTCCGCTCAAACGCGTTCCGCGTTTGTCGCTTCGCCCTTTCAGGCGCCCACCTTGGCCAGCACGTCGGCGCGCAGGAAGCGCTCGATGAAGAGCATGAACAGCACCGAGGGCACGAGCAGGATCAGCGCCGTGATCGAGGCAACCTGGTAGTTGCCGCCCATCGCCGCATTGTAGAGCAGCAGCGGCAGGGTCCTGACCTGCGGCACGCCGACGAAGAAGGTGCCGGTGAACTCGTCGAGCGATTCCAGGAAGACAAAGATGCCGCTGGCGACGATGCCGGGCGCGGCCAGCGGCAGCGTCACCGAGACAAACGTCTTGAGCGGCGAGGCGCCGATGTTGCGCGCCGCCAGCTCCAGATCCCTGTCGACCGCGCCGAAGGCGGCGGCCGCGATCCAGACCGAATAGACCAGCCCGTGCGCGGCATGGACGAGCACCACGCCGAGGACCGTGCCGTTGATGCCGAGCTGGTAGAAGACGCGGGCGACGTTGATGTAGATCGCGACCGACGGAAAGGCCTGCGGCAGCAGGAACACAACCATGAACAAGGCGCGCGCCGGCAGCCTCAAGCGCGCCAGCGCGTAGCCGGCCGGGATCGAGAGCGCGAGCGCGACGACGACCGTCAGCACCGCGATAAAGACCGATGTGCCGAGCGAGGCCATGGCATCGCCCGTGGGGCGGAAGACCTGCTCCCAATAGCGCGTGCCGTAGCTCACCGGCAGCTTATAGGGCGTGTACCAGCGCTCGGCCACGGACCACAGCGCGAGGTTGGCGAGCGGGCCGATCAGGACGAAGGCAAAGGCCGCGAGCAGGAACGCGGCCAGCACCGTGCGCAACGAGGATGCCAGGCGCATCATGGCACGCCCTCCTTCGCCATGCCGCGCTTCAGATAGATGATCGCAGCGCCGGCCGAGAGCAGATAGGTGATGACGCCGAGCGCATTCGCCGTGGCGTAATCGCCATAGGCGTTGATGCGGAAGGCCATGTCGACGGTCAGCAAGGTGGGCTGCGATCCCGCCACCATCATCGGTACCGACAGCACCGAGAGCATCGTCACGAACGACAGCACCAGCGCCACGAGCAGCTGCGGCATCACCTGAGGCAAGGCGAGCTCGACCAGCACGCGCAAGCGAGAGGCCCCAAGATTGCGGCCCGCCTCCAGCGTCGCGCGGTCGATCGCGGCGAGCGCGCCCGCGAGCAGCAGGGCAACGAAGGGCGTCTGCTTCCAGACAAAGGTGGCGATGATGCCGCGCCAGTCGAGGAAGCTGACCGCCTGGAGCGGCTCCATGAGCCCCATGGCGACGAAGGAATTGTTCATCAGCCCGTTCTTGGCGAGGAAGGTGCGCATGCATTGTGCCGCGACGATGAACGGGATGAAGAGCGGCCAGCGATAGAGCGCTTTCAGCGTGCCAACGATCAGACGGTTCTCGCCCAGCGTCAGCGTACCGGCGATGACGATGGCGGCGAGCCCTGTGAAGGAGCAGGAAACGAGCACGATCACGACGGTGAAGAGTATGTCGCCGGAATAGAGCTCCCAGGCCTTTCGAAAGGCATCCAGCGAGAAACCTCCGTTCGGCCCGGTGAAGGCCGAAATCAGCGAGAAGCTCAGCGGATAGAGAAACAGCGCCGCCACCAGCGCGAGGCCAGGCGCGATGAGCAGCAGAGCGAGCTGGCGTTGGGAGATGGACATCGAACCTGCCGACAGCGGCGCGCCGCAACCAACCTCAATTCGCGACCTTCTTCTCGTAGCCCTCGAGGATGTCGTTGAAGTAGGGCGCTATCGGAAAGGGCTTGCCGTTGCTGGCGAGCTCTGCCGGCGTCACGTCGCTGAAGAGCTTGTCCCAGGCGGCCTTGTCGAGCTTGCCTTCAAGGTTCCTGGCGTCGATGCCGGGATACCAGTTGAACTTCTTGACGATGCCGTCGGCCTGGACTTGCGGCGAGGTTGCCAGCGCAATGAAGGCCTCGGCCAGCTTCTTCTGTGCCGATTTCTCGGGAATCGAATAATACATCGGCTGGCCGGGCATGCCGGGCGAGATCAGCTTCAGCTTCATGTTCGGCGGCAGCTTGCCGTCGGCCTGCCACGAATAGAACATGTCGACCCAGACCGGGCCGATCGCGATCTCGCCGCGGTTCAACATGTCAAGCGTGCCGGCATTGCCGGGGGTGATGGTCGCAACGGCGTTGAAGGCCTTCAGATCCGCGAAGGCCTTGTCCCAATTGGCCTTGGTGGCGGCGTCGTAGGGACCTTTCATCAGCCTGTCGGCATCGCCGCCGAATGCGTAGACCCAGCCGGCGACGAAGGCGACGCCCGACATGCCACCCTTGATGCCGTTATAGCCGAACTGCTTCGGATTCTTTTTGGCCCAATCGGCGAGTTCGGCGAAGGTTGCCGGCGGCGTCTTGACCATGTCGGCATTGTAAGCGAGCGCGGTCTGCGACTGGAACATCGGGATGACGTAGCCGCTCACGTCGGTGCCGAGCGCGTTCTTGGACGAATCGCCCGTGGCGAGCCTGGCAGTATCGACATTGGCCGAATATTTGTCGAGCAGGCCTTCCCTGACCATCTGGCCGGCGGCCTTCTGGTGGATCACCACCACATCGAAATCGGATGCGGTCGCGCCTTTCTGGGCGTTGAGCTTCTCGTAAATCTTCTGCGAGCCGGCATCGCCCGGCCCGGTGCCGACAGCGACGATCTTGACGCCCGGATGAGCCTTCTCGAACATCGGAGCAAGGTAATCCTTGACGTAATCGACCATGTTCTGATCGCCCGCGGAGGCGACGTTGAGCGTTTGCGCTGCGAGCGGCGAAGCCGCGATCAGCGCGGCGAGCGAGGTGGCGATCGTGAGAAGGCGCATGGTCTGGCTCCGTGTCGGATCGTTGGAAGGACTCACGCAGGGATGGAGGCCTGTATGGAGGCCGGTGCGGCCGGGAAGATGTGAAGGCGTGAAAGCGGGATACGGAGGCCGACGGCCGCGCCGGGTTCATGCCTGATGGTGTGATCCACGGTCAGCTGACGGCCGGCGGCCTCGACCCTGTAGCGGTAGAGCCCACCCGGATAGCTGCGCGCCGCAATGCGACCCGGCACCACCAGATCCTCGCCCGGTGCGGCGTCGGGGGCATCCAGACTGGCTGCGTCGTCGCGGAAATAAGCGAGTGCTTCGCCCGCCGGCAGGGCAAGGTCGCGTTCACGGGGGAGCACGTGGCGCGCCTCGCCAGCCGTGATCGTGGTCCGGCCCGCACCGGTGACGACATGCAGGGGCAGGACGTTCTCGGCGCCCATGAAATTGGCGACGAAGGCGCTGTTCGGCCGGTCGTAGACCTCCTCGGGCGTGCCGATCTGTGCGATGCGGCCGGCATTCATGATGACCAGCCTGTCGGCCATCGTCATCGCCTCCTCGCGGTCATGCGTGACATGGATTGTGGTGACGCCGAGCCGCTGCTGGATGGCGCGGATCTCGTGGCGCATCGTCATGCGGATCTTGGCGTCGAGGTTCGAGAGCGGCTCGTCCAGCAGCAGGATGCCGGGGTCGACCGCAAGCGCGCGTCCCAGCGCCACACGCTGGCGCTGCCCGCCCGACATCGCCGTGACCTTGCGATCTTCGTAGCCGGCGAGCCCCAGCATCGCCAGCAGCGAGGACACCTTGGCGGCGATGTCGCGCTTGGACGCCCCGCGCAGCTTCAGGCCGTAGCCTACATTCTGGAGCACCGTCATATGCGGCCAGAGCGCATAGGACTGGAACACCATCGCCATGCCGCGCTTCTCGGGCGGCAGACCCGCGACGTCCTTGCCGCCGACGGCGATCGAGCCGGACAAGACCGGCACAAATCCGGAGAGCGCGCGCAGCAGCGTGGTCTTGCCGCAGCCGGAGGAGCCCAGCAACGCCGTGAAAGACCCCGGCGCGAAATCGAGATCGACGCCGTGAAGCACCTTGGTGCCGCCATAGGCGACGTGCAGGCCGCGCACCTCGATTGCCGCGCCGACACCCGACATAGCTTGCGAGCCCGCCCGCACCTTCCGCTCCTCCACGCTGCCCGATTTGTTCAGATGGAATTGTTCTTCCATTCTGCGATCAGCGTGGAATAAACATACCGACCCCTAGCTCGCTCGTGCAACAGATTTATGACTTGCGATGACCGTCGAGATCCGATCGCTCTGGCTGATGCCGTGCCCCGAAGACGATGCGTTTCTCGCTTCGCTCATCGGTGAGCTTGCGGCGCGCTTCGGCACGCCGACTTTTGCGCCGCATCTGACGTTGCGCGGCGACACCAATGCAACGTTCGAGCAGCTCCACGACGACGCGCGGGCAGCAGCCGCAGCAATGCAGCCCTTCACCGAGCCGATCACCGGGATCGAGACGACGCAGGCGTTCTTCCGCGCCTTCTACGCGCGCTTCGCCGTCTCCGTGCCGCTCTTCGGGCTGAAGCGACGCCTCGATCCGCAGGAAGCCGGACGCTTCATGCCGCATGTCTCGCTGCTCTATGGCAACCTGCCGGAAAGGGTGAAGGCGCCGGCATCAGTCGAATTCGGGCAGCGTCTCGCCGGCCGCACCATCAGCTTCGACAGGATTTGCGTCGTCCGTTCAGGACAGGACATTCCCATCGCCGATTGGACGATCCAGGCGTCGGTGGCGCTCGGGCGCTGAGGCCAGACCTTAGGAGAGGCCGATCGGATGACCGCGACAGTGCTGGACTGCCCCTGAGCAAGAACCAAATCGACGACCCGGCGTTATCTATGGAGCGCGGAGGTCTGACGATGGACCCGAATGATCGAGCAGCCTTAGCCCTATCCACGATCGCCCTTGCCATCGCCATTGTCGCCGCATCGGCAATTACGTTGGAGCGCGTCAATACTCGTCCGTCCAGCAATGACACGCCTCCCGGAACGGTCGGGCTGGCGCGGCCACACCCACCGCTCGACCGCGCTCCCGGTGAACCGATACAGACCGTAGGCACGCCCTCTGGCACAAATATTCGGCAGCACCCCTGACGGACACCGGCCGGCCCATCGGAAGACC
This sequence comes from Bradyrhizobium sp. BR 10261, assembly GCF_019455395.1. Lineage (NCBI taxonomy): Bacteria > Pseudomonadati > Pseudomonadota > Alphaproteobacteria > Hyphomicrobiales > Nitrobacteraceae > Bradyrhizobium > Bradyrhizobium sp. BR 10261. The sequence continues at coordinate 186,358 of NZ_JACOFQ010000004.1, forward strand.
TCAAGATCTTGAGTGTCGCCTCTGCAAGGCTGGGCCTTTGTAGAGCGGTCGCCCAGCGCGGCGACGCGGGCTCATCCAGTATGGGCTTACAGATTCGCACGAATTCCACCGTCAACCCGATCATGATGCCGCGGATGTGACCCGCCGCCGGGCGATGACGGATTGCGTGGACATCGACCGAGGCTCACTTGATGGTTCACCGCAAGTCCGCCGGAGCGACGACCATGCGATCAGGTCTGATCCTCAGTCTTTTGATTTTCCTGTGTGCGCCTGTCGGCGCCGCCATGGCAGCCCAGGGACACCGGCATCATGCAACTGCTCACTCGGCCCGGGCCTTGACGAGAGGGCCCGCCGGGGCCTGGGCCTATTCACCAGCAGGGCCGGCCCACCCTCAGCCGCTCCCGCATTACGATGATCAGCCAGAACCAGGTCACAATCCGTTTGCGCGATGGGGCGGCTAGCACCGGACGCCGTTGCAGCGGCGCGGTCGCTGCTGGCGGCAGCCATGGTCAAAACCTGCGAAACCAGCGTCAACGTTGCGTTCTGACAAGACCGGGCATCGGACCATCGCTCCAGACCGATACCTGGCATTAACCATCTCTTCCTTCTGCTTGCGGAACCTCGATTGCACAATCGACCTTCATTCTACCTTAGATTATTCGCCGCTAGGCTGTGAGGGAATGGACGACAACCAACGGCGGACCGCCGACGCACCTCCGACCTATGTTTTGGAATGACCGATCGGAATGTCCGGATGCTGCAGAATCTTGCTGAACCATCCGGAGCAACGCCGTCATCGACGTTGGGAACGTACGTCTTCCTGATCTCGCTCTTGAGCGTATTCTACCTGTCCAACGCGTCACTCATCTTGAGTCACTACGACCTCGGCTGGCACCTGGCCGCCGGTGAGTTGATCAGAAGCGAAGCGCACGTTCCGTTCCAGGACCCCTGGTCGTTCACGCTCGGGACCAAGCAATGGTTCAACCTCTCCTGGTTATGGGATGTTATCGCCAGCTTGATTTTCAAGTATGCCGGCTACGGCGGTCTCGTCGGCCTGGTTGTCGTGTGCGGCGCGCTGATCATTCGGTATCTGACGTCAGCCTGCCTGGAGACCGGGGCTTCGGCGCTCGCCGTCTGCGTCGCGACTTTCGCAACAGGCCTTTTGTACCCGGCCTATGAGGCTGCTCCCAATACATACCTGGCAGCATCTCCGAACGTTTCGACAATGCTGTTCAGCGTCGTTTTCTACCGGGAATGCCTGCGGTCGACCAAGCTGTGGCTGTTGCCCTTGATGATGATGTTGTGGGTCAACCTGCACGGAGGGTTCGTGCTGGGCTTCATGATCCTCGCAGTCTTTGGCGCAGGGGCCCTATGGCGCCGCGACTTGAGAAGGTTCAAAGCCATAATGCTGGCGGGGCTGGGTTGCTTTGCCGTGACCTTCGTCAATCCATTGGGCTGGCAAATCTATGAGGGTGTGACCGCGACCTTGGGACACTTCGTCCAAGGCAATATCGGCGAGTGGCTTCCGTACTCTCACAACATCGAAATCCCGGGCAGCATTCCCGGAATGGTCTACATTGTCGCGTTTGTTGCGCTCGAATTGCGCTACGGAGCGTCGACGGAAATCCGCACGGAGGCACGCATTCTGTCCTGGGTCTTCCTGGCCCTCGGCCTCCATCAATTTCGATACATGTCCTTTTTCTTCATCTTCTCGACCATCCCGATGGCTCTGCACCTCGATCGGATGATCCCCAGGCAGTTGCCTCAGCTGCAAATTCAGCGGGCGCTCGTGAGCGCGGCGATTCTTGGCGCATGTGTGCTCCCTCTGACATTCATTCAGATCAGGCCCGCTCTGGCGTTACCCGAGATGATGTCGGAGCAGGACGCCGAATATCTGCAAACGCATCTTTCGCATGCGCGGGTGCTCAATCACTGGAACGTCGGAGGATATTTGATCCTCCTGACTCATGGAACGGTCCCCCTGTTTGTGGACGGACGGGCGGCCACCGCCTATCCCGACGAACTGTTGCGAGATTACTTCAGGCTGGTTCACTGGGAGATCGACGAAAACACCTGGGACGACGTGCTCGAAAAATATCACATCGACGCCGTGCTATGGCTCAGGGGACATGAAGAACTCAGGCGGTTTCTGGTAGGAAAACGCGGGTGGAAAGAGGCCCACACCGGCGTCTACGAAAGCGTCTATGTCAGACCTGGCATGGCACCTTAATAGACGCGCAAGACGATCGCGTCGTCGTCCGAGCTGACCTGCCGGTAGGTTCGCAGATAGTCGTCAACACTGCCGTCAGTCTCGTTCCAGACGAAGGAGTGGCCCGTGGAGCGGCGCAGCACGATATATTTGACATGTGCTGCTGCGAGTTGACGCTGCTGGGCAGCAAGATTGCCGGTCTCGAGTTGATCGGCCAGGGTGACAGCCAATTTGCGTGATGTTTCGCCGGCAACGATAGGATGACCATGGCAGACCGACAGTGCCATGGCGATGTTTCCCGCAATGTAGCCGCGCGGCAGATCCAGTACGCCGAAGCTGTCGGAATCGCCGGCGATCGCAGCGAGCGCGGGCGAGCAGCGTATCGATGTCGCGGCGAGGTTCATCGGAAAGAAGTCGAACAGGATCGCAATCGCGGCAAGCGCCATGCAAGCGCGTTGCCTGATGCCGACCCGGCGGGCAGCAATCACGCAAGCTTGTGCCAGGCCGAGCCCCAGGAACATGTAGACCATGACAACGGCACGGGCAGGCGTGCGCACATTCGCGAAGAAAGGCAGCTTGGCCAGGATGAAATAGGGCAGAGGCAGCCCGGAAGGACGCCCTGCGATGTGCAGCGTCTCGCCCGCGGCAAGCACGAGAAAGAACAGCATCCCGGCCAGCGCGTAGTGCATGATCCGCCTGTCGGTCTCCGTTCTGCAGGCGAACGCCCAGGCCAGCACCGCGAGATTGGCGAGGCCCAGATAAACCGTGGCCTCCCAGGGATTGCCGGTCAGGCGGGCATAGAGGCTCTCCCCGAGCCGAGCCAGAAAATGGCTGGGTGGAAAGACGACCAAGGCAAAAAGATCGGCGACGAACGCGTTGGTGCCTGCATTGGTGGGACCGCGGGCGATGATCATCGGTATCAGCCACGGCGAAAGCAAGAGAATGCTGCCGATCACGCAAAGCATCGGCGCAGCCAGCTGCCATTTGTCCGGCCATTTCCGATCCCGGTTGCATCGAAACACAAGATCAAAAGCCATGAAGTAGAACGCGTAGAACAGATAATACCAGCATGACAGCGCGCTGAGCGCCATCATCGCGCTTGCCGCGGCGAGATGGAGGTAATTCCGCTCTTCGACTGACCTCAGATAAAACAGCACAAACAGCGGCAGGAATTCGATCGTCGCGACATGAGCGTGGTGCATCACTTGCGCCACGTGCCAGGGGTTGAAGGCAAAGACGAAGCCGGCCAACACCGCCCCCGCATCGCATCCCGCGCGCTCGCCCAGGAGATGCCGTGCCAGCAGGAACATCGCCGCAGCAGAAAGCGGAAAAGACGCCAGCAACGTCAAATTTTGGAAGAGGATCAGATCGGTAAGGCTGGTGCCGAATATCTGGCCAAGCAGCATCACGGCTGCGACCTGCGGCCAGGCAAAACCGTGATAGCTGAGCGATGTACCCTCGGGGTAGCGGATCTGGTTCGTGAACAGAAAGTCGCGCCAGCCGTGGGCTGTTGCCGCGTGCCAACTGTTCCAGAAATCCTGCATATTGTCTTCTTCCGGCCCGATCAGCGCCGACGACAAATGCCCGAGCCATGGCCAGAACAGCAGGATGGTCAGGATGACAAAGCCGCCGACAACCAACGGCATCGTTGGCGTGCCGATCGGCCGGCGCATGACCGCGCCCGCGTTCGTGTCCAGAGCAACCATCACGACCACCGCCTTAAGGCGGACGGCGGATACGGCCCGCCGACGCGTTCTGTTGCGGAGAATTCCCTGTCTGAAAGAGCGGCGCGACTGGAGGGCATGACAAGTACGGGCATGCCACCCAGATAGTCCATGACCATTTACAACAACTTAAGGTGAAAGAGCGCAGGTCGACGCGCGCCGGTGCTGCGCTTGCATCGTCGACCACCGATCGAAGGTCCGCTCTTCCGCCCCGACAATCCTATCTGACGGGTATCCTGATTTCGCCCAGCCCCTCGATTCCTCCTGTCATCACCTGGCCTCGCCGCACGGGGCCGACGCCTTCCGGCGTTCCCGTCATGATGATGTCACCGGGCTTGATCGCCATCGACTGCGAGCAGATCGAGATGATATCAGACACAGGCCAGATCAGCTTTGAGATGTCGGAATCCTGCTTGAGCGTGCCGTCGACGGCAAGCCAGATGCGCCCGGCGTTGGGATGGCCGACGTCCGAGACCGGTCGCAGCGGCGCGATTGGCGCCGAGAGATCGAAACCCTTGCCCCAGTCCCAGGGACGGCCCTGCTCGCGGGCCTGAAGCTGGAGATCGCGACGGGTCAGATCGATGCCGACGCCATAGCCCCAGACATGATCGAGCGCGCGCCCCGTGGGGATGTCCGTGCCGCCCTGCCCGATCGCGACGATCAGTTCGATCTCGTAGTGGAAGTTGCTGGTCTGCGGCGGATAAGGAACCGTCGTGCCGTCGTCGACGACCGTGTCGGCGGGCTTCATGAAGAAGAACGGCGGCTCGCGGTCGGGATCGCGCCCCATCTCGCGGGCGTGCGCCGCGTAGTTGCGACCGACGCAGATGATCCGGCGCACCGGAAAGCGCGCCAGGGAACGATGGACGGCAACGGAGGCTTGCGGCGGCACAGGCAGAACGAAGTCGGGGTGAGAGATGGTGTCAGGCATTGCCACGGTCCTCTCGGAACAGATGCAGAGCTTCCTGAATGGGTCGGTCGGAATAGGAGAAGATCACGGCGTCGCCGCCGATCGCCTCATGACGCACGCGATGCCAGGACGGAACGACGAAGATGTCGCGCTTGCTCCAGTCGACCACGATGTCCTCGCCTGTCCGAGACGAGATGACGCTGCGGCCCTTGCCCTCGATCGGCACGAACACGGTGGCATCCGTCGAGCGGTAGGCGGCGGTGGAAAAGCCCTTCGTCAGCAGCTGGATGAAAGTCGCCATGGTGGCCATGGCGTGATTGCCCGTGATCGGATTGGTGTAGCGCATCTTGAGTCCGTGGCAGGGATCCCAGGCGGCGGCGCGCCGCAAGCGTTCGAGCTGTTCGCGCGTGCGTGCATAGGGATAGTTGAACACCGGCGAGGTGCCGCCACCTCCCCTGTGATCGACCGGCAGCAAATTGTGGCCATAGCGGGCGTCGCTGTCGCCGACGGGCCTCGTGATCGGCTGCTCGTCGACGTCGAGATGCTCGGCGAAGGATGCATCCAGCATCTGAATGACGGGGATGTCGAGACCATCCAGCCAGAACACCGGCTTCGAGCCGGGGTTGCCGTGATCGTGCCAGGCCCAGGGTGGGGTGATGATGAAATCGCCCTCATGCATGATGGTGCGTTCGCCGTTGACCGCGGTGTAGGCGCCCTCACCCTCGAGGATGAACCGTAAAGCGGATTGCGTATGGCGGTGCGCCGGCGCAACCTCGCCCGGCATCACCAGCTGCACGCCGGCGTAGAGATCCGTCGTGATCTTCGACTGGCCGCGAAGACCGGGATTTTCGAGCACGAGAACCCGCCGCTCCGCCTCCTTCGCAGTGATGAGACTGCCGGCCTCGAGCATGTAGGCGCGGATCTCGTCGAAGCGCCAGGATGCAGGGCGGCACGCGCTTCTCGGCTCCGGCGTGACCAGATCGGCCAGCGACAGCCACAGGGCCGTCAGGTTTCTCTTGTCGATCTTGTCGTAGAACGCCCGGCGCTCTGGCGTGTCGGCGGTGGGCGCCATGATGGCTTGATGGGACATGGTCTGTCTCGCTGTTAGTGATGGAGTGTCGCCGCCGACGGCACGAGCTTGAGCGACGGCTCGCGTCGGCGCAGCGCGATCACCGCAAGGCCCGCCAGCACCGCCGGCACCGCCGCGGTCAGGACGACGGACTGCGCGTCCCATCCGAAGCCGAGCAGCACGCCGCCCGCGACCGGGCCGATGATCGAGCCGATGCGGCCGACACCCAGCGCCCAGCCCACGCCGGTGGAGCGGATCTCGGTCGGGTAAAGGCCGGCGGCCAGCGCGTTCATGCCGATCTGCGCACCGACCACGCCGAAGCCGGCGAGGAAGGTCGAGATCATCAACGTCCAGACACTGGTCGATCCGAAGGCAATCCCCGCGATGAAGAGGGCCGAAGCCAGATAGGCGCCGCCGAGCACCAGATAGGGATCGAGCCGGTCGACGAAGCGGCCGAGGACGATCGCGCCGACGACGCCCCCGGCATTCAGCACCGCCGTCGAGAGGATCGCGATGTTGAGGGGCAGGCCGCTCGCCTTGAGCAGCGAGGGCATCCAGTTCACGAGGAAGTACATGACGAGCAGGTTCATGAAGAACGCGATCCAGAGCAGGACCGTCATGGATGCGCGGCCTTCGGCGAGGAGCTTCGTCACGGGGAAGCCAGATCCTTGGAAGCCCGATCCTTGCGAACCATGCACGACGTAGCGGCTCGCCGCGGTCGCCGAGATATCAGGATCAAGCCTTGCGAGCAATGTCGCAACCCTGATATCTGCGACCTCGCGCGTCAGGAGATAGCGGATCGACTCGGGCAGCCAGGCGAACAGCGCGATCAGGGTGAGAAGCGGAAGCACGCCGCCGACGACGAAAACCGCCTGCCAGCCGAACGCTCCGATCAGAGGCGCGCTGATCAGGCCGCCGATGGTCGAGCCCAGCGGAAAGCCGCAGAACATGATGGCGATGAGCAGCGCGCGCATCCGTTTCGGCGCGTATTCGCTGGTCAGAGCGACGATGTTGGGCATGGCGCCGCCGAGGCCAAGGCCGGTCAGGAAACGGTAGACCAAGAGCTCGTTCAGCGTGGTCGCACGCGCCGTGACGAGTGCGAACATCCCGAACAGCAGCACGGACAGCAGGATCACGCTCCGGCGGCCGAACCGGTCGGCCGCCGGGCTGAGGACGAATGCACCGACGGCTAGGCCGGCGAGGCCCGCGCCGAAGATCGGACCGAAGCCGGCCATGGCGATCCCCCATTTCTCGGCGATCACAGGTGCGACATAGGCGATCGCCTGCGTGTCGAAACCGTCGAGCAGCGCGATCCATGCGCAAAGAACCAGGATCAGAAGCTGGAGGCGTCCGAACCGCGCCTCTTCGATAGCCTCGGTAACGTCTACAACATCAGCAGCGGACATCACGAACTCCAGTGAGCGTGGGTTTCTAGGCTGTGACCTTCAGGAGACTTTGAGAGAAGGAGGAGGCCCGTTCAGGCCACCAGCGGGGCGCTGCGCAGCTTCTGCCGGTCGATCTTGCCCGTTCCCGTCTTCGGCAGTTCGGACCGGTATTCGATCAGGCGCGGATATTTGTAGGGAAGCAGCTTCGACTTGACGTGATCCTGCAGCTCCCGCGTCAACGTCTCGCTCGCCGCATGACCGTCCCGAAGGATCACGAACGCTTTCGTGGTCATGCGGCGGTCGGGAAGCTCGAGGCCCAGGACCGCGCATTCCCGGACCGCGGGATGCTCCGACAGGCAGAGCTCGATCTCGACCGGGTAGATCCACTGGCCGCTCACCTTGATGAGGTCGTCGACGCGGCCGACGAAGGTGAAGAAGCCGTCGGCATCCTCGACGAGCCTGTCGCCGGTCCAGATCCATCCCGCCTCGCGCATGGTCTGCGCGGTCTTGTCAGGCCTGTTCCAGTAGCACGGCGCGTTGGAGTGACCGCGGACCCACATCACGCCTTCTTCGCCTTGCGCGACGGGCTGCCCTTCGGGCGAGGTCAGGCGAATCTCATAGCCGGGAACGCGCTTGCCCGCGGTGCCGGTCTTCCTCTGCGCGCGCGTGTTCGACAGATAGATGTGCAACACTTCGGTCGATCCGAGCCCTTCGACGATCTCGAGCCCGAAGCGTCGCTTCCAGTCGCTGAAGATGTCCTGCGACAGCACTTCGGCGGCCGACAGGCTGAGGCGCACGCTCGACAGATCGGCAGTTTCGATGCGCGGATGATGCAGCAGCGCGTTGTAGAGCGTCGGCAGGCCGAAGAAAAGTGTCGGCTTGAACCGCTCGATCAGGTCCAGGACGGCGCCCGGCTCGGGCCGCCCGGCGAGCAGGATCGTGCTGGCGCCGACCGAGAACGGGAACGTGATCGAGTTGCCGAACCCGTAGGCGAAGAAGATTTTTGGCACCGAGAAGCAGATATCGCTCTCTTCGATTGCCAGGATGTGACGGCCGAAACTGTCGGCCGTGTAGGCCATGTCGTGCTGCAGATGCACGATGCCCTTCGGCCGGCCGGTGCTGCCCGAGGAGTACATCCAGAACGCCATGTCGTCGCGGGACGTCGGCGCAGCATCCAGCTCTGAAGGAAACTGGTCGAACCAATGGTCACCGCCCAGAACCTTGACCGGGGACTCGACCGCGACCTCGCCGTTGAGCACGACCAACGTATGCAGCTGCGTTGCTGCGACCGTCTCCCGGTCGAACAGGGCAGCATATTCGGCGTCGACGACCGCGACCGGCGCGGCCGAGTCCTGCAGGTAAAAGCCGATGAGGTCCTTGGGCGACAACGTGTTGATCAGCATCGGCACGAAGCCGGCACGGACCGCGCCGAAGAACGCCGCGGGATAGGACGCTGTGTCGTTCAGCAGGAGGAGCACGCGGTCACCGCGGCGAAGCCCGAGCGAGCGAAGCGCGTTGCCGCATTGGGCGGCCCTGGCACACAACTCGCCATAGCTGGTGTTGCCGGCCGCGGTGTAGATCGCGACCTTGTCGGCGCGGCCGGCGCCGAGATTGCCGAACAGGATTTCGCTGGCGTTGTAGCGCTCGGCAATATCGAAGCCGATCTCCTGCGCGCAGGGCGCATCATCAGGCACATGGTCCACGATCGCATTCGAGAGCGTTTGGTCGATTCCGTCCGTCATGGCAGCGCTCCTCATCATCGCTACGTGCTGGGGACCAATGAACCGGCGTCGTAACGCGCCATGAAGCGCGGTGACATCGCGCGGAGCTGGCTGTCGTCGATCCGGCCGGAACGGGTAATGTAGCTGTAGCCGAAATCCAGCGGAGCCAGCTTCATGTGTTCGGCAAAGCGCTGGTACCAGGCCGCGCTGGTCCTTGCGGCCTTGACCAGCTTCTCCACCACCGGGCGGCGCGTGGCTTCGTAATGCTCCAGCGCATGGCGGAGATTGCGCGGTTCGCCGTCCAGCGCGTTGACAAGGGCAATGACGTCCTCGAGGGCGAGGCGCGTGCCCGATCCGATCGAGAAATGCGCAGTGTGGAGCGCGTCGCCGACGAGCACCATGTTGCGGTGCGACCAGCGGTCGTTCCACAGCCAGGGAAAATTGCGCCAGACCGATTTGTTGCCGACGAGAGGATGCCCTTCGAGCGTATCGGCGAACACCTTCTGGCAAAGCGCCCTGCTCTCTTCCTCGGTCTTCTCGGCAAAGCCGGCGCGGAGCCAGGTTGCACGATCGCACTCCACGATGAAGGTGCTCATCGTCGGTGAATAGCGATAGTGATGGGCGTTGAAACAGCCGAACTCGGTTTCGACGAAGGTCTGGGTCAGCGTTTCGAAGCGCTTGGTGGTGCCGTACCAGGCGAACTTGTTGTCGTCATAGGAAAGCGACGTGTTGAAGTCGCCCTCGTAGCTCCGTCGCACCAGCGAGTTGACGCCGTCGGCGGCGACGATCAGATCGTATCCCGCGAGCTCGTCGACGGAACGCACGAGCTTGCCGAAGTGCAGATTTGCGCCGGCGGATCGCGCGCGCTCGGTCAATTGCGTGATGAAATCGAGCCGCCCGACCGCGGAGAAGCCGACACCGTCGAGCACGATGCGTTCGCCGCGATGGACGAGCGTGATGTCGCGCCACGTCTCCATGCGGGCCGCAACGGCCTCGGCCGTGTCAGGATCATCGGCGCGAAGGAAGTCGAGCGCCTTGTCGGAGAAGACGACACCAAATCCCCAGGTTGCTCCCTCGGGATTCTGCTCGAAGACATCGACATCGGCCTCGGGATGCCGACGCTTCCAGAGGGCGGCGAAATACAGGCCCGCAGGACCTCCTCCCATCACCGCAATGCGACTGAGCCGCATGACCTTCCCTTCCCTGTTGCGTTTGTTGTCCGCTTCTATTTTTCCTATTATGCAATAGATTTCACCTGATGCAACATATTTCTTGCACATTGAGGAATCATTTTTCTTATGAGGAATGGACGCGACGCGTTTAGGCTTCGCGCCGACAGGCTTGCCGGGAGGGTCCTTGGATGTTCGAGACAGCTTTCACGATCGAATGGGGCGATTGCGACGAAGCCGGAATCGTCTTTTATCCCAACTACTTCTACTGGTTTGACTGCACCTGGCAGCGCTGGCTGCGTCACCGCGGATTGAGCCAGCGGGAGCTCAAGCGGCGCTTTGGCAGCGTCACGCCGCTGGTCAATGTCGGGGCCCAGTTCATGGGGCCTGCCCGCTACGACGACGAGCTGGTGATCCGTGCAGAGGTGGCCGAGTGGCAAGAGCGGCGGTTTCGAATCGACTACAAGCTGTCGAGCGGAAACGTGCAGATTGCGAGCGGCTTCGAACAGCGCGCCTGGGCCGCTGTCACTGATACGGGCGAACTCCGCGGTGCGAGCGTGCCGCAGGAGTTCAAGGACATGTTGAGATGAAACGGACGCGGGCGAAAGAGACTGACGACGAGAGCGGCGGGACGGCCCCCGGCGGTATCCAGGCTCTCGACGCCGCACTTTCGGTCCTGCGAGTCCTCAGGTCCTTCGATGGTCCGGCGACGCTATCGGACATCGCGCGCGAAGCCGGCATGCCGCCGAGCAAGGTGCATCGCTATCTGGCGAGCTTCATTCATGCCGGCCTTGCCGTGCAGAAGGAGCGGTCCGGCCGCTATGACCTCGGCCGCGAAGCCGCCGAACTGGGGGTCGCGGCCATCAGCCGGAACAATTTCGTCGTCCGCGCCTCCGACGAGCTCGAGGAATTGGCCGCGACGACAGGGCATGCCGCGCTGCTCGCTGTCTGGAGTCACAACGGCCCGACCGTGGTCAGACTGGAGCGGGGCCCACATCTGACGACCACGTCGATTGGTCTTGGCAGCACGTTTCCCTTGCTGGACTCCGCGACCGGACGCGTCTTCCTCTCCTATCTGCCGGCGGCGCAACTGGCCGTGCGGCTGCAAAACGAACTCGAGCGTGCCGCCTCCGTCGGCGTCAGCTGGCCGGATCTCAATCCCGACATGGCAAGTGTGGAGGCCGTGACGATGAAGATCCGGCGCGAACGCATTGCCTATGTCGACGGACGCTACATTCCGGGCCTGGTCGCGATCTCGTCCGCGATCACGAACTGGCAGGGCGAGATCGAAGTGGCCGTGACCTTGTTCGGCACGCACAGGGGCTTGCTGCAGCCGGACAGTCCCGCGCGCGGCGCCCTGATCGATTTTGCCGCCCGTCATTCGATCGTCCCACCGGCCCAACTCGGCAATTCGCGCGGCGTGCCAAGCGATCGATGACGCGCATTGCGAATAATGAAACGGCGTTCTATAAATTTGAACCAATTTGGAGAACCGTTCATGCCCGTCGGATTCAGAATCTTGAAGCGCACCAGGAAGATCGGCACTGAGGTGGTCGAGCGTTTCGCGCAGCTACCGGTCGCCAATGTCAGCGACAGCATGTCGCGCCTGACGGCCGGCGGTGCGCGGCTTCGCCCCATGCATAGGAGTGGCGGGCTCGCGGGTCCCGCGCTGACGGTCAAGACGGCGCCGGGCGACAATCTCATGGTGCACAAGGCGATCGCGCTGGCCGAGCCCGGCGACGTCATCGTCGTCGATGCCGGCGGCGATCTCACCAACGCCATTACCGGCGAGATGATGTTGATGCAGATGGTCAAGCGCGGTGTGGCCGGCCTCGTCATCAACGGCGCGATCCGCGACGCCGGCTTCATCCGCGGCCAGACATTTCCGGTTTTCGCGGCCGGCGTGACGCATCGCGGCCCCTACAAGAACGGGCCCGGCGAAATCAACGTTGCGATCGCGATCGACGGCATGGTGATCGAGCCCGGCGACCTCATCATCGGCGACGATGACGGCCTGCTCTGCGTGCCGTTCGATCAGACCGAGCCGGTGTTCAAGGCGGCCACCGCGAAGTTCGAGGCCGAGCAGAAGCAGATGGCCAATATCGAGGCCGGCACCCACGACGCCTCCTGGGTGGACAAGCAATTGCGCGAGCTGAAGTGCGAAGGCGTGGATTGAGAGCCTCGTTTCTCGCCTCTCCCGCTTGCGGGAGAGGGAGCCCAGTGCCGATGCCGCAGCATCGCGCAACCATATGCGATGAGCTCTAGAATCCGAACAGTTCGGCGGGATTGTCGACCAGAATCCGCCGGCGCGTCTTTTCGTCCGGCGCCCAGTCGGCGAGAAGATCGAGCAACAAAGAATCGTCAGGCTTGGTGCCGCGCTGGGTCGGATGCGGCCAGTCCGTACCCCACAGGATGCGCTCCGGCGCTGCCTGCACGTAGGCACGCGCCACCTCGCTGGAATCGGCATAGGGCGGACCGAGCTTGCTGTCTTCGTACGGCTCGGTGACCTTCACCCAGGTGCGGCCCTCATCGAGCATGCGGCGGACAGCTGCGAACGCAGGATGCTTGAGGCCATCTGGCTGGGGAATACGCCCGAGATGGTCGATCACCACCTTGGTGGGGAGCGACCGGATGACTTTCTCATGATTGACGATCTGGTCGCCGGTCATCAGGATCTGCACGTGCCAGCCCAGCGGGCCGACGCGCCTGGCGAGTGCGGCAAGCATCTGCGGCGTTGTCGTGCCCCAGCTCTGCGGCGACACGAAATTGACGCGGATGGCGCGGACCCCGGCCTCGGCCAGCGCGCGCAGCTCTGCTTCCTCGACATCGGTATGGACGACGGCAACGCCGCGCGACGATGAGCCGAGCTGGCCCAGCGCGTCCGCGAGACACCGGTTATCGACCCCGTAGGTCGACGGCTGCACCACCACACTCCTGGTGATGCCGAGCCGGCGCCGGAGATTTCGATAATCGGCGACGGTCGCACCGGGCGGAAAGCCCTGGTGCCAATGCGGCGAAACAGGAAACTGTTGGTCGTAAATATGGTGATGGCAATCGCACGCATCCGCAGGCGCGTTCAAGCGCGGCGGCGCCGACCCCATGCTGTTGGGCACCGCCTGCTCGATGCCGCCGGCCCAGGCGCCCGTGCTCGCGGCCAACACCCCGGCGAGAACGCCGCGCCGGGTGATGGCGTGCTGTGATGACTTGCCGTGCTCGCTCATGATTTCACCGCCACCATGTCGGCCGCGCGCGCGACGTTGCGGCCGAGCACGAGGACCAAGGTCGCCGCCACGGCGCACAGCAGGGCCAGCGGCAGCATCCCGAGCACGAAGCTGCCCGTCTGCTCCTTGACGAGGCCGACTACGTTCACCATCAGGCCGCCGCCGATCAGATTGGAGATCGCGTTGATGCCGGCGAGGCCGGCCGCGAGCGTGCTGGTCGAAAGCCAGCTCGCCGACAGCGCCCAGAACGGCCCCTTGAAGGCATAGGCGCCGACCAGGCAGAACGTCACCATGACGATGGTCGGCGCGACTGCCGTTCCGGTCAGGCTCAATGCCGTGAAGCCGCCGGCGGCGAACAGCAGCGGAATGGCCGTGTGCCAGCGCCGTTCGGCTGTTTTGTCCGAATGCCGTCCCCACAGCACCATGAGCACGGTCGCAATGCCGTAGGGGATCGCGTTGACGAAGCCGGTTTGCAGATTCGACAGGCCGAACGATTTCAGCAGCTGCGGTTGCCAGACCGACAGCACGCTGCCGGTGGCGGACGCCCCGGAGCAGACCAGGGCCATGACCAGGAAATATTTATTGGTGGCAAGCTGCCAGAGCGAGAGATGCCCGACCGGCTTGCGCGCGGCTGCATCCGCCGCCATGCGGGCCGTCAACCAATCGCGCTGCTCATTGGTCAGCCAGGCCGCGCCTTCGGGCCTGTCGGTCAGGACGAACAGGCAGGCGAGCCCGAGGAAAACGGTCGGCAATCCCTCCAGGATGAACAGCCACTGCCAGCCGCGCAGGCCAAGCACGCCGTCAAGTTCGAGCAGGCCGACGGAAAGCGGTGACCCCAGGAAGGTCGCAAGCGGGATCGAGACCGTGAAGGTCGCCAGGATGCGCGCGCGATATTCGGATGGCAGCCAGTAGGTCAGATAAAGGATCGCGCCGGGAAAGAAGCCGGCCTCCGCCGCGCCCAGGATGAAGCGCATCGCGTACAGCGAATACGGCCCCACGACGAGCGCCATGCACGCCGTCACCAGGCCCCAGGTGATCATGATCCGGGCGATCCAGCGCCGAGCGCCGACTTTCTGCAGCGCCAGGTTGCTGGGGACTTCCACCAGGAAATAGGAGACGAAGAACAGGCTGGCGCCAAAGCCGAACGTCGCCGGCGTGAGGCCGAGATCCTTGTTCATCTGCAACGCCGCGAAGCCGACATTGACGCGATCGAGCAGTGCGAAGAAGTAGCAGATCATCAGGAACGGCACGAGGCGCAGGATCACCCTGCGCATCGTCGCCTTCTCTATCGGGTCGATGTCCGTTCGAGCAGCCGTCACGTTTCTCTCCCTTTTTGCTTTTTGTGTTGGTTTATTCGGCTGCTTTCGCGCTGGCCTGCATTTTGGCCGCGATCGCATCGATCGCGATCCTGTAATTCCCGGGAACGACGCCCCTGAAATGCTCCTTCAGGCCGAGGCTGTCCTTCCAGCGCAGCCGCGCCGCGGTCGCGCGCGCCATCAATGGCTCGATGCCGGCATCCTCGACCGCCTCGGCCGCCATCTCGACCTCTTCGGTACGTCGCTTGGCATGGATGACGCCTGACGGTGTCAGGCTCTCGACCGTGTCCATGAACGGACGCGTCAGCGTCTTCGAGGCCGAGGCCAGTACCGTCTCATCGAGGCCGTAGGATCGGGCCGCCAGCAGCGTCTCGTCGATCAGCGCCTCGATGCCCTTGATCAGGACGGAGCGCAGGATCTTGATGCCGGAGGCCGTGCCGAGTTTCTCGCCGACGAATTCGATGCTCATGCCCCAGGGCACCAGCAGGTCGACCACGCGCTGCCCCGCAGGACCGCTCGACATCATGTGCATCGCATAGCCGTGCTTCGGCGTGCCCATGATGGAGCCGTCACCGAGTGTGGCGCCGGTGCCGGCGAGCCGTTCGGCGACGCCGTATTTCACCTTCGGCGTGGCCGAGGCGAAGTCGAGGAAGGTGTGGCGGCCATCGAGAACAGGCGCGAAGGCATCAGCGCTTTCGAGTGACCTCGAGCCCGGCGTGACGCTGAAGATCAGCTCCGCCGCATCGGCCAATTCCCGATTGGACCTGACCAATGTCACGCCCGCGGCCCTGGCGCGGCCCTGGATCAGATCGGCATACGGACCGTCGAAGGCGTATTTGTCATAGCAGACAATCTGCTGCAGGCCGGCCTCGCGCAGCCCTTTGCCCAGCGTGCTGCCGATCTCGCCATAACCGACCAGACCGAGACGGAACTGCTTTCGTTCGCTCATTTCAAATTCCTTTCGAGAGGGATGCGATGGGCCCGGTGCGGCCGTCAGCCGTTCCGGCCTGTCGCTGCAGACTGGCGCCAACCAGGCGGATCAGGATGGCGGCCAGGGCAAGAAACGCGGCCACCGAGATCAGGGCCCAGGAGAAGCTGTCGGTCGACTGCTTGATCATGCCGATGAGATAAGGACCGACGAAGCCGCCGAGATTGCCGATCGAGACGATGATCGCGAGGCCACCGGCGGCGGCGCTGCCGGTGAGGAAGCTCGACGGGATCGGCCAGAAGGTCGACTGGTAGCACATGATGCCGATCACGGCGCCGCAGAGCGCGACGATCGAGATCAGCGCGGACGATGTCGCATAGCCGCAGACGATCAGCGAGGCCGCGCCGACGAGCAGGCCCGATGCCACGAACCAGCTGCGCTCGCCGCCGTTGTCCGACAGTCGCGCCCACAGCATCATGGTGATGGCGCCGCAGATATAGGGAATGGCGGCGATGAAGCCGACGGTCACGACGCCGAAGCCGAAGCCCTTGATGATCTGCGGCATCCACAGCCCGAGACCGACCGAGCCGATGATGGCGCAGAAATTGACGGCGGCGCAGACGAGGACCCGCCAATTGATGAAGGCGTCCCTGAGCCGCGAGGGATGTTTTGTGGCAATGGCCTCGCGCTCTGCTGCCAGCACCTCGGCGAGCCAACGCCGCTCGTCAGGGCTCAACCACTTGGCCTGCTCTGGCTTGTCCGTGAGCGTGAAGAAGCACACGATTCCCAGGAGGGTCGCCGGCAGGCCCTCGAGAATCAAGAGCCACTGCCAGCCATGCAGGCCGCCGAGGCCATCGAGGGTGAGCAGCGAGCTCGAGATCGGTGCGCCGATGATGTTCGCGATCGGGATGCCGAGCAGAAATGCCGCCGTCGCCGTGCCGCGGATGCGCGCCGGAAACCAGTAGGTGAAATAGAGGAACACGCCGGGCGTGAAGCCTGCCTCGCCAAGCCCGAGCAGGAAGCGCATCACGCCGAAGCTGACGGGGCCGACCACGAACGCCGTTGCTGCCGAGATCAGGCCCCAGGTGATCAGGATGCGGGCGATCCATTTGCGGGCGCCGACGGCCTGCAAGGCCAGGTTGCTCGGCACTTCCGCCAGGAAATAACCGAAGAAGAACAGTCCGGCGCTCCAGCCGAATGCGGACGGCGAGATGCCGAGATCGCCGTTCATCGTCAGGCTGGCGATGCCGACGTTGACCCGGTCGAGATAGGCGACGATGTAGCAGAGCAGCAGAAAGGGCACGATCCGCCACAGCACCTTCGAGAGGATCTTCTCCTCCTCGGCTGTGAAGCCCTGTTGGACTGAAGCGGCAGCGACGCTTGCCATGGGTTCCCTCCCGGGGGCGCCGGTGTTGTCCCGGCCATGGGAGGCGCCTTAGCAAAAACAGAACGCCGTTGCAATTCATTTTGCAACGGCGTTTCATTTCATGAAAAGCCAAAGCGGCGTCCATGTCCGCCGGACGAGGGTGTGCCCAGGAGAAAGTGAAGCGGCGGCCGTTGGTTACGGCGCCGGTTCCCGCCGTTAATCGGCGTGCGAGAACATCGCCAGGCCCGGCGTTTCGAGCTCGGCCCGGAGCAGTGTTCCAGTACGGCTCTCGGTGATGAAGAGGCTCTTTCGCTGCGGTCCGCCAAAGGCAAGATTGGTGGTCCCGACGCCGGCGCAGGAGACGATGCGGTCGAGCGGTTCGGCCAGCGGCGACAACCGCCAGACCGAGCCGAAACCGGTGTGGCAGACCAGAAGGTTGCCGCCGTCATCGAGCGCCAGTCCATCGGGACCACCCGGGCCGCCGTGCAGATGCGAGAAGATGCCGACCTTGGTGGTCAGGCCGCTCGCCGGCAGCGGCACGCGCCAGATCTGGTTGGCGCGCGTCACCGCGACCAGCAGAAAGCTTTCCTCGGGATCGACGACGATGCCGTTCGGGCTCGGGATCGTGTTGATGAGGCAGGTGAGCCGGCCATCCGGCGTGAGCTTCCAGACCCGGCCCGTCGGATCATGCATCCCGGTCTGGCCCTGGTCGGTGAAATAGAGATTGCCTGAAGATGCGAAGACGAGATCGTTCACGCCCTTGAAGCTCTCGCTCGCCGCCGTCTCCAGGAATGGCGTGACGTTGCCGCTGGCGGGATCGAGCAGCATGATCCCGCGCTTGTAATCGGTGATGAACACGCGGCCGTCGCGGTGGATCTTCAGGCCGTTCGGCCAGCCATCATATTCGGACACCAGCTCCCACCCCCCGTCTGCGCTGACGCGGAAGATGCGGCCATGGGGAATGTCGGTGACGTAGAGCCGCCCCTGCCGATCGAAGGACGGCCCTTCGAGGAAGGAATCGATCTCGCGTCCGCCTTGGTTGGCATCGGCCCAGGCGGTGCGGCGCGGTTTGCGAAGATGGTCAGGAAGTCGCGTGAAGATGCTGGTCTCGATCCGGCGCGGCGGGCTGAAGAATGTCATGGGCTGGCCTTTGGGACGCGCTTGGCAGAACATAGAGTTCGACAGGATTGTCGCCCGCCGAAGCCGCCGTCGCAAGCTGAAACGAAACCGCGTTTCGTTTTACGCGGAACCGACTCGCCGGCGTCCGCTTTTCGCCGTGCCGGAGGACGGAGTTCCGCCGCAGGCCAGGGTCAGCCTGCTTGCGGCCTCGACCAGCGCCGGCTTGATCTGCTCCGCCCGCGCGCTCGTGAGCCGGCTGACCGGCCCCGAGATCGCCAACGCCCCGATCAGGGAGTCGCCGATGCCGAAGACGGGCATGGCGAGAGCGGCCGCATGAGGATCCGTCATGCCGGAGGTGAACAGCGGCAGCTCGTCATCCGGCCCGGGCGGCCCGGACTCATACCGCCGCAGCGTTTGCGCGATGGCAGATTTGTCCATCGGACGCGTATCGCCCGGCTGCACCGTCATCCGGATACGATTGCTGCTCTCCACCCGGAACAGACACAGCCGCTCCTCGCCATTGCGGACATAGAAGGACGTGGTCTCGCCGGTTTTTGCCGCGAGCTGCTCGAGCACCGGCATGACGTGGTCGGCCAGACGAAACGCCTGCTGATAGGCCGTGCCGAGGCGCAAGGTCTCCGCATCGAGCCGGTACGAGCCGTCAGGCAGGCGCGCGAGCAGCCGGTATTGCTGCAGCGACACGGCCAGCCGCAGGATCGTGCTCTTGACGAGGCCCGTGCGCTCCGCGAGCTCGGCCAGGCTCAAGGCGCCATCGCCGCGGCGGAACGCGGTCAACACCGCGAGTGCCCGTTCGGCTGCCGATACGCCCTTGAGTGCGGGCGGCTTCTTCACGGTCTGCTTTGCCATCTCACCCCTCGTCCTCGCCACGTCCTAAGGCATTCTGACAACGAGGAGAAGGGGCTACACCATCGTAACCCCTCGCGTTCAGCGCCGCTCCGGGCGAATGTCGCGCACGCCGCACCCGAGTTTGCGCCCTGGCTCCTGGCACACGAGCACGGTCTTGGTGGCTGGGGGAAGCAGGTAAAGTCCCTTCGCCTCAAACCGGGCGTCGTTCCCACAAAGACCCGCTGGAAGATGAACAGATAGTTACGCACCGGGTGCTCGCGCGCGACCTTGTTGCCTATTGTTCCCGAATTTGTTCTTGAGGCTTGCAATGATCAATCGTGGCTCAAGACGTTCAAGCGCCCTCGATTGAAGCCTCCTAGAATTGCACTTTAGCTGTTTGCTTTGTTGTCTCTGGGGTATTTGATGTATTTCACGCTGATCAAGCCGGAGGTCGCAACCGCGTCGATGCAGAGCAATCTGTCCTTGCTCGAGGCTCTCGCCGGCGTTGCGCGGACGCAATTCACGACGCTATTGGACCAACTCGCCGATCTGCAAAGCCAATCCGTGGCGGCCTCCTCTATCGAGCGCGACGGCCATGGCGGCCTCATCGGTGCCAGGCGGGATATGATTGCCATCATCAAGGTGATGCAGCGAATGGCGGACGAGCTGTTGCAGGAGTCGAAACAGTCGTGGGAGTCGGTCGGATATATTTCCGGCAACGTCCACAAGATCGCCTTTGGGCGGCGGCGACTGCGCGGCGGGCGAACGCTCAGCGATCTCCATGCGGCCGCCGTCGAAGAAAAGCTTCGGCGAACGCCCCGGCTGATGATTTCGCTGCTGGAGGTGGCCACGATTTTGGAAGAGGCATTTGCTGACCTGAGACCGGTCAAGAAGGAGCGCACAAGCGGCAACAGCGAGGACTGCTCGGTCGACCTTGCCCCGGTCCAGTAGTTTCACATCGTCGACAACTCGGATCCGGCCTTCCGTTGTCGCGCGTGTCACCCGGGATCGGCCCCTCACGAGCCGGCGACGGGAATAAGATACCTTCATGCAACTTTTGACTGCGCGACGATTGTCATTCTGAGATACAGCAATCCGGCACATCAAGACCCGCAATGGGCGCGGGCAAAGGGAGTATACGCCGACGGCAATGACTGGGGATCGTTGCCGGCGGAGCGTCGAACGTAGAGCATGGACGATTGCGGACTCTATGGCGAGCGGCTTGCCACATTATTCCCGATGATCCGGCAGCCCGGCACGGGCCTCGTCAAGTCACTCCAGAAGGGAACGTTCGCCGCGGTGCGGATGACCCATTTCGGGCCGTCCAGCGATCCAACCTTACCGTCACCGCCCGATGCAGCGTTCGCGCTGTGTCTGCGGCTGCGACGTCAAAGGGCGGAGGCATGGGTTGATGGACGCCATGCCCGCAAAGGCGCCGCGAAGGACGAGACCAGCATCTACGATCTGCGATGCGAGACGATCGTTCGCTTCCAGGATCCGTTCGATTTTCTTTATCTGTATCTGCCGCACAGCGCGTTGAGTGGCCTTGCGAGCGAGCTTGAGGCTGCGCACGTTCAGTTCGACATTGCGGCGGGTACGAACATCCGCGATCCTGTCGTGGCGCATCTCGGCAAGTGCCTGTTGCCCGCGCTTGAACGGCCGCACGAGGCCAACGAGCTGTTCGTTGGCTCTGTTGCGATGGCGCTCAACGCGCATTTCCTTCACACCTACACCAGCATTCTTCCCGTCGATCGCCTGCAACGCAGTGGATTGACGCCCTGGCAGCTTCGCATCGCGAAGGACCTGATACGCGCTCATCTCGACGGGGAGGTTTCCCTGGCACACATCGCGACCGAATGTGGCTTGTCGACGGCCCATTTTGCCCGGGCCTTCAAGATCAGTACCGGCACTCCGCCGCATCGCTGGCTGATGGATCAGCGCATCGAGGAAAGCAAGCGCCTGCTCGTCGGCACCTCGCTGCCGCTCATAGACATTGCGATCAAATGCGGCTTCTCCGATCAAAGCCACTTCACGAGAGCTTTCTCAGCGCGGGTTGGGACGACTCCCGGTCGCTGGCGGTTGGTCAGAAAGAGCTGATTTCGGCTGAACGCGCTCGAATGCGGACCGCAGCTCCCGTGCTTGCCTAACAAGAATGGTTACTCAATCATTGACGCTCTGCGGTTCATTAACGACGCAGGGCGAATTGGCTTCTGCCGAGGACCATGTTTGATAAATTGCGGATAGAAGCACGCAAGGTGCAAATCCAGGCCGATCCGCCGAGGCCGCCTCCCTCGAACAGCTGATTTCAGACGCGGGCTGCTCTTGGACGTGACCGGCCCGTTCACCGGCAAGGAGAGATGAGATGCAGGTCAGATCCGCGCTTCAGATCAATTTGCATCCGCTGGACGTGCGCCATGCGGTCCACACACTTCCACATCAGCTCGACGTGTGGGGCGATCAGGTCGATCGTATCGTCTTCACCGTCGACACCAGGCAGAGCAAGAGCGGCCGCTATGCCGGCAGCGCCTACGAGGAGAGCCGCCGGCGCCTGTTCGCATCGCTGGAGGCGATCGCGCGGAAGTCGCCGAAGGCGGAGGTCGCCGAGGTCGACTATTCGCCGGCGGCGCTCGCGGCCGTGCGGCAGCGCTATTTCTCCACGTCCAGCGACTATCCGGAAAAGGCCTTCGATGGCGGACCGTTCCATGCCTATTTCTACGGTCTGTTGCAGGCGAATGCGGATTATGTGGTGCACATGGACAGCGACATGCTGTTCGGCGGCGGCAGCCAGGTCTGGCTGGAGGAAGCGATCGGCTGGCTCACGGCAACGCCGGGTGCACTGTTCGCCGGACCGCTTCCCGGTCCGCCCCGCGCTGACGGCACGCTCGGCGATCTGCATGGCGGGTTCCCCGGACTGACCGGGATCCAGCCGCCCGAGCGGCTCGCCGCCGCCTACCCGGCTTACCGTTTTCGCACCGTGAGCACGCGGATCTTCGTGCTCGATCAGAACAAGTTCGATGCGTCGATAGCGCTGGAGCTGGTGCGACCGAATCTCAAGCGCCGGATCCGGGCAAGACTGTTTCACCAGTCGCCGCTGACGATGCCGGCGGAGGAGATCATCTCCGCGGCCATGATGCGCAACGGGCTTTCCCGCATCGACTTTCTCGGTTCGGGCGCCGGGCTTTACTCGCTGCATCCGCCGTATCGCACCGAGGCTTTCTATCGGGAATTGCCGCAACTGATCGCACGTATCGTGGCCGGTGCGATCCCGGACGCCCAGCGCGGCGACTATGATATCAATTCAAGCATGTTCGACTGGACGGAGGCGCTGCGGCAGAAGACCGTCAGCCGCCGCCTCGCCCGCGCCGCGCGCGCACTGATGTCGAGCTGAGCACGCTACGCTGCTCATCTATGATCCAAGCTCCGTGATCATTCGCCGCAACAGCTCGGCGCGGCGTGGAAGCGCGGACACCACAACATATTCGTTCGGCGAGTGCCACTCATTGCCGATCGCACCAAGGCCATCCAGGGTCGGGGTGCCAACAGCCGAGGTGAAATTGCCGTCGCTGCCACCGCCGCTCGAGATTTCGACGAGGTCGATATCCTGCTCGCGCGCGATGGACTTTGCGAGCGAGAACAGCTCCAATCCACCTGCAGTCCGTTCGAGGCAGGGCTTTTCGATTTCCCCACTGGGCGTGACCGTGACGTCGCTGCCGATCGGCCCGACGGACAAGATCGTCTCATCGACTAATCGACCCGCTTCGGCAGAGGAGAAGCGGACATCGATGGTGCAGAAGGCGCGGCCCGCGACGACATTCAACGCTGTCCCGCCCCCGATCTCCCCGACATTGACCGTCGTCCCCATGGAATAGTCGGTCAATTTGTCAAGCTCCACGACCTGGCGAGCAAGCTCCGAGATGGCGCTGCGGCCGCTCGCGTGAGCCGAGCCGGCATGCGCTTCCCGGCCCTGGACGTCGAGACGGTATTTCGCACGGCCTTTGCGGAAGGTGATGACCTCATCCTTACGGGCCGGCTCGGCGATCAGCGCGTAGCGGGATTCCCGCGCCAGCCGCTCGATGATGCGGCGAGAGGTCGGAGAACCGATCTCCTCGTCCGAGGTGTAGAGAAGCGTCAGCGGAAGGTGCGGCTGATGGACCAAGCCGGCTATGTGTTGAGCGGCCTTGAATGCCAGAAAGCCGCCCGCCTTCATGTCTGCGATGCCGGGTCCATGAAAGCGATCGCCGTCGCGACGCATGGCGACCGCACCCGGCGGGCACACGGTGTCGAGATGCGAAACGGAGAGGATGCCCCGCCCGCGCCCCCACGGCAGCCGGACCAGCAGATGGTCGCCCATCCCATCGGTCCCCGGAATTCGCTCCAGGCTGGCGCCGAGTTGTACAAAGTCTGCGGCAACCACGTCGAGCAGTCGCGCCATGTTGTCGACGTCACCGGTTGGCGTTTCGATCTCGACCCAGCGACGCAGGCCGGCGAGAATCGATTCCGCTTCGGTTGACTGTGTTTGGTTCGGCATCATGCTCCCGCAAAATAATTACAACGCCCGCATCAATATTCGCGAGGAGTCAGCTCAGGCTGCCCTCATAGTCCCGCCAGATCGAAGCCGAGAGGCGAAGATGGGTGTCCGCGGGATAGGTCGCGGACCAGTAATCCGCACATTCCGCTCCCGTAGCATTCCATACGCCAGGAAAACTCGCGATGTATGCAAGCACCTCTTCGAGCGCCTCGGCGTGGTGTCCCCAGCCGCTCCCTTTCGGATGCAGCGTCATCGAGAAGTACCGACCGCGTCGATACTGGGCCTCGAACTCGCGAAGCCAGTTTCGCTTCAGCGCATTGACCCGATCAAGGCCTGTGCCTTCCGTCGGAAACATCAGAAAGAACTGATCGTCGCAGCTGTAATGGTATGGCAGCGTCAGCAGAGCCTTGCGCTGCACGAAGTCCGCGACCCAATAGTGCGGAGCATCGTCCGCGAGCCCGTTGCCCATGTAGCCGTAACCGGCATCAATCAACAGACCCATCGTCGCGCCGCCGACGCTGCCGACGGCGAACGCGTCCTGCTGCCGAGGCAGGGAAAACCATCCCTTCGGCCGGCGTCCGAGGACCCGCTCCAGCGTCGATGTCGTCAGCGCGATCCGTTCTCTCTCCTCGTCCACGCTCAACACGCTGACATCCTCGTGCTTCCATCCTCCGGCGGCGATCTCGTGCCCGTCGTCGCGGACGGACTTGATGCGGTCGGGATAGATCTCCGCCATCACGGCGGGGACGACGAAGGTCGCGCGCAGACCATATCGCCGCAGCAGCCGCATGATGTTCTGCAGCCCGACCGTGATACCGAACAGCGAGGTCGGATGCGTGATATCAGCGGCGGTAATCCCTGAAGGTGTCGAGGCAGGACTGAGATCGACGACCACGCTGAAGCAACAACGCTTGCCGTCCGGCCAGCGGACTTCCGAATCCTTCATCCCGATTTCGTCCGAGATCGTGTAGTTCTGCTTCCACGGCATTGAGCTGGTCCTGACGGGGCTGTCGTCGATTTTCAGGCTGGATGCCGGGCGAGCACGTGCCGCGCCAGATCCTCGCAGGTCGGGAACCACACGCCTGGAAGCTTCTTCATCTCGACGATCAGGCGCTCCAGCATATCGACTCTGGAGGCACGGCCCGACACGAATGGGTGCAGCATGAAGTTGAGATAGCCGCCCAGCCTGTACTGGTGCCAGAAGGCACTTCGCCACATCTCGAACACTTCATCCGGATCGAGCAGCCTTTGCGCGGCGGTCTTGCTGCCAGCCCAATTCGCGCTGAAATACATCGCGTCATCGACAGCAAAGTGCACCGGCAGCTGCACCATCCTGTTCATCCCGTTCTCGTCGCCCTGATAGAGCGGTGTGTAGGTGCAGGAGGTCGAGGAATTGTAGATGAAGCCCTCCCGCCGCAGCAGCGCGGGGCTGTGCTCGCTGCGGGTTCCAACGGGACGGCGGCCGGCGACGCGCTCAAGCGCGGCGACGGTCTTGAGCAGATGGTCCTCCTCGAGCGCCTTGTCCTTGGGAACGTGATGCTCCCACATGTGATCGGCGATTTCGTGCCCGGCTCTGGCCGCGCGGCGCAGGGCTTGTGGATAGAGCTCGCAAATGCGCCCCGGCGTGAAGACCGTGACCTTGATGTCGTGCGCTTCATACATCTCCAACAGGCGCCAAATCCCGATGCGGCCGCCGAACTCCCCTTTGGCGAGCTGCATCGGCGGCTCATTCGCAAGCCGGCGGGCCAGCATGGCATCGAAATCCAGCGTGAAGTTCACCGCCATCCGCATGCCGGGCGGAAGCACCAAGTCCGGAATCGGAAGATGTCGCGCCTCATAGGCAAGCGCTGCGGCCTTCAACTGTTCGAGCTCATCGGCGAGCACGGCGCTGGTCATCGGTTGCTCCCGGAGATTTTGGCAGGGCGAAGATTCAGGCGGACGGCTGCTTCAGCGATTTTGAGACCGGCGAGGACGGAATTGACGACGGGCACGCCGACGCGATCCTGCAGACGTTCCGTCAGTCGCGGTGTGAACCCCATCCCCGTGCAGCCCATGACGAGAATGTCTGCGCCGTCGTCGACACAGGCGCGTGCTGCTGCCAAAATTCCATTGAAGGCTTCATCCGGTCTCCGGACGAGGTCGAGCACCGAACAGCCGACCATGCGTTCGGAGACGAAGAGGTCGGCAAGCCCAAGAGAACGAAGGCGCGCGGGCAGCCCTTTGGGCGTGGGATCGGACGACAGCACAGCGAAACGTTCGCCGAATTGAGCCGCCAGGTGCATCGCGCTGCCGCCGGGCCCGATGACGGGAATATCGGCGAGGTCGCGAATGGCGGCAATACCGGGGTCGCTGAAGCAGCCGATGACGACGGCGTCGTAGCTCTCTGCGATCCATTTCGGAACAGCACGGAGAAGCTCGGGCACAACCAGGGCCGCATCGGCGTTGGACTCCACCGCCGACGGCCCGTCGGCGAGCGGCCAGACGTCAATGACGACATCGGACGCGGCGGCCTCCGACAAATATACTCGGCGCCGCTCGATCTCCTCGACCCCGAGGGTACGGTGCATGGGACTGGTCAACTGATAGAGAATCCTGGGCTTCATGTCACCGTTGCTCCCGAGCAAGACGCAGGACGACGACAGTCGGATTGCGTCGTACCTTCCTGCTACTCGCGGCGAACATTCCAGAACACCGGGAAGCTGAACGGGATCATGCCCTTGAGATCCGAACGGTAGGCCGGAGGTGTCGCAAATTGTCCGGCCAGAACGTAGTTGACGTTGTAGTGGAAGGCAGCCTGGATCTCGTCGCGATATGTCTTGCTCTCGGGAGGACTCGACGCTTGGGAATACGCCTTCAGCAGCTTGTTCATCGCCGGATCGCAATACCAGCCGGGATTGTTCTCCAGGCAATTCAACGACACCATCTGCTGCGCGAGCGGATTGACCAGATCGATACCCGCCATCACCAGCGGGGTCACGCTCCAGCCGCCCTCCGCCACCGGCGCCTTCTTCAGGCGTCGCGCCGCAACCGTCGCGTAGTCCGATGTCCGCAGATCGACGTTGAAGCCCGCCTGCTTCAACTGGTCGGCCAGCACGGAGCCGACCGGATTGAGAATGGCGGATGTTCCCGCATGCAGAAACACCACGGGCTCGCCCTTGTAGCCGGCCTCTTTCAGGAGCTTCTGGGCAGCCTCCGGCCCGATGTCGCGGGAATATTCCGTGCCGGCATCCGAACTTCCCTCGTTGCCGCACATGTAGATTGAATAGCAGGTGCGGTACATGTCGGCCGGCAGTCCAAGACCAGCCATGACGTCCTTCTGTTCGACCGCAGCCTGTAATGCTCGGCGAACAAGCGGATTGTCGAACGGCGGCTGCGCATGGTCGACATTGATGGCGATCATGTTCTGGGCGATCGCGGGCTGCTTGCCGATCGTCACCTTCGGATTCTTGCGCAGCACATCGATGTAGTCGTACGGCACGACCTCAAGCAGGTCGACCTCGCCCTTTTGCAGGGCCGCGGCACGCGTCGATTGATCAGGGATGCTCAAGAGCTCGATGCGGTCAAAGTTCACGACCTTTCCGCCGGAAAGACCATCTGCCGGCTCGGAGCGGGGTACATAGCCAGGATTGCGTGCGAAGACCGCCTTGACGCCCGGGCGCCATTCATCCTTCAGGAAAATGAAAGGCCCTGAGCCGACAACCTCCGGCACCGCGGTGTTCGCGTCCAGGCGGGCCAAGCGTGCCGGCATCATGACGGGTATCTGATGGCCGGGCTTGCCAAGGGCCTCGATGACGAAGGCGAACGGCCGCTTGAGCTTCAACTCGAACGTCTTGGAATCGACGACCGTGAATCGGTCCGCGGCATCCATCAGTTGGGCACCGAAGCCCTCGCGCTTGGCCCAGCGCTCGATCGAGGCGACACAATCCTCCGATGTCACGGGCGCGCCGTCACTGAACTTCAGCCCGTCACGGAGATGGAAGGTGTAGGTCAGGCGGTCGGAGCTGACCTCCCAGCCGGAGAGCATTTGCGGCTTATAGTGGCCTTCGCTGTCGATCGCCACGAGCTCGTCAAAAACGAGGTACGCGAACACGCGCGTCGCATTGATTGTGGTGATGATCGGATCGAGAACCTGAAGTTCGGTCTGCAACGAGACTTTCAGCACGCGGTCTTCAGCGTGCGCGGTCGCAGAAGCGCCGGGGAGACCGACAAGTGAAAGAGCGGCTGACAGCACAAAATGGCGCAATCCCACGGAGGACCTCTTTTGTTGCCAGATACTTCGCTGCAGCTCTGGAGCGAAGCATCATCTATCACAGGACTGATCAGTGTTCGGTCGCCTCCCGGCCGATTTGCATCGTTGGCCCATGATGCGAGCTCATCAGGCCGCAGCATCGACCCGATGAACCTATCGTCCTCAGCGTTTTTTCGGCAAACCACTTGTTTTACGGCTGAGCATGATAAAAACTAAGCCTCATGGACTCCGCTTCGAAACGGCACCGAAGCGGGTGAAAGGGCAGGTCAGCCGGTGTCACGTCTGTCGAAACGCGAACCTCCGGCCCGCCGCCGTCTGCCGCCGCTCAACGCGGTGCGCGCTTTCGAGGCGGCTGCTCGTCACGTCAACTTTGCGCTTGCCGCAGATGAGCTGGCGGTGACGCCGGGGGCGGTCAGCCGGCACGTCAAGGCAGTGGAGGCCCAGATCGGCCGCAAGCTGTTCGATCGCTACCCGCAGTCGCTCGAACTGACGGAGTTTGGCCGGACCTGGCTGCCCGTGGTGTCCGAAGCCTTCGATACGCTCGAAAGCGGAACCGCCCGGCTGCTGTCGGAGCGCCCGCGCGCGACATTCGCATTGAATGCGCCGACGGCTTTCGCCACCGGCTGGCTGCTGCCGCGCTTTGCCCGCTTCCATCGTGAGCAGCCGGAGTTGACCATCAAGTTGCTCACCCAAACCGATCTGCCGGATCTTTTGCGCGAGGGTGCTCCCGACGCGGCGATTGCCCACGGCCGAGGCGAATGGCCGCGACTGAACGCCCATTTCCTGTTCGCCGACCGGCTGATACCGATGTGTAGTCCGGCCTACCTCGCCGCGCAGCGACGGCTTATCGAACCGGCCCATTTGCTCACCGAGACCCTGATCTCCACCGACGACACGGCGCAGGATTGGGCCGCCTGGTTTGCGATGGTCGGACTGCATGGCGAACAACCGCAACGCATGCTGCATTTCGCCAGCAGCGTGTTGTCCGCGCATGCCGCCATGAACGGTCTTGGATTTGCACTGATCGATCCCAGTCTGGTGACGTCGGAGCTCGACCTCGGCCGGCTGATTGCTCCGCTGTCTTTCCCCCCGTTGATGCGAGGGACGGGCTGGTACCTTCTGCATTCGCGCGTTCGCCGCAAGGACCCCGTGATGATGACTGTCCGAAACTGGCTGCAACGCGAAGCCGGCTCCAGCGTCCGCCATATGTTTCCGAAACCGGGGGGCGCCTCTCGTTAGGGCTTTCCATTGAATCGGACTCCCGCGAATTGATCGAGGACATCATATGCACCCCACCGATTTGCCCGGCCAACCCGGTGTCGTTCCTCCCGGAGCGATCGGCCACAATCGCGGCGTTGTCGGCCGCAACTTCGCGTTCATCCCTCCGGAAGGTGTGTTGGTCAGCAGGCTTCCGGCCTGGAGATCGACAGTCGTGCGCTTTCTGGCGGCACCATCGCTCGGCGCCGGCTTTGTTCAGTTCGTGCTGGAAATCGAACCGGCGGGAGGTACAGCCCGGCCGATCTGTGTGGATCTGCAGCACTTCTTCTATGTCGTGGCAGGCGAAGTGGACGTGACCATCGGCTCCGACTCCACAGTGCCGCTCGGAGCGGGGGCGTTTGTCTATGTACCGCCCGGCCTGTCATTTGCGATGACGTGTCGTCCCACTGCGCCGGCGCGCATCATCGCCGTCAAGAAACGCTATGAGGAAGCCGAAGGCATTGCCGCCCCAACGGCGATCATCGGCCAGCAGCAATCCATGCCGATGACGAACCATACCGGATTGCAGGGTCGCGGGTTCAAGCACCTGCTGCCAACGGGCGATCTGAGGTTCGACTTCGAGATGAACCTGATGTTTTTCCAGCCCGGCGTCTGCTTCCCGGCAGTGGAAACGCACATCATGGAGCACGGATTGTTCATGCTGGAGGGGCAAGGCCTCTATTATCTTGGCGGCAGCTGGCACGAAATCTGGGTTGATGATTTCATTTGGATGGGATCGTTCTGTCCCCAGCAATTCTATCCCACCGGGCTCAATCACGCGGTCTATCTGCTCTACAAGAACGTCAACCGCGACGTCGTCCTCTGACGCCGCGCCTGCGCCTCAAGCTCCGGCTGCGGCGGTCGCGGGCGGCTCGCCGCGCAACTGCGCCATCAGAATCGTCCGCGAGGCGACGAGATGGGCGCGCATTGCGGCTTCTGCCGCATCGGCATCGCGGCGCTCGATCGCGACGATGATCGCTTCATGTTCGCGACGCACGGCCTCGATCCGCTGCGGGGTTCGTAGAGTCACCGTCGTGCTCTGAAACCTGCAGATCTGCAGCAACGGATAGAGCTCGTTGCAGACGATGTCGATGAGCCAGCGGTTGCGACTGCCGCGCACGATCAGCATGTGCAAATCGTCGCCGACGCTGCGGACACGGAACACGCCGCCCACGCCTTCGCGACGAAAGCTGTCCTCATACGCGGCGAGACAAGCGCGCAGCTGCCGTGTCTCGTGCAGCGTCATGTTCTCGGCGGCTTGCCGGCTCGCCATGCCCTCGAGCGCTTCGCGCGTGGAGAGCAGTTGCTCCAGATCGTCGAGCGACAATTGCACGACGCGGACGCCAGAGAACGGCGTGCGTTCGAGCAGCTGGCGCCCCTCGAGGGTGCGGATCGCCTCTCTGAGCGGACCCCGGCTGACGCCGAACCGGTCGGACAGGGCCTGCTCCGAAAGCTTCTGCCCCTGCGCCAGCTCGCCGGTGAGGATCGCCTGTTCGAGGCGGGCGACGATCTGGTCGACGAGCGCGCCGCTGGCTGGCTGTAACGTCATGATTCTGATCCGGAATTGTCTCCTGCAAAGACTACCAGAATTACAGTCATGGGCCAACAAATTGTTGCCAATATGAGATATTGTTGACAATCTGTCTTATTGTATTCAATCTGATGGGGGAAAAACGTCATTTCTGCAGGGGAGTTCAAGTGAGCATCACGGCTATCGCCGATCGGCCAGCCGAGCCGTTGCCGCATGCGCACGCCGCGGCGATCACCGCGCGGATCGATCGGCTGCCGGAGAACAGGCACACATGGCGCCTCGCAGCCCTGATCTCGTTGGCGGGAATGTTCGAAGTCTACGACCTCTATCAGACCGCCTACGTCCCAACCGGCCTGGTGCGATCAGGCATCTTCTCGGAAGGCGCCAAAGGATTGTTCGGCCTGCCGGACCAGGCCGCGTTTGCGTCTTCAACCTTCCTGGGATTGTTCATCGGCGCGATCGGGTTTGCCTCGGTCGCCGATCGCTTCGGCCGCAAGACGATCTTCCTGTGGGCGCTGGTCGGCTACAGCATCGCGACGCTGGTGATGGCGCTGCAATCGACCGCAAACGGCATCCTCGCGTGCCGCCTGCTCGCCGGAATTGGATTGGGAGTCGAGCTGGTCACCATCGATGCCTACCTCGTCGAAATCGTGCCGAAGCAGATGCGCGGCAAGGCGGCGGCGATCATGCACGCGATCGCCTATCTTGCGCTCCCGCTGGTTGCGTTCGTTTCCTATTTGCTGATTCCGCTCGATCCCCTTGGCGTTGCGAGCTGGCGCTGGGTTGTCCTGATCGGCGCAGGTGGCGCTGCCTTCGTGTGGTGGTTGCGCGTCAATCTGCCGGAGTCACCGCGTTGGCTTGCGCAGCATGGCAACATAGAGGCCGCCGATCGGATCGTCAGCGAAATCGAACGGCAGCTCGAGCAGGACCTTGGCCATGCGCTGCCGGCGCCTGCGCCTGAAATTGTCGACGTCTCGCGTCGCGCAAGCTTTGCGGAAATCTGGCAGCCGCCTTATCGGCAGCGCACCATCATGCTGATGGCGTTCAATTTCTTTCAGACGATCGGCTTCTTCGGCTTCACCAACTGGCTGCCGACATTGCTCGCTGCGCAAGGGCACTCGATCACCAGGAGCCTGCTCTACTCCGCCGTGATTGCGGTGGCCTATCCGCTCTGGGCTGTGCTATGGGGCTTTACCGTCGCCGAACGCTACGAGCGCAAATGGCAGATCGTCGTCGCTTCAGGCGCCACCGCCGTGCTCGGCCTGATCTTTGCCATGCTGACGGTTCCCTCGCTGCTGATCCTGTGCGGTACGCTGATCGTCGGCGCCAACACACTGATGTCGTATGCCTACCACCCCTACCAGGCCGAGCTCTATCCAACCGAGGTGCGAGCCCGCGCGGTCGGCTTCGTCTACTCATTCAGTCGCCTGTCGACGGTGTTTACGAGCTTCATCATCGCGTTTCTTCTCAGGGACTTCGGCGCACAATGGGTCTTCCTGTCCATCTCGCTCAGCATGTTCGTGGTGATGGGCTCGATTGGCATCTACGGTCCGCGGACACGCGGACGTTCGCTTGAAGACATTGCGCGCTAGCGCAACTTCAATTGTGGCAAGAGGTGATCAGGTACATGACCGAGAGTGTAAAGCCGTCCGACGCGGTGAGCGTCATCGTCCCGACAGGAATGCTGGGCGCCGGCGTCAATCGCACGCAAATCCAGTACGGCCTCCACCGCGGCGCCAGCGCCATCGCGGTGGACTCCGGATCGACCGATAGCGGACCGGCCTACCTGGCGCGCGGCGTATCGAAGATGAACCGCGAATCCATCAAACGCGACCTGCAGATCCTGATGGCGGAAGCCTATGCGGCGAAAATTCCATTGCTAGTCGGGAGCTGCGGCACCAGCGGCACCGACAGCGGCGTCGATTGGACCCGGGACATTGCGCTCGAAGTGGCGGCCGAGCTCGGCATCGCCCCGAAGATCGTTTGTCTCTATAGCGAGCAGAAGGCGGACGATCTCGTCAGGAAGAACGACAAAGGAGAGATCACGCCGTTGCCGCCGCTGGGCCCGGTCAGCGATGCCGACCTGAAATCCTGCGAGCATATTGTCGCATTGATGGGGCCCGAGCCGTACATCGCAGCGCTGGAGGCCGGCGCAGACATCGTGCTCGGCGGACGCACGACCGACACGGCGGTGCTCGCCGCGGTTCCCCTGATGCGCGGCGCCGGCGTCGCGCAAGCCTGGCACGCCGCCAAGATCGCCGAATGCGGCGGTCAATGTACGGTCAATCCCGGGCTCGGCGGCGTGCTGATGCGGGTCGGCCGCGACGCGTTCGAGATCGAGCCGCTCGATATCGACAACCAGTGTTCGCCGGAGACCGTGTCCGCGCACCTCTTGTACGAAAACAGCGACCCTTTCACGCTGACCGAGCCCGGCGGCGTGCTTGATGCCCGGGATGCGGACTATCGCTGGGTCGATAACCGCATCACCCGCGTCACCGGCTCGCGCTGGACGCCGAAACCCTACACCATGAAGCTCGAAGGCGCCCGCGGCGGTGATTTCCAGACCATCATGCTGATCGGCATCGAAGATCCGGAGGTGCTCGCCAATCTCGACGAATTCCACGATCTCATGCTGAAGACACTGACGGGGCGCATCAGAAAGACCTTTGGTGACGAAGCTGCTCGCTTCGATGTGTCGCTGCGCATCTATGGGTGGAACGGCACGTCCGGCCGACCGGTGCCGCGGGACACGGTCCCGCCGCGCGATGTCGGCGTGATGTTCGTGGTCACGGCGCCGACGCAAGACCTCGCCAACCGGATGGCGAAGGCGTGTAACCCCTATTTCTTCCACACGCCGCTGCGCCCGGGCATCGAGATGCCGAGCTATGCGTTCCCGTTTACGCCAGCCGAAATTCCGCGCGGCCAGGTGTATGAGTTCGTTCTCAACCACGTCGTGCGAACAAGCGACGCCTTCGAGCTCGTGCGCAGCGTGAGCATCGACCCGGCGGATGCGAACAAGGGGACACTCCATGCCTAAGCTCAGCGACATCTGTCGCCACGTCCGCTCCAAGAACGCCGGGCCATTTTGGGTGACGGTCGACCTTTTCTTCGATGGCGAGGAGAATTTCAGGCGCTATCGCGATACGCCGGCGCTGTCACCGCAGACATTTGCGCGCTTGTTCGGCACCAATCCCGACCTGGTCAAACGCATCCCGGTCGACAATCTGCACGTGATCAAGATTTCCTATCCGCGCCCGCATCCGCAAGGCTGGATGCAGGAACGCGACATGCATGCCGGGCAGCAATTCGCGCGCTTGCTGGACCTTGAGATTGATTAGGGGCATCACGTCGCGGCAGCCGCCTGGTAGAGGCGATCGCGCAACCAGGCGTGGCCTGCGTCCTCCTGGTTGCGCGGGTGCCAGAGCGCGACGATGCGGGCGGGCGGCAGTTCGAGCGGTGGCGGCGCCAGATCGAGCTCGTGGGCGAAGCGCATCAGGAATCGCCGCGGCAGGGTGCAGATGCAATCGCTGTGCGCGAGGATGACAGGGGCAAGCGCATAAGTCTGGATCGAGACCGCGACACGTCTGCTGCGGCCGAGCGCCGATAGCGCGTCGTCGACCAGGCCCGCAAAGCCGCCGCCATCTGCGGAGATCAGCAGATGATCGCATGCGCAAAACGCGTCGAGATCGAGCGCGTCTGTGCCGCGCGGGTGGCCCTTGCGCTGCGCGGTCAGGAAGCTGTCCTCGAACAGCGGACGCTGCATCAGTTCGCCGCTGGTCCCGCCGGGCCCCGTGACCAGGATATCGATCTCGCCGCGTTCAAGGCGATCGACGATGTCGGGCGTGGGATGAACGAGGGCGAGCCGCGTGCGGGGCGCCATCGCGGTCAATTGAGCGACGAAACCCGGCGCCAGTGTCACCGCCGGGTTCTCGTGAATGGCAACGACAAAGGTGCGCTGGTCCCGCGCCGGGTCGAAGGCGGCCGGCCCTTCCACCATGCGGCGCAACCTGCCGAGTACTTCGGCGAGTTCCGTCTGCAGCTCCAGGGCTCGCGTTGTCGGCACCACGCCCCGTCCCGCCGCCGCCGGCGCGAACAGCGGATCGTCGAACACCTGCCGCAACCGGTTCAGCCGGGCCGACAACGCCGGCTGCCCGATGTTCAGCCGTAATGCCGCACGGGTGACGTTGCGCTCGCGCAGCAGCGCCTCCAGCGCGAGCAACAGGCCGAGGTCGATCTCGGCGAGGTCGGCATCGTCGGCCGGCCGGCCCGGACCGCGTTCGACATCCGCCATCGCGGCACCTCCGTTCAAGGGAAGAAAATCGCGGCCGCATGAGCCGCACCGAGAGAGGTTAAGGCCTTCACGCGGGCATGAAAAGCAGCCCGCCGCAAGGCCCTGATATCACCGGCATCGATAAGACGTATCGAGCCCACGGCCCTCCCGGACGCGGAGTCAGGCGCGTACCTCACCGCCCACGGCGGCAGGTCCGGGATCTCGGCAATCTCGCCGGATCCGGCGCCGACGGAAGCGGAGGACGCTCAGTGACGAAGGAGACGAAGATTTATCGCGTCGGCGATGCCACCATCACCCGGATCGACGAACTGTCGCTCGCGGCCTTTCAGTTCGACATGCTCTATCCGGGCGCGGACCCGGAGGCGCTGCAGCGCCAGCGCGCCCGGCTCGAGGCCGGCTCGTTCGATGCTGCGACCGGCACGTTCATCCAGAGCATCCACAGCTGGCTGGTCAAGACACCGCGCCACACCATCCTGATCGATACGGCGACCGGCAACGACAAGAACAGGCCCGACATTCCGCCGCTGCACCGGCTCAACGAGCCCTTCCTCGCGCGGCTGCAAGCTGCCGGCGTCAGGCCCGAGGAGGTCGACTATGTGCTCCTCACCCATGTCCATGCTGATCACGTCGGCTGGAACACGCGCCTTATCGACGGCCGCTGGCTGCCCACGTTTCCCAACGCGACCTACATCTTCTCGCGCATCGAGCAGGCCTATGGCGAGAGCCTGGCCAATGGCGAGGAACCAGCGACGAATCCAGCCTTGGGCCCTGCCCTGCGCAAGCCCGCCGACCGCGTCTATGACGATAGCGTACGGCCGGTGATCGATGCCGGCCTGGCACGGCTCGTCACCGTCGACGGGGGCGAGGTCCTGGAGGGAATTTCGTTGATCCCGACGCCGGGCCATAGTGTCGACCACGCCTCCATCCGCCTCGTCTCTCGCGGCGAGCAAGGCCTGTTCGCGGGCGACGTGATGCATCACCCGCTCCAGGTCTATGAGCCCTCGCTCAATTCCTGCTTCTGCGAATTCCCCGACGCAGCACTTCGCTCGCGCAAATTCGTGCTGGAGGACGCCGCCGAGAGCGGCGCAACCGTCTTCACCACCCATTTCGCGCAGTCCTCCACCGGGCGCATTACGCGCAGCGGCGAGCGCTTCGCCTGGCAATTCCTCTGACAGAAGGAGAATGACGATGGACCAGATCATTCCTGCACATGGATACAGGCCCGACCTCGTGGTCGAGGATTTCACTGTCCCGAGCGACACAGTAGGGATTTCGCTTCACCTGCGCAACAAGCGCGCCGCTGCGCAAAAGACTTTCTCCGCCGAGCGGACCATTTTGATGGTCCATGGCGCGACCTATTCGTCGGCCAGTCTGTTCGACGTGCCGCTCGGTGGCCGCTCCTTCATGGATCATCTCGCCGCGCAGGGCTTTGATGTGTTCGCACTCGACGTGCGCGGCTATGGCGGATCGACCCGGCCGCCGGAAATGAACGCGCCGGCGCAGGACTCCGCGCCGCTCGTTCGCACCGATGTCGCGGTACGCGACCTCGCCAGCGCGGTCGACCATATCCTCGCGCACCGCGGCCTGCCGCGCCTCAATCTCGTCGCCATGTCCTGGGGCGGCTCGGTGGCGGGGGCCTATACCGCGGGCAACAACGATAAGGTCGTGCGGCTGGCGCTGGTGGCGCCGCTGTGGCTGCTGAACAGCCCTGCCCCGATTGATTCCGGCGGCGCGCTCGGTGGCTACCGCAAGGTCGCCGTGCTCGATTTCAGGGAACGCTGGCTCGCCGCGGCGCCGGAAGAGGCGCGCGCGAGCCTAATTCCGCAGGGCTGGTTCGAGCGCTGGGCGGAAGTCTCGCTCGCGTCAGATCCGCAAGGCAACACCGAGCGCCCCCGCATGATGCGCGCGGTCAATGGCCCGATCCAGGATATCCGCGACTACTGGGGCGCCGGCAAGGCGTTCTACGACGCGAGCGACATTCGCGTCCCCGTGCTCCTGGTTCACGCCGAATGGGACCGCGACGTCACCACGGCCACGATGCAGGATTTCTTCGGCTCGCTGAAACGGGCGCCGTATCGGCGATGGGTGGAAATCGGCGAGGGCACCCATATGGTGCTGCTCGAAAAGAACCGCATGCAGGCCTTCGACGCCATCAGCCAGTTCCTGGCCGAACGCGATCCGTACGGAACCCCACCAGGCTGACGTCGCGCAGGATTTTGGACTGAGCTGGAACCGCCCGGCAGCGAAGACGAAAGGCTCCCATGTTTCGCATCCCTCGCATCGCCGCATCGCAGGGAACGTCGGCAGCTACGCGTCGTTGATCCGTCTCGAAACTGGAGGACAGACATGAAGATCGTTCCAAGCATTGCCGTGATTGCCGCGACCATCGCGGTGACTGCGATGGCGACCCCGAGCTTCGCGCAAGGCCCGGGTCCCTGCACCAGCTCAGGCAACAACGCGGTCGGAGCCGAAGGGCCCGCCATGAGTGGTGGCCAGTTGATGGCCGGCGTTGGAAATTGCCGTCACCGCCACGCAAGGTGGCGCGACAGCTACGGCTACTATCAGGCACCGGCCCGCACCTATTATGATCGCGGCTATTATGACCGCGGCTATTACGACGGCGGATATGACGGGCCGGGCGTCACGATCGGCGTCGGTCCCGGTCGCTGGTAACAACAGAACTGAGGCCGCCGCGAAGGCGGCCTCTTTCGTTGCGCGAGCCTGTCAGGCTGCGCCAGCCTCGCACCAGCCTGGCACCAGAAAATAGTACGACGGGACCTCGTATCCATTTCTGGTCAGCTCATGAACCGCCAAGAGCGCCGGGCCGCGGCCAGGCAATCTCCACAAGTCGCGTCGCAGCATCTGGTGACCGCTAAGAGCCTGGAGGCCGCAAAGCAGGGCCAAGCGCTGTTCAAGCTCGGCCGCTACACCGAAGCCCTGGAATGCTTCAACGCATTCGACAAGCTCAATCCCGATGTCGCACCTCTGTATCAGACGCGCGGGCTTTGCCTGCAGCGGCTCGGCCGGTTCGCGGAGGCGCAGGCGGACTTCGAGCGGTCGATCGCGCTCAACCCCCTTGAGGCCGAGACGCACAAGAATCTCGGCACGCTACATGCGAGACTGGGCCGGATGGACCAGGCTTTCGCAAGCTTCGGTCGCGCGCTCGCGCTTCGTCCTGACTTTTCCGCGGCACTCAACGAAAAAGCGCGGGCGCTGTGGAGCCTGCACTTGCTGGATGATGCGCTCGCGACGTTTCACCGATCGCTCGCCGTCGCCCCTGACAATGCGGACACGATCTGGAATCTCGCGCTGCTGCAGATGCTGACTGGAGATTTCGAGCGGGGCTGGCTGGGACGCGAGGCCCGCTGGAAAGCGCCCTCCTTGGGCCTTGCGGAGCGCGGCTTTTCGCAAGCACGCTGGCTTGGCGACCACCCGCTCGAGGGCAGGACCATCCTGCTTCATGCCGACGAGGCCCTGGGCGATTCCATCCAGTTTGCGCGTTACGCGCCCATGGTGGCCGCTCTCGGGGCTCGGGTGATTCTGGAGGTCAAGCCTGCAGTCCGGCCGCTGCTGGCCGGGATCAGCGGCGTCGCAGATTGTATCGACCGGTCGTCGACGCCGTCGCTGGCGTTCGACCTGCACTGCCCGCTCGGTAGCCTGCCGCTGGCGTTCGGGACGCGCCCCGATACGATTCCGTTCGCGGACGGCTATCTTCCGGCACCGCCGCCAGCGCGTGTGGAGTCGTGGGAGAGCCGGCTCGGCCCCCGCACCCGCTTTCGCGTCGGTCTGGTCTGGTCGGGAGACTCCGGTCACAAGAACGATCACAATCGGTCGATCGCACTGCGCGCGCTCGTGCCGCTGCTGGATTGCGACGTCCAGTTCGTCTCCCTGCAGAAGGGCATCCGCGATGCGGATCGCGCCTTCCTCGCCGAGCGCTCCGATATTGTCGACCTGACCGAGCAGCTTACCGATTTCAGCGAGACCGCGGCGCTGGTGTCCTGCCTCGACCTGGTGATCTCGGTCGACACCAGCGTCGTTCACCTCACTGGGGCGCTTGGCGCACCGGTCTGGACCATGCTGCCCTTCAACCCGGATTGGCGCTGGCTGCTCAATCGCGACGACAGCCCGTGGTATCGGTCGATGCGGCTGTTCAGGCAGCCAAAGCGGGACGACTGGGCCAGCGTGGTGGACAGCGTTCGGCGAGAGCTGGAAGGAAAAATCGCTGCGTGGCGGGCCCGGCAGAGCGGAAGCATCTTCGCGGTTAGCCCTCCACCCGATAAAGCCGCCACCGAGCCGGGACGCCCTTGAGCTGGTGGCTGCCGTGATCCCTGAGGCGGATCTGGGATTGCGCCGCGAGCAGGTCCTTCACCGCGCTCGAGACCAGCACTTCGCCGGCGCGGGCCTTGGCGGCGATGCGGGTGCCGATGTGGAAGGCTAGCCCCACCATCTCACCGCCGCTGATCGTATATTCGCCGGCGTGCAGGCCGACCCTGATCTCGAGGCCCAGCGTGCGCACGGCTTTCTGGATCGCGGTCGCGCAGCTGATGGCAGCGGCCGGCGTCTTGAAGGTTGCCAGCACGCCATCGCCTGTTGTCACCACCTCCTTGCCGCGGCACGACTTCAGCTGGTTGCGGACCGCGGCATAGTAGAGGCCCATCACCTTGGTCCAGCGCGCATCGCCGAGCTTTGCGGCCTTTGCCGTGGAGCCGACGATGTCGACGATCAGGATCGTCGCGAGCGCCTGCTTGAGCTCGGCGCTGCCGTTGGCGGAATTTCTCCTGACGCCAATGGCACCACTGAGAGGTTCATAGTCATGGCTGCGCCGCCGTGCGATGGCGGATCTGGTGTAGTCCTGGGCGCGCTGCGCCGTGCGGCAGCGGATCGTTTTCTCCTGCGGCAGGCGCGTCCAGTAAACCTTGCGGCTCTTGCCGGCGCCCTGCACTTCGACGGCGCCCCATTTCAGGAACACCACCGAGCCGACCCGCCGCACGCACCACGCCTTCGACGTGTACCCCGATACGTTCGACTGATGCAGGCCGACGCGAAGGAACTTGGGCATGACGACGCGGCTGATGCTGAACTGATGTGGCGGACCTGAAGCGTAATTCGACGCCCGCGCCTTGGCAACAGCGCGCGCTCGCGTGGCGCGGTTTAGGTCCCCGCGGCCGGTTCAAACGCGAACAGCTCGATCGGGTCGCTGAAGCCGCGCACGACATGCTTGCCGACACGCTCCAGCTCGAATTCGCGATCGACCAGCTCGGCGAAGTCGCGCGACAGCAGCACCTTCTTGCCGATCTGCTTGGTGAGCGCCTCGAGGCGCGAGGCCATGTTGACGGCGGGGCCGATCACGGTGAAGTCGAGCCGGCTTTTCGAGCCGATGTTGCCGTACATGACGTCGCCGACATGGACGCCGATGCCGTAATTCAGCGGCGCGCGACCGGTGCCGTTGTTGCGCGCGTTCAGGGCAGCCATCGCCTGCCGGGCTTCGGTGACGGCGCGCAGGAGATTGGCGCAGGCGTTGGGCTGGCTGAGCGGGAAGATCGCGAGCAGGCCATCGCCGATGAATTTCAGGATCTCACCGCCATGCTTG
Organism: Bradyrhizobium sp. BR 10261; assembly: GCF_019455395.1. NCBI lineage: Bacteria > Pseudomonadati > Pseudomonadota > Alphaproteobacteria > Hyphomicrobiales > Nitrobacteraceae > Bradyrhizobium > Bradyrhizobium sp. BR 10261. Next base: position 226,784 of record NZ_JACOFQ010000004.1, read on the forward strand.
GCGATCGGGTCCGACATCGCGTCGAAATAATCGTTGAGCAGATCGATGACGTCGTCGCGCGGCCAGTTATCGGAGATTTTTGTGAAATCCCTGAGGTCGCAGATCATGATCGCGGCGCGCACCGTCGTGCCGGTGCCGCGGCGCGTGGCGCCGGCGAGGATCAGCTCGCCGGCATGGGAGCCCACATAGGTCTCCAGCAGCGTGCGCGCCAGGCGGTTCTTGATGCGGATTTCGCTGACCAGCGCCAGCACCGGCAACAGCTTCTTCAGGGCCGCAATGTGCGCGTCCTCGAAGCCGCCGCGGCGGTCTGTAGCAAAGGTGACGAGATGGCGCTTGCCAAGCGTGTGATAGAGCGGCCAGGCGACATAGTCCGTCAGGCCCTTCGAGCGCATCTCGTCGTAGAGTGCGTGCTTGCGGCCGAGCGTCGGATCCCGTTCGAGATTTTCGCGCACTTCAGTTGCGCCGTTCTGCATCTCGTTGGCGGGACTGCCGATATATTCGGAGCGCTCCCGCACGTCGAAATCGACCCGTGCGATCTCGGCCTCACGCATGCCGTCGGCCCACATGAAACGCGCCCCCAGCCATTGCGGGTGCTGGATCAGCACGTGAAGCGTCGACCGCTTCAGCGGAATGCCCGCTTGCTGGACGCGGATGCACATCTCGGCAAAAATGTTGTCGATGAAGCGCTCGTTATGCGTCCCCGTGGTTAGCCAATCGACGACACCGTCGGCCAGCGTGGCAGCGGGAATCTTGTCTGACGCGTCCATATTCTGGCCTTCAGCGGCGGTCTTCATGCTGGCACATATCGTGCTCCGGATTGGCTGCGTCAACCTAGCCAGTTGCACGGATTGTGCGCATTCGCACGACCGCGGCCTAGCCGGTGAGCCGAATCGATCCCAGCACGGCAAGTCCCGAAACGAATATCAGCCTGGACGCCTCGGCCAGCTCGATTTTCAGCGTGCAGCCGCCGGGAACGAGAAACTCCTCGCTACTGATCCGAATGCCGCAATCGCCTGATAATGCGTACACCAGATGCGTGCCGTCGGGCAACGACCGCTCGCCGGGCTCCTTCAGCGCCACCAGCGCGATCTCCGCCGCACCGCGCCGCGCCATCAGATTGACGACCTCGACCGGGCCGGCCTCGAGCTCGGTCACGATCTCCATCTCGCCGGTGAAGCGAACGGTCGTGAACGGCTCGCGCTCGTCGAACTCCTGTCCCTCGGCTTTCAGCACCAGCCCGCGCCCGCCGATCACCATCTGCAGCCGGTCGATGCCTGGCATGTGCGAGAACGGCCCGGGCGCGACGATCGGCGTCGAGGCAAAGCGCCACAGCAGGCTGTCCCAGTTCTTCACCACCGTGCCGGGCCGATGCGCATCGGCGATATCGGTAAAGATGCCGCCGCCGTTCTTCCAGGGCGCACGGGTGTAGTCTTCCGGTTTCAGCAGCGTGGTTTTCATGCGTGCAGGCGTCCAGCAGGAGATCACCCACGCATCATTAGTCGTTTCACGCCTCGGCGTCGAGGCGGACGCCCGAGCTCGCAAGTGGCCACGATCTTCGGATTGCCGTCTCGAACCGTGCTATCGTGCCCGCGACGGTCCAACCTTCAGAGAGGCAAGCATGTCTGCAACTGACAAGGTTTTCGCCGGCTCGGTCCCCAAGCTCTATGACGAATATCTGGTCCCGCTGATCTTCTCCGTCTATGCCGACGACCTGGCCAGGCGCATCGCCGCGCTGTCGCCCTCGGACCTGCTCGAGATCGCCGCGGGCACCGGCGCGGTGACACGGGCCGTGGCGGCGCTGCTGCCTTCGGATGTCCGCTATGTCGCGACCGACCTCAACGAGCCGATGCTCGCGGTCGCCAGGCAGCGTCAGGGTGACGATCCCCGCATGACCTGGCGTCAGGCCGATGCGCTGACGCTGCCCTTCGACGACGCCGCGTTCGACGTAGTCTTCTGCCAGTTCGGCGCCATGTTTTTTCCGGACCGGAGCAAGGGCTACGCCGAGGCGAGGCGGGTGTTGAAGCCTGGCGGCACCTATCTGTTCAACGTGTGGGACCGTATCGCGGACAATGTGTTCGCGGATGAGGCGACCGCCACGCTCGGCAAGGTGTTCCCCGACGATCCGCCGCTGTTCTTGGCGCGGACGCCGCACGGCTATCACGACAAGGCGATCATCAAGGCCGATCTCGAGCGCGCAGGCTTCAGGGACATATCGATCGAAACCCTGACGGCGATGAGCCGCGCGCCATCGGCCGAATATGTCGCGATCGCGTATTGCCAGGGAACGCCGCTGCGCGGCGAGATCGAGGCCAGGGATGCGAGCAGGCTTCAGGCCGCGACCGACGCGGTCGCCGAAGCGATCCGGAAACGCCACGGCTCGGGACCGGTCGAAGCAAAGATTCAGGCGCTGGTGATCACGGCCCGGCCGTGATACCGGGGCAGCTATGCTTCAGCCTTGCCCTTACCAAAGACTCCGCTGCATCGGCATCGGCTGTGCCGGCTGATAATACTGGTACTGGCCGGCGCGGCGGCGCGGATTGACCGGCTGCGCGTAGGGATCGCGCTGCCCAAAGAAGAAGAAGCCGTTGCCGCCCCAGCCGTCGTCACTGGCCATCTCCACCGGCGGCGCGGTCGGCTTGCGGGTGATGAAGCCGCCTTGCGGATGATTGCTCAGGACCGCGACGAACTCGGTGCGGTAGTTGGTCTCGGCGCTCAAGGGCTCGTCCGAGATGATGATCGAGGACCGCGGCAACGCGGTCGGCGCGATGCGATCCCACACGTCCTGCGGGATCGTGATGCGGTCGAGCGCGTCCTTGGCGTCGTCGCCCTCGTCGATGCTGACGACGCTCCAGCGCAGGCCCGCGCCGCTCCTCGCCATTGCCGTGAAGATGTGCGTGCCGATCGGCTGGTCGGGATTGCGGATGGTGACGGGAACCTCGATGCTGGTATCGAACACCTCACCGCCGCCATCCGGCGCGGGCTTGTGGGTGTTGCGCCGAACATAGAGCTTCTGCGTGGCGCGGCTGATATAGACCGAGACCGGCTCCATCGCGAGCTTGGCGTCGGTCGCAGCCTTCACAGCCTCGACCTTTTTGGCCGCGGCGACCTTGGCCGCCTCCTTGGTCGCGGCAACCGCGTCGCGCTTCGGCTGTGCCGCGGCCTTTGCGGCGTCGAGCTGGGTTGCGGCATCAGCGGCCTTGGTGGCGGCCTTCTGCTTCAGCTCGTCGGCCTTTGCCTTGGCCTGGTCGTTCTTGGCATTGGCAACCAGCTTGTCGGCATAGGCGTTCTCCGCGTCGGCGCGCGCCTTCTGCTGCTCGAGCTTGCGCAGCGTGGCCGGCAACGATTGCGCCTCCTTCGCCGCAGCCGCGGCGGCCTTCTTGGCTTCATCGGCTGCCCTGACGGCCTCCTCCTCCTCCAGGAGGAGTTTGTCCGCACGCGCCGGGGCCGCCGCGATGGCCTCCTTGCTCGGCACGAACAGCGAGGGATGCGAGAAATCGACCGGGGCAGCGTCGTTCGGCGAGATGATCACCCGCATGCCGATATTGGTCTTGTCGAACAAGCGTTCGGCGAAATCGAAGGGCATGCGCACGCAGCCATGCGAGGCCGCGTAGCCGGGCAGCGGTCCGCCATGCAGCGCGATGCCGTTCCAGGTGATGCGCTGCATGTTCGGCATCCAGGCATCGTCATACATGGTCGAGTGGTGATCCCTGTCCTTCTCGATGACGGCGAAGACGCCGGCCGGCGTCTCGCGTCCCGTCGTGCCGGTCGAGACCGGCGCGCGCAGGATCCAGCCCTCGGAATCGTAGAACGTCACCTGCTGGCTCTTGATCGACACGATCGCCATGATCGGCTCGCCCGCTTCGCGCGGCGCCACCGCCTCAACGGTCTGGCGCGGCTGCTTGGCGGCCAGCGCCTGGCCCGGGGCGGCCAGCGCCAGCGCTAGAGCGAACATCACGATTCCGGGAGCCCCCCAACGTCGCGCCGCTCGATTGGATTGCGCCGTCGTCATCAGGTCTTTCATGCCATTCCCCGGTTGCCTGTCCGCACTTGCATCGATGATCCGTCAGATTGCGATCTTCGGATTAAGATTTCGCAGCCACCATCTGTTCCGTTTCCGGCATTATTCGGTCCGTTCCGGCGACGAAACCCTCTTATACGAGGGTCCGTGCGGGCGGAAGGGCGGTCCGCGGCCGAGGCTGGCCCGGAGCTGGCGATGGCGGTGACCGCCCCGACCCAATGTCCGCCCTGGGAAGCAGTCCGACCGGATGTGACCAGAATCACAGAAGATCGCGGACTGGCCACTGTGACGGCATCTGCCAGCGGCAAGCCATCAAGCGAAACGTCATCATGGTGCGCCGCGTTACGGCGCGCCGACGGCCTTGTCCGCGACGAGGGTCTCGATCTCGGCGTCGCTCATGCCGGCCTCGCGCAACACTTCACGCGAATGCTCGCCAAGCCGCGGCGCCATGCGATGGATGCCGGCCGGGCTCTCGGAAAATTTTGTCGCAGGACGCGCCTGGCGGATGCGACCTTCCGTCGGGTGATCGATATCGGCAAACAAGCCGACCGCCTTAAGATGCGGCTGCTCGCCGATCTCGGTCAACCTGGCGAAAGCGGTGTGCGGCACGTCGAGCCGCAGCAATAGCTCCTCCCACTCCGCGGTGGTGCGGGTCGGCCCGATCTCGCTCATGCGGTCGTAGACCTTGTCGATGTTCTGCGAGCGCAGCACGGGATCGCGCACACCGAGCTCCTCGATCAGTTCGGGGCGGCCGACGGCCTCGAAGAAGGCGCACCAATTCTCCCCCGAATAGGGCAGCATCGTCAGCCAGCCGTCTTTGGTCTTCACCGGACGGCGGTTCTTCATGCGCTTGTAGCCGGTCGGGCCGATCGGCGGATCGAACGCATGCCCGCCCAGCATCTCGATGCTGTTGAAGCCCGCGATCGTCTCCAGCATCGGCACCTCGACCATCTGCCCCTGCCCGGTGCGCTCGCGGCGAAACAGCGCTGCCGAGACCGCGCCGACCATCGCCATCGCGCAGATCTTGTCGCCGATCAGACTCGGGACGAATTGCGGCTCATCGTCCGATCCGATCGACGATGCGAGGCCCGAGGCCGCCTGGATGATTTCATCGAAGGCCGGGCGCGCCGCCCACGGGCCGTCCTGGCCGAAGCCGGTCGCGGCCGCATAGATCAGCCCCGGATTGAGCTTTGCGCAGTCGGCGTAACCGAAGCCAAGCCGGGCCATTGCGGCCGGGCGCACATTGGTGACGAGCGCGTCGACCGTCGGGACCAGCTTCGCCAGCACCGCCTTGCCATCAGGATGCTTCAGATCGAGCGCGAGGCTGCGCTTGTTGCGGTTGACCGCCATGAACTGGCCGCTCATGCCGCGATTCCGGAACAGGCCGGCGTAGCGCCAGATGTCGCCGGTGAGCGGCTCGATCTTGATCACGTCGGCGCCCCAATCGCCGAGCATTTGCGCGGCATAGGGACCGAACAGCACGCTGGTCAGATCGAGGACGCGGATGCCGCTGAGAGGGCCTGATGGTGCCATCGTCGCTTCACCGTGGCTGGAGGACGTGAGACGATACATGGATTGTCAGGCGCGAGATGTGGCGTAGAATTCAGATGCGTATGCGCAAGCCGCAGCCGTTCCGCGTGACCGGTTCGTGACCTTCGGCGGCTTAGACGCCCAGCGCTTTGCGGTTGAACGTCCGCAGGACGCGCAGCGACAGCGTCCGCACATTCGCGACATTGAGAAGCCACGCGACGGCGACGTAGGCGAGGCCGCCCGCAACGCTCACGATGATCAGCGCCGCGATACCGTTGCCATGGACCTGCGACCGCGCGAGGAGGATCGCAGCTGCCATCGCGGCGGCGGAAGCGGCGACGCCGGCCAGGCTGACGACGTCGAACGGCACGGGATGGGCACGGTGCATCAGCACGACGGCGACGACGAAGCCGATCACCTCGGTTGCGAGCGTCGCCAGCGCAGCGCCGTAGATGCCGTAACCCGCAACCATTGCGAACATCAGCGCCACGCTCACCACCAGCGTGAGAAACGACTGTGCCGCCAGCATGAAAGGGCGTTCGGCGAGTTGGAAGCTGAGCTGGACGTAGAATTGATTGGCAATGCCGAAGAAGCGGGCGAGCACGAGCGTCGGCAGCAGCGCGGCCACGCCGCCGCGAAAATCGACACCGACCAGCGTGCCCGTGACCTGATCGGCGGCAAGCGCAAGCCAGACCGCGACGGGGGCGACGACGACCAGCAGCAGCTCGAGGCTCTCGGTCAGCCGCTCCCGCGTCGTGCCGCTCTCCGACAGCGAGCGGAACACCATTGGCACGGTGGCCGCGGCAACGCTGGTGGCGATCATGACCATGAACTGGCGCGGCAGGTCGGCGGCGACACCGAAAATGCCGGCGGAATCCTTGCCGAGCAGATAGGCGACGATGAGCCGGTCGCTGGCCGAGTAGACCGCGACGGAAAGTCCGGCCAGCGTCAACGGCAGGCCGTAGCGCACCAGCTGCATGAACTGGCTGCGCGAAAAGCTTGCGACCCTGGCGCGATCGCTGACGAGGTTAAGGATGACCCCGGTCAGCGAGCCGAGGCCAAAGGCGGCGAGCAGGCCCATGCCGCCCCAGCCAAGCCAGATCCCGAGCAGGCCAAATCCGACGCTCGCCACGCTGCGTACCATCGAGATCGCCGCGAACCGAAAGGGCCGAAACTTGGCGCGTTCGAACTCCTGGCCGACGTCGAACCCGTTCGACATGATCGCGACGAACATGCTGGCGAGCACCAGCTCGACACTGACATCGCTACGGAACAGGAATACCAGGGGGGTCGCCGCGCACATGGCAAGGACGGTCAGCGCAAAGCCAGCCATCGCCGTGCCGCGAAAATCCACGTCCGCCGACATCGCCTGATAGCGCGACACCGACAGCTTGATCCAGGCGAAGAAGATCGCGCCCAGAATGCCGGCCATGCTCATGCCGACGACATAGACGCCATACTCCGCCGGCGTCAGCAGCCGCGTGTAGGCGGTGACCGCGAAAAAACCCATCGCAGCAGACAGGAGGTAGCTGACGAGGTAGATGGAGAAATGGCGGTTCAGCATGCGTGCACGGGACCGGCGGCCTTGAAATCGAGCGGCCGTTATTCAGTTGGACCTTGGCGTGGTGAACGAAGACTTGGCGAACAAAGGCTTGGTGATCGGGCTGCGCCGCAGCATCCCCCAAGATAGTCATTTAAGTCTGCAAATCGGCCGCCGGATGGGATGGCCCCACCGCTTTCGCGCGTTAGCGTTAAATTTGCCCTGTCCTTGAACGCGCCGCCGCGATCACCGAAAGGAAACCATGATTTTAAAGACGTCGCCCGACGTTTGGTTAATGTGTGGACGTGGCTAAGATGGACGTTGTCGAACGCATAGGGGCCAACCCGAACGCCCTGCCCCATGCCGGGACGAGCGCGTCCCTGGTCCCGGCATCCCCCGGGGACGGGGGCGAGCGGATGACGCTCAATTTGTTCTTCGAGGAGCGTGACGACCGCTGGTTTCCGGGCGACCGCCACGTCCGGCCGCTGGTGCGGCGGATGCTGCTCGGAAAATCCTGGATCAGCGGCCAGCGGCGCGTTTTCCTCAATCTCTGCGCCGGGCTCGACCGGGTCGGAATTCCTTATCGCGTCAACGACTACAGCTACATCCGCAAGCACCCGGAGGAGCTCGCCTGCATTCTCGGGCGTCCGTTCGTGCTCGACTGGTTCGCATGGAAGAACCCGCTGCTGCTCGGCGTCGTCATGTACAATCATCCTGTTGACGCGCCCGAGCGTCTGAAGGTTGTTCACGAGAACACGATCCTGGTGCCCTGCGACTGGTATGCGCAGATGTGCCGGCCCTACTGGCCTGACGTCCAGGTGTGGCCGGTCGGCATCGAAACCGATTTGTGGACGCCAACGCCGGCCGCGCAAAAAAGCCTCGACGTGCTGCTCTACGACAAGGTTCGCTGGGAACATGACCGCTACGACAGCGAGCTGATCGAACCGATAAGATCGCATCTCGAAGCGAGCGGTCGCACGGTCGAGGTGATCCGCTACGGCCATTACAAGGAAGACGACTACAAGGCAGCGCTGGCGCGCTGCCGCAGCATGGTCTTCCTCTGCGAACACGAGAGCCAGGGCATCGCCTGCCAGCAGGCGCTGTCCAGCGGCGTGCCCGTATTCGCCTGGGATCGTGGCGGCCCGTGGCAGGATCCGGAATATTTCCCGGACAGGGTGAGATACGAAGGCGGCGTGTCCTCCGTGCCCTATTTCGACGCACGCTGCGGCAGCACATTTATCGATGCCGATGGCTTCATCTCCGGCTGGAGCGGCTTCTGGTCGCGGGTGAGCGCGGGCGGCTTCGCGCCTCGCGACTATGTTATGGACAACCTCACGCTCGAAAAGGGCGCGCTGCACTATTACGACATCGCCGAAGCGGTGATGCAGCGCCACGCGCGCTGAGCCAAACATTCGCGGCAATTAACCCAACAACAGGAAACCGCGGCGTTGCACGGCGCCGCTTGGTACGATGGCGCGTTGGTTCCGAAAGGGCTGCCCACGTGATCAAGCTCGACAGACGCGAATTTATCCTCGGCGGCGCCGCAACGCTCGCGGCGGGCGCATCGACGTCCGCGGCGCTGCCGGCGTCGAAACTTGCCCGGCGTCATCAGGGCTATGGCGCGGCGGCCACGCTCTGGGATTTGCAGTCAGATCCACGGCTGGGCGAGGCCATCAGCACCTATTGCACGCAGGTGGTGCCGGTGCTCGAGCTGAAATGGCCGGTGCTGCGACCGGACGCGCACACCTTCGCCTTCGAACGCGCCGACGCAATTCTGGACTTTGCACAGAAGAACGATTTGACCATGCGCGGCCATACGCTCGCCTGGTATCACGACATTCCTGACTGGACCAAGCGGATCAAGGATTCGAAGGGCGTCGAGCGCGCCTATGTCGATCACATCTCGACCGTCGTGTCCTATTACAAGGACAAGCTGACCTCGTGGGACGTCGTCAACGAGCCGATCCCCGACAATCCCAGGGACGTCAAGGACCGGCGCGACACCTTCTGGACGCAGCATCTCGGCGACCGCTGGATTCCGCTGGCGTTCCGCACCGCAGCCGCCGCCGATCCCTACGTCAAGCTCGCGATCAACGAATACGATATCGAGTCGGCGAAGGATTCGTTCATCGCCAAGCGCGCGGCCTACCGCAACCTCATCATGGAGCTGCTGGATCAAGGCGTGCCGCTGCACGCGGTCGGGCTGCAATCGCATCTGCATGCCGAGCTCGAGATTGACACCCACGGGCTTGCCGAATTCGTCACCGACATCCGCTCATGGGGCCTCGAGGTCTTCGTCACCGAGCTCGACGTCGACGATCAGAAGCTGACCGGAAGTCCTTCGCAGCGCGACGCCATCGTCGCCAAGCGCGTCGACGATCTCCTGACGGCGATCGCGAGCAGCGGCCCCGTGCGCTCGGTCCTGACCTGGGGCATTTCCGATCGCTACAGCTGGATCAACGGCTACGTCAAACGACCGGACAAGCAGCCGAACCGGCCATTGCCGCTCGACGGCGAGTTCAAGCCCAAGCCGTTCATGGATGTCATCAGCAAGTTCACGAAGGACGTGTGAGGACTGGCGCGTGAACGCCTCGACCCTTCGTTAGCCATCCGACGGCAGTCCCTGCTCGATCCCGCGAAAGCGCAGCGGCGCCAGGGCGGATGCGCGTTGCCACCAGTCGGCGACTCGGTCGTCGAGCGCGGTCACCCCGCGACCGTAGCCTGGAAAGATCCGGATCTGCTGTACCGCTTCGGCGACGAACCCCTTGCCCCGGCGCGAGATTTTGAGTGCGGCGCCTTCACGGTCGCGCTGCGTCAGCGGCACCAGCAGCCGGCCGCGCGGGCGAAGCAATGCAAGCCAGAGCGGATGCGGATGCGAGAAGCCGGCATGCACGATGATGACGTCGGCCGGCTCGCCGATATCGCAACAGCCGTCGTCGTAGATGACCTCGACATTGTGATAGGCGCGCAGGTAATTCGCAGCGCGCGCCGCGAGCAGCGCGTTGCATTCGATTGCGCGCACCTGTCCTTTCGCCCCCACGATCTCCGACAGGATCGCCGAGAAATAGCCGAGCCCGCAACCAATCTGGATCACACGGTCCTTCGCTCGGATGTCGAGCACATCGATGAAATGGGCCCACAGGCTCGGCAGCCCGGTGTCGAGCTTGCGGCGCGCGTCGATGGCGACGAGCACGTTATCGTAGAGATGAACGGGATCGGCGCTGGGCGTCAGCCGGTAGTTGCGCGCCGCCCCGCTCTTGACGCGCCAGGGGCCCTTCGCCAGAAAATTTTCACGCGGCACCGCCGCGAGCGCCGCAAGCAGGCGCGACGAAGCAATCCGCTCGCGCTTCGCGATCAGCTCGACGAAGCGCGCCCGCGCGGCGGACAGATCGCTCATTTCACCGGATTAGCCTGCGGACGAGCCGGTGTATCGCCGCCGAGCTCGTGCACCAGCTGCATGGCCAGCTTCAGGTCGGGCGTCAGGAAGCCCTCGTTGAATTTGCCGACGATCGGCACGAGCAGAAGGCTTGCGTGCTCGCGCTTGCCCGATGCGTGCGACAGCCGCGCGAGGCTCACGGCGGTTCTGAGCTCCCAGGACAACGCGCCCTGCTTGCGCGCCGTCTCCAGCGACAGCTCGAACAGATCTTCCGCCTCCTGCACCGAGGCCGGATTTCCATCCGACAAGGTGATCTCGCCCTGCAGGCGGTACACCTCGGCGAGGTAGGAATGATCGCCGGTGCGCCTTGCGGTCGCAAGCGCACCGTCCAGCGCGCGCAAGGCGGCATCGCGCATGCCGACCTTGGCATAGGCCTCCGCGAGCAGGCAACGGAACCAGCAGCCGGCGAGCCAGGAATCCATCGCCTCATACTCGTCGAGGCCGAAGCGCATCTGGCTGATGCCTTCGTCGAGGTCGCCGAGCTGGGCCAGCGCCCAGCCGCGCAGAATCGCGGCCTGCTGCTTCCAGTGCAGGAAATTGTGCTCGGTGGCGATGATCATGGCGCGGTTGGCGTGATCGCGCGTCCCTTCGATATCGCGCAGATGCTGGCAGAGATAGGCGCCGAACACGAGCGCGAAGGCGAGCGAAAACGGATGGCGGATCTTCTCCGCGAGCGCAATCGCCTGCTCGCTGTGCTGGCGCGCCGCGTCCGGCTGGCCCAGGAACCAGAGCAGATAGCCGAGATAGGACAGCGAGACGACGCCAGGATCGGTGCCGTGGCGCTCCATCAGGTCGGAATGCAGCTCGGGACTGTAGAGATCGATGCAGCGATGCAGATGATGTTGCGCGGCGGCGAAGCGCCCGCGATAGAGCATGGTCATCGCGATCGAGCGGTGCGCCTCGATCAGGTAGCCGGTCTGCTGCGCCGCGTCCTCGTTCAACCGCTCGCGCTTGGCGAATTTCAGCAGCTCGACACTGAGATCATGCGCGCGGGTCAGGTCGGCGCGGATGAAATGGCACACCCATAGCCCGCGCGTGGCCGCAAAGGCCTTTTCGTCGTCGCCGAGTTGCTGGCCAAGCTCGAGGGCGCGGATGTAATTCTCCTCGACCTCCTGCACGGCGTAGCCCTTGGCGGCGATCAGTGCGTTGCCGAGCGCGATCCGCAGCTCGAGCTCCACCTCGTCGGCGCCCTGCATGCGTGCGTTGGCCTGCACGACGCTCAAGCCCCGGCGAAGATGGCCGATGGCCTCGAGATTGGCGCCGCTCTTTGCCGCCTGCTTGCCGGCCTTGAGCCAGAAGCTCGCCGCGCCCTCGCTCTGTCCGGACTCGGTCAGATGGTGGGCCAGCAGCTCCGGCTCGCGATCGGTCTTCTCCGGATACATCTCGGCAAGGACCTGGGCGATGCTGGCATGCAGCTTGCGCCGCTCACTATGCAACAGGCTGGCATGCGCCGCATTCTGGATCATCACGTGCTTGAAGGAGTAAACCGCGTCTGGCGGATGTCCCCGGCGCATGATCAGGCCGGCCTCCTCCAGATGGGTCAGCGCCGCCTCGATCTGCTCCGCCGGCGTGTTGGCGACCGCGTGCAGGGTCTCGTAGGAGAATTCGCGGCCGATGGTGGCGCCGATCTGTGCAATCCGCTTGAACGGCCCCATCCGGTCGAGACGGGCCATCAGCGAGTCCGTCAAGGTCGCCGGGATCGCGAGCTGCCGCCACGGACCCGACAGCACGTAGCGCCCGTGCCGCTCGGTCAGGAGGTTGGATTCGAGAACCGTCTTGGTCAATTCCTCAAGGAACAGCGGCACGCCGTCGGTCTTGACGATGATCTCCTCGACGACCTCCTTGGGAAGCTCTCTGCCGGCAACGCGCTCGACCAGCGTGGTGCGCAGCGGCCGGCTCAGCCGGTTCAGCACCAGCGTTGTGATGTGCGAATGCGCGTTCCAGCTCGGCTGGAATTCGGAACGCGCCGTGATGATGGCCAGGATCGGCCGGTTCTGCACCTGGTCGACCAGCAAATCGACCACCTCGCGGGACGTCGGATCGATCCAGTGCAGATCCTCAAAGGCCATCACCAGCGGCATCTCGCGCGCGAGTCCCAGGAAGTGATTGACCAGCGCCGCGACGGTCGCGTCCTTGTGTTGCTGCGGCGACAGGTCCAGCGGCGGATAGCGCCCACCAGTCGGGATCGACAGCAGCGCGGCGAACAGCGGTGCCACCTGCTCGATATCGCCGTGGGCTGCGGCGATCGCATTCTCCAGGCTCGCCAGCGACAGCGCGGAGGCATCCTCGCGATCGAGACTGAGCGAGAATTTGAGCTGCTCGACGAAGGGATAGAACGCAGTGGAGGTGTAATAGGGCGAGCACTGGAACGCGACATGCCCGTGCCGGTCACCTGCGATCCGCTCAAATATCTCCTGGATGATGCGCGACTTGCCGATCCCAGGCTCGCCGAACTTGACGACGACCTGGCCGTCGCCGTCCTTGACCTGCTGCCAGCGCGCCATCAGCAGCGCGATTTCCTCTTCGCGGTTGACCAGAGGGGTCAGCCGCGCGCCCATCGCGGCGGCGAAGCGGGTCTCCACGCGCGTGGCGCGCACGACGTGCCAGGCCTGGGTTTTTTCCGAGATGCCTTTCAACGTTTGGGCGCCGAGATCGCGGTAATCGAACTTGCCCTTCAGCAGCGACTGCGTCGAGGCGGAGATCACCACGCCGTTGGGAGGCGCCAGCGCCTGCAGACGCGCGGCGAGATTGACGGTCTCGCCGACGGCGGAGTCGCGCTCTTCGGTGCCCTGGCCGACGAGGTCACCGACCACCACGAGGCCGGTCGCGATCCCGATGCGGACCGCGGGCGCGTGGCTGAGCGCGCCGAGCGGCTCGATCGCGCGCGCGGTCGACAGCACCCGCACGATCTCGAGCCCGGCGCGCACCGCGCGCTCGGCATCGTCCTCATGTGCGGTCGGATAGCCGAAATAGACCAGAATGCCGTCGCCGACGAAGCGGGCGGCAAAGCCTTCATAATGCTTGACGACGCGAACGCAGGTTTCGCGAAAGCTGGCGATCATGTCGCGCACGTCTTCCGGATCGAACTGGGCCGAGAGCACCGTGGAATCCACCATGTCGCAGAACATGGTGGTGAGCTGGCGACGCTCGGCGCCAACCTCGGTGCGGGCCGGCGGACGCGCCGGGGGAGCCGGAGCCTCCACCGTCTCCGCCTTGAACAGCGCGGCCATTGCCCGCTGCAACCGTTTGCGATCGCCAAGCGGTAACCCGAGCTCGGCAAGATCCGCCTCGGTCAGGTCGCCGATGACGTCGAGATCGAGGCGGTGCTGCGCGAACAGATCGGTATAGTGACCGAGACCGATGCCTTCGAGCCAACGCTTCAACCCGACTTCAGTCCCCGGCTCATTCTCCAGCATGGTGATCCCGCCCTACACTCCCTCCGCCAAAGGGCTTAAGGTCCCTCAACCACAGATTTTGGGGCCAAAACTTCACCTCAGACTGGACGCGTTCCCAAACTCCAGGGAAGAATAGCCCAATCGGATCAAAAGGGAATGGCATTGTCGGAGATTGCATCCGAGCCGGGAGATAGACCAGCCGGCGCGGGCGTTGAAACCGAGAACCTTGCCGATATCGGCAGCCTTCTCGCTTTTCACGCGCGCGCGATGCCGGCGGCGCCCGCCCTGCTCGCGCCCGGCCGGCCTCCTCTGACCTACGGCGCGCTCGGCACCTCGATTGCGCATCGCGTCCGCACGCTGCGCGGGCTCGGCATTACACCTGCCGTCCGAATCGCCGTCGCACTGCCGCGCGGGGCCGACAGTGCATTGGCGCTGATCGCGGTGGCATCGACCTGCGCCTGCGTCCCCGTCAATCCCGACTTCACCGCGGACGAGCTGCAACGTTATTTCAGCGAATTGAAGCTCACGGCACTCGTCACACGGGCCGACATGAACTCGCCGAGCCGCGACGTCGCCAGAGCACTTGATATCGCGGTGATCGATTTCGTGCCGGGACCGGAGACGGATCTCGGCGGCTGCAAGTTCGTGGGCCCAACGATCGGGCCAGCCTGTGCCGACGGCACCGCTCGCGCGGAGGACGACGCCTTCATCCTGCTGACATCGGGCACGGCCGCGCGCCCGAAGATGGTGCCGCTGACGCACCGCAATGTGTGTCTCTCCGCGCAGAATGCCGGCCGGGTGCTTTCGCTCGCGCCGCATGATCGCCTGCTCAACGTCCTGCCGCTGTTTCATGCCCACGGCCTGATCTCCGGCCTCCTGACCGCACTCGCTGCGGGCTCCAGCGTGATCGTAACAGGCGGTTTCGACGCACCGTCCTTTTTCGGCTGGATGCGGGACCTGCAACCGACCTGGTACACGGCCGTGCCGACCATTCATCGCGCATTGCTCACCGCCGCGGAAGCGAGCCCGGAGCGCGTCCGGTCGTCGTCGCTGCGGGTGATCCGCTCGGCCTCGTCCTCGCTTGCACCCGCGATCCTGAACGGGCTGGAGGCGATGTTCGGCGTCCCCGTGCTGGAAACCTACGGCATGACGGAAGCGGCCTCGCAGATTGCCGCCAATCCGTTCGAGCTGCGTAAGATCGGTTCGGTCGGCCGCGCCGCCGGCCCCGAGATCGCGATCATGGACGAAACGGGCCGCCCGCTGGCGCACGGCCAGCATGGCGAGATCATGCTGCGCGGGCCCAACATGAGCCGCGGCTATTGTAATGACGAAGCGGCGACGCAGGCCGCGTTCCGCGATGGCTGGTTCAGGACCGGCGACCTCGGCTATCTCGACGCCGACGGCTATCTGTTCATCGTCGGCCGCATCAAGGACGTCATCAACCGCGGCGGCCAGAAGATCTCGCCGCTGGAGGTGGAGGAGGTGCTGCTGGCCCACCCGGCGGTGCTGGAAGCCGGCGTGTTCGCCGTTCCCCATGCCACGCTCGGCGAGAATGTCGCCGCCGTCGTGGTGCTCAGGGACAACGCCGAGACGACATCAGACCAGCTGCGCCAATTCGCACGCAAGCGGCTCGCCGCCTACAAGGTGCCGAGCCTGATCCGCAATGTGGCCGCGCTGCCGAAGGGCGCCAGCGGCAAGGTCAAGCGCAACGCGCTGGCCGAGCTGATTTCAGCCCCCCATGACGATGACGAAACGCATCTGCCGCGCAACGAGCTGGAGACCCAGCTCGCCGGAATCTGGGCCGGTCTGCTCGAGCTTCCGCAGGTCGGCATCGACCAGGACGTCTTTGCGCTCGGCGCAGATTCGCTCGCGGTCACGCAGATGCGGTCCCGCCTGCGCGAACGCTTCAACGCCGACTTCTCCTTCGAGGACATCTTCGATTGCGCCACGGTCGGTGCTCTTGCCGCCCGGATCGAGACCACGGCGCACCGCGATGCGACGTTGCCGGCCTGGCGCCGGGAGGCTTCCGAAACGGACGCGCCGCTGTCGTTCCAGCAGCAGCGGATGTACGTGCTCTCAAGGCTCGACCCGACGCGCTACAATTATAACGTGGTCGAGGTCGCGCTGCTGAAGGGCGAGGTCGATATTGCCGCGCTTCAGGCAAGCCTCAACGCGATCTGCAGACGTCATGAAGCGCTGCGTTCGATCTTCGTCGAACGCGAGGGCGAGCCCGTGCAGCGCGTGCTTCAGGCATCGCCACAGTTCGAGCGGATCAAGCTCGAGCCCTGCCCTGCTGAGAGGCAGGTTGCGGTCGTCAGGCGCGAGGCGCTCAAGCTTGCGCAGTACGAATTTGATCTTGCCGGTGAGCCGCCGCTGAAGGTCACGCTGCTCTCTTTCAACAAATCCAGCCACGCGCTGGTGGTCAATGTCCATCACCTCGTCACCGATGGTTGGTCGCAACGGCTGCTCTGGGAGGCACTTGCCGCCGGATATTCTGCCGCGCGCAAGGGAAGTGTGACGGCGTTCGCCTCGCCCAGCTTTCAATATCGCGACTTCGCGCGCTGGCAGCAGAGCTGGGCGCAGACCCCGGCCGCGAGGGAGCAGCTCGACTATTGGCGGACCCAGCTCGACGGCGTCACCACGCTGCCGCTGCGGACCGATCTGCCACGGCCGGAGCTCTGGAGCGGCCACGGCGCCCGTCATTATTTCGAATTCTCAAAGGCCCTTTCCGCCGACATCCGCTCGCTGAGCCGGGACCAGGGCGTGACGCCTTACATGGCGCTGCTCGCGGTGTTTCAGTGTCTGCTGTTCCGGCACACCGGGCACGAGGATGTCGCGACGGGTTCGCTGATCGCGAATCGCAACCAGATCGAGAGCGAGCGCCTGATCGGGCTGTTTGCCAACACGCTGATCCTGCGCAACGATTTCAGCGGCGACCCGACCTTCGGCGAGCTGCTGCGCCGGGTGCGTCAGGCCACGCTCGATGCCTACCGCAACCAGGACCTTCCGATCGAGGAAGTGCTGCGTGCCTTGCAGATCACGCGCAGGAGCGACGGCAATCCGCTGTTCCGGATCATGTTCATCCTGCAGAACGCATCGATCGAGACCGCGCGCTTTCCCGGCCTGTCGACGCGGCGGTTGGAGATCGATCCGCAAGTCGCACGCTTCGACATCACGCTCGAGCTGGTCGAGGCCGAGGGCCGCTTCACCGGCTTCTTCGAATACGCCACCGATCTGTTCGATGCGGCGACGATCGAGGCCATGGCGGATCAGCTCAAGACCTTGCTCAAGGCCGCCATCACCAGTCCCGAGCAGCGCATCTCGCGCCTGCCGCTGCTGACGGCCGCGCAGCGCCGGCGATTGCTGACGAAGGGCCGGCCAGCCAATTTCGCAGCGCGCGGAAATGTCTGCGAATGGTTCGAGCGGCAGGCGAAAAAGGCGCCGAATGCCGTCGCGATTTCAGATGGACATCAGTCCCGGAGCTATCGCGAACTAGCGCACCGCAGCCAGGCGATCGCGCGCTGGCTTGCCAGCGAAGGCGCCGGTGCGGAGACCGTGGTCGCGCTATTGGCGGATCGCGGACCGGACCTGCTCGCAGCGATGATCGCGGTGCAGCGTGTGGGCGCAGCGTTCCTGAACCTCGATCCCGAGCAGCCACCGGCGAGGCTCGCAACCATCCTCGGCTCGAGCTGCGCAAACCTGCTGCTGACGGGACCCGCGCAGTCCGCCGTGGTCGACGCGCTACTCGAACCGCTGGTCGCACGCATCCGGGTCGCCGTACTCGACGATATAATCGCAGGCGAATCGAGCGAGCCGGGCCGCCCTGCGCGGCGGGCGGATTCGAGACTGGCCTATCTCATCTATACGTCCGGCTCCTCCGGCGCACCGAAAGGCGTCATGATCGAACAGCGCGGGCTGTCGAACCATCTCGCCTCGCTCATCGATGAGCTCGGCCTTACGGCCACGGACGTGATCGCGCAGACCGCGCCGCAGAGCTTTGTCATTTCGGTCTGGCAGTTCCTCGCCGGTCCCATGGTTGGCGCGCGGGTCCATGTCTGCGGCCATTTGATCGTGCAGGATCCGATGCTGCTGGCCGGGGAGATCGAGCGCGAAGGCATCACGGTGCTGGAGATCGTGCCCTCGCTGCTTCGCGTGATCCTCGAACGCATGGACGAGGCGCCGATGCTGCGCGCTTTTGCGAAGTTGCGACTATTGATCTCGACCGGCGAGCCGCTGCCGGTCGATCTCTGCCGCGCCTGGTTCGCCCGCTGCCCGAAGGTGCCGCTGATCAATGCCTATGGCGCCTCGGAATGCTCAGACGACGTCTCGCTGCACCGGTTGAATCATGCACCCGATGCTGCGACCACCAATGTCCCGGTCGGCGCGCCCCTGCCCAACACCCAGCTTTACGTGCTCGATCCGGATCTGGAGCCGCAGCCGATCGGCGTGGTCGGCGAACTCTGCATCGGCGGCGCCGGCGTCGGCCGTGGCTATGTCAACGATCCCGCGCAGAGCCGGCTGCGCTTCACCCCCGATCCGTTCGCGCGAGGGAAAGGCGGCCGGCTCTATCGCACCGGCGACCTTGCCAGGCGCCGCGCCGACGGGACGATCGAATGCCTCGGCCGCGCCGACCTTCAGGTCAAGGTCCGTGGTTATCGCATCGAGCTCAAGGAGATCGAGACTGCGCTGGCCGACCACCCAAGCGTGCGGGCCGGCATCGTCGAGCCGCGGCACGATGCCAATGGCGATGTCAGGCTGATCGCCCACGTCGTTGCCAAAGCCGGCAACAAGATCAGCGCCAGCGAGTTGCGCGATTTTCTCAAAAGCCGGCTGCCTGTTCATGCAATCCCGTCGGCGTTCCTGTTCCGGGATCAGGTCCCGCTCAACGCCCATGGCAAGCTCGATCGCTCCGCCGTGCTGGCGCCTCCGCAACAGGAGAGCGCCGCGACTGAGATGACCGTGCCGGCCCGGCGCTTCACGGAAAAGGTCCTGTCCGACATCTGGATCGATCTGCTGAAGGTCGAGAGCCTTGGTGTCACCGACAATTTCTTCGACCTCGGCGGCCATTCGCTGCTGGCCGGGCAAGCGATGGCGCGCATCGCCCGAGCGCTTGGCGTATCGCTGCCGATCAAGACCATCTTCGAGGCACCGACGATCGCGGAGCTCGCCCGGCGGGTCGACGAGGCCGTGGCCACGGCACCGCAAAAGCCTGCGGCCGGCGTTCCACGCCTGGCCGAAAGCGCTCCTCCCACGCTGTCGATCGCGCAGGACCAGATGATGCGGATCGAGCGGAACCTGCCCGATCTGCCGCTGTTCAACCTGCCCTTCGCGTTCCACCTCGAAGGCCCGGTCGATCCGCTCACCTTGGCGCAAGCCATTGACGACATCATGCGTCGCCACGAATCCTTGCGGACGGCATTCGGTTGGAATGGCGAGCAGCCGGTCAGCCAAGTCATCGCGCCAGCCACGCTCGGTCCGGTCCTGACCGTCGAAACCATCGGTGACGGGCGACCCCACGACAATCAGCGGCGCAAGGCGCTCGAGCTCAGGAAGATCGAGCTCCTGATCGCGCAGGAGACCTATACCCCCGTTAACACCGCGCGGGCACCGCTGCTGCGGGCGCGCCTGCTGCGCCTTCATGCCGAGGATCACGTCCTGCTGCTGACGCTGCACCATGCCATCGCGGATGGCTGGTCGATCGGCGTGCTGTTCGAGGAATTGTCGGGCCGCTTTGCCGCGCTGTCGGGCCATCCGTCGCCGCCCCTGCCGGGGACGCCGCTGGCGTTTTCCAGCGTCGCGCGCTGGCAGCGCTGGTGGTGCGGAACTGCGGCGGCCCGCCGGCAGGCCGCCGACTGGGCCGACAATCTGCGCGGTGCAGCCCCCGTGTTTGACGGCGAAGCGCGCGCGGGCGCGTCGACCGGCCATCATCCGCTCAGCCTAGAGCATGATCTCGTCGCCGGTCTCACCTTCTATGCGCGCCAGCGCAACAGCACGCTGTTCATGTGTCTGCTCACCGGCCTGAAGGCCCTGCTGCTGGCGCGGACCGGGCGCACCGACATTTCGGTCGCCACCGCGATGGCCAACCGCGCCCAGCCGGACACCGACCGCATCATAGGCCCGTTCGAAAACACCGTGATCGTCCGCAGCCGAATCACGCCGGATCTGTCGTTCGCCCAGGCCTTGGCCCGGGTGCGCCAGAGCGTGCTCGACGCGCATGCGCGGCAGGAGCTGCCGTTCAACATCCTGGCCGACCATCTGGAGCAGGAGGGCATCGACCCGGCTTCGCTGCTTCAGGTCTATTTCACGCTGCAAAACCCGCTGCGCCAGCCGCTCGACCTGC
Source organism: Bradyrhizobium sp. BR 10261 (assembly GCF_019455395.1). Taxonomy (NCBI): domain Bacteria; kingdom Pseudomonadati; phylum Pseudomonadota; class Alphaproteobacteria; order Hyphomicrobiales; family Nitrobacteraceae; genus Bradyrhizobium; species Bradyrhizobium sp. BR 10261. The sequence continues at coordinate 247,043 of NZ_JACOFQ010000004.1, forward strand.
CTGATGTCACGGTGCAATCGATCGGCAACGTCGCGCGGGAAGGCCAGCCGGTGCTGCCGGTCGACCAGACCTGGCTATCGCTGATGCTGAAGGAGCGCCCAACCGGGATGACAGGTTCGTGCAATTATAAAGACGATCTGCTCGACGGCGCCACGGTCGGCGCATGGATGGAGGATCTCGTCGCGCTGCTTGAGGCTGCCATCCTCCGGCCAAACACGCCGCTAGAGCGCTTGCTCGCCCGCAGGGCGGCATGACCAGCCGCACAGGACAGGCGAACACGAGTTCACTCGTCAAAGCTGTGAAGACACAAGTTGCATCTTGATTATTCGGCTGCAGCGCGCAAGATTATTCTCGCGTTTTGATTTGGACGATATTTTCAACCGGGGGAGTGTCATTATGGGTTTTATCAAATTTACCAAAGGCACCTCGCTCAGCGACAAGGACCGCAAGGCCCTGTTAAAGCTGCTGACGGGCGAGAAGAAAAAACTTCAGTCCGCCCTGAAGGACGTCGATGCCAGCCTTGCGACGCTGGGTGGCGCGAAGAAGGCCAAGAAGAAGAAATAAGATTCGGCGGCCGGGACGCCGCGCGGATCTTCACGTATCATTTTCGATTTGAGCCGCTCGCCTGTCGGGTTGAGGTCTCGCACAAGCTTGCTCCTGCAAACCGGCCAGCGATTGACAAGAATTTGCCTGGGTGGACCGCTAGAAATGGTCCGCCGAGTTGCTTCCTGTTCGGTTGATCCTTCAGTCAGGGCCGGATTTGGCCTCCCCCTGACGCTATGGGCCCAATTGATGGCAGACGACGGAATTGAACTGTTTATCGGATTGATCGAGAGCATCGATACGCCCGGTGCAGTGGATGTGTGCCGAGGGTTGCTCTCGGTCGACGAGCAGATACGCGCCGACCGCTTCAAGTTTGAACGGCATCAGCGGCAATATGTCTTCGCGCATGCGATGCTGCGCCTCGCGTTGACGCGTGCGGCCCCTGAGGTCGAACCGACCGACTGGTCGTTTTCGACCGGCCGCTACGGGCGACCCTTTGTCGCGGCGCCCGCGACGCCGCTGCATTTCAGCCTGTCCCATGCCGATGGCTGCGTCGCCTGCGTCGTATCGAAGCATGAGACCGTCGGCGTCGATGTCGAGACCGTGTCGCGGCGCGTCGCACCGCTGTCGACCGCGCTTCGCTTCTTTGCGCCGGAAGAGGTGGAGACGCTGCGCACGCTGCCGGAACCCGCCGCGATCGAGCGCTTCTTCGACTATTGGACGCTGAAGGAAGCCTATCTGAAGGCCAGAGGTTTCGGGCTCAATCTGCCGCTGGATGCGTTCGCGATGCAGGTGTCGCGGGAGGCGATCAAGATCAGCTTCAAGCCCGATATTGCCGACGACCCTGCGGGCTGGCGCTTCTCGCTGTGCTCGCCATCGCCCTCGCATCGCCTTGCGATCGCCGACGGCTCGCGCGCGGCCGGCGGCCTGCGCATCACTTGCAACGCCTGGCCACTCCAGGAAGCGGCGGAATGATGCCGACGCGGCTGCGCGTCTTTCCGGCGATCTCGCGCAACCGCGATCCCGAAAAATACGTCGGCGAGCTGATGCGGGTGGCTGATTTCGCCGACCGCAACGGCTTCGAAGGTATTCTGCTGTTCGAAGGCAACGACGTGTTCGTCGAGCCCTGGGCGATGGCCCAGCACATCCTCGCCGCGACGACGCGATCCTCGCCGCTCATCGCGGTCAATCCGGTCTACATGCATCCGTTCACGGCGGCGAAGTTCGTCTCGTCCTTTGCGCAGCTCTACGGCCGCAAGGTCTATCTCAACATGATCACGGGGACCGCGATCAGCGATCTGCGGGGGCTGGGCGACGAGCAGTCTCACGCCGACCGCTATGTCCGGCTCGGCGAGTTCGTCACCTTGATGCGCCAGCTGCTCTCGAGCCCCCGCCCGGTGAATGTCGACGGCCGATTCTATTGCGCCAGTAATCTGCAACTGCGGCCGCGCCTGCCCGCCGAGCTGATGCCGGAATTTCTGATCGCGGGGCAATCCGACCCAGCCAGGCGCGTCGCCGAGGAGACCGGCTGCATCAGGATGCAGATGCTGCCGCCCGATCTCGATCGCGGCCTCGGCGCATCAGGCATGAACTTTGGCATTTTCGCACGCGAAAGCGCCGACGAAGCGCGGCAGGCGGCGAAGGCTCGTTTCCGCGACAACCCTGATGATCGCGAACTGCTCGCGCTCACGGTCGAAAATTCCGATTCGGTCTGGAAGCGGCGATTGTACGAGGGGCAAAGCGGGGAGCTCGCCGAAAATGGCTATTGGCTGCTGCCCTACCTCACATTCCAGGCCGACTGTCCTTATCTCGTCGGCAGCTACGCCGAGATCGGCGCCCAGCTGAAGGAGTTTGCGGCGAAGGGGCTGACCACTGTCATGCTCGACACGGTCGCTGACGAGGCCGAGATGCAGCATGTTTGCAAGGCGCTGAAGGCGAGCGGCATGTTTTGACTACTGATCAACACTGCATCCGCATCGTCACTGCGAGCGAAGCGAAGCAATCCGGGATCTTTCCGTAGAGGCAGTCTGGATTGTTTCGCTTCGCTCGCAATGACGGAGAACGACGGTCCATCCAGCGAAAATCACCGCACCTCTTCGAATCCCGCAAGCACCGAGGTCAGGTTGGCGCCAAGGATATCCGAGAGATAGCCGCCCTCCTGCACGAACACCGTCGGCAGGCCCAGCCTCGCGATGGCCTGGCCGATGCGGCGGAAACCGGGCGTGGTCACGGCAAGCCCCTTCAGCGGATCGTGCTCGGAGGCATCGAGGCCGAGCGCGATCACGATTGCGCCCGGCGCAAAGGATTCGATCGCCTTGCGCGCGCTCTCCATCGCCCTGAGGTAGCCATCGTCGCCTGTGCCGATCGGCAGGGGAATGTTGAGATTGGCGCCGAGGCCGGCGCCCTCGCCGCGCTCATGCGCATAGCCCCACACATAGGGATAGTAGGCGACCGGATCGGCGTGGATCGAAACCGTGTAGACATCCGGCCGCGCGTAGAAGATGCCTTGCGTGCCGTTGCCGTGGTGGACGTCGACGTCGAGGATCACGACGCGCTCGTGCTTCAACCGCAGATGCGCGGCCGCGATCGCGCTGTTGTTGAGGAAGCAGAAGCCGCCGGCCATATCGCGATAGGCGTGATGGCCGGGCGGACGGCAGAGCGCGTAAACAGCATCTTCGCCGTCCATCACCATCTGCGCCGCGGTGACAGCGACATCCGTCGCCGCGCAGGCCGCGGCCCATGTGCCCGGCCCAATTGGAGCTGCGGTGTCGGCGGTGTGCCAGCCGAGCTTGCCGACGATGTGGGCCGGATAGGTAGCGGCGTGGCGTACGGGATGAACGTTGCCGATCATCTCCGGACCGGAATCGCCGAGCGCCGTCCAGGCGTCCCAGGCTTCGTTCAGGAACGACAGATATTCCGGGCTATGAATGCGCGCCCGCGGGCCCTGGCCGAATTCGGTCGGCTCGACCAGCTGATGCTTGCCGTCCTTCAAGCCCTTGAGCAGGCGATCGGCGCGCTCGGGCTGCTCGGTGGTGCGCTTGACGACGCCGCGAACCAGGAAGAATTGCGGATCGTGGCTGCGGTGCAGTTCGGTATGGACGGCTTTCACTCAACACTCCGTGCTCTTCAGCGGCTTTTTGAATTGACGCGTTTTCTTGACGCGAACCGGTATCCACTTCGCTCGAAAACGCTTTGATAGTGCCACAGAGTTTTTTGATCGCTGCGGCGGCTAGATGCAAGCAAGAAGAATGCCGGCCTATGCCGCACCGCTCTGCGCCAGCAGCAGATCGCCCGCGAAGTTCAGCAGCGCCCGCGCTGAAGACAATATTCCCTGCCCTGCTGATCGGTGCGGAAGGATTCAATGAAGCCGCCCTGGCGCTGGGTGACGAAGACGGTCTTGCCGTCGCTGCCGCCGAAAGCGAGATTGGTCGGCTCTTTCGCTTTCAGCGTGATCTCGCGCTCGACCACACCACTCGGCTTCATCAGCGCGATCGTGCCCTTGAGAATGCGCGCGACGTAAAGGCGGCCGGCGACGTCGGTGCGCAGACCGTCGATGGTGTCGGGCTGGAATGTCTTGACCAGCTTCGCATCGGTGAGCTCGCTGCCCCGGATACTGTAGGACCAGACCTGGCCGTTGCTGGACTCACCGACATAGAGCGTCTTGCCGTCGGGGCTGAGATCAATGCCGTTGGTGGTGCCCATCGCGCGCGGCGCCGACATGATCTGTCCCTGCACCACGCCATCGGCGGCTTTGGCAATGCGCCAGATGTGGCCTTCCCGTCCCCTCCAGTTCGGATCGCTCGCATAGATCGTGCCGTCGCGTGCGATGGTGATGTCGTTGGGCTGGTTCATCTCGTCGGAGTGAAACCAGACGGCCGGCTCGGTTCCGCCCTTCGGGATCGCAAAGATGTTGTGCTTCTTGAAGTCGGCGATGAACATCGTGCCATTGCGATCGAAGCGGATCGCGTTGCCGACGCTTCCCTCGGGAAGTTCCACGAAAGCTTCGGACGCCGCAGCGCCCGCGCGCAATCGGCCGATGGTGCCGGGCTTGCCGAAATTGACGACGAAGAGATCGCCATCCAGATCGGCGGCGGGGCCCTCGATACCGTGCGTATATTCACCTGAAGGCGTGACCTGCACGCTTTCGAACAGCTTCGTCTCGGCCGCGATGAGCGGCGTTGCAACGACAAGCAGAATGCTACTGCACAGGCACCAGAAAGTCCTGCCGGATGTAATAGCCATCGTCGTCGCTGCACTCACCATTCAGATAGGGATCAGCCGGCCGGAAGAACCGGCTGAAGCCGGGTTTGTCTACAGCGTTCCTTTGTGTCACGACGACGACCTTGGCAGCCGGTATTTCGCCGCATTCCTTGTTCGCCTTGCTGAAGAATTTGCGCTGCGGCAGGCCGAGCTTGATGCGCATCGGCGTTCCCGGAACCATCTTGGCAACGAGCAGATCCGCTGTGGTCAGCAAGGCCGCGTAACCCGGCTCGGTCTTCGGCAGACTCTCGCCGCCGGGCGGCATCAGCTTCTCCGCGCCGATGCCGCGCAGGCGCGTGCGCAATCTGCCGGAGGCGGGATCGCCCGGATAGATCCAGCCATCCTGCGACAGCATGAACCTCAGCACGGTCGCATCCTTGTCCGCGTCCGACTGCCCTGCGTTGAGGCCGAAATCGGAGTGGCAGCCGACGCAGTGCTTTTCAACGAGGTTCTTGCGCAGCGTGGTGAGCCGTAGCTTGTTCTGCGGATCCTTGGCGACGAAGGCGGCGAGCTGATCGATCAACACCTGGCTTCTGACGTCGCAGGGTAGTGGCGACGGCGGATCGCCGGCGGCGCGATCGATGCGGATGATGGTCTGGTTCTTGTCCTCGACCAGCCAGATCGCACCGTCCTCCGCGACCGTCATGCCAACTGGCGCGCCTTGCGGCCGCGCACCGTTGACGCGGTGCCAGCCGGCGATCAGTTCGTCGAAAGGCGCAGCGGCGACGTCGCCGGCGTCGGTCTGAAAATTGTGGGTCGGATCGGCCGCGCAGCTGACGTGGTAGCGCACCGGCGGCGGAGCAGGCTTTGGAAAGCCGTGATCGTCGACGTCGTAGATCAGCACGCGGCTGCCGGTCGGGCGGTAGCCGTGGAGCCCGATCAGCAACTTCCCTTCCAACTCGGGGAACCTGGCACCGTGATAGTACAGCATCGCGAGCGGCGCACCGTGTGGCGGCAGCAGCGAGAAGGGCTGCTTGTAGAGCGCGCTCGCCGTACAGAGCGATTTGTAGACGCCGGATTGCAGCACGAGCTTGAACTCGGGACTAGGCGTCGACAAATCGTAACAATAGGGCCAGCCATAATGCCTTCCCTGCTCGATCGCGTTGATCTCCTCGTTCGGCTTGAAGATATCGGGCAGGTCCCGACCATTCTCGCCTTGCAGGAAGGCGTAGCCGGCATCGGGGAAGTTCGGGTGCAGTGCCAGCGCCAGCGAGTTGCGCAAGCCGCGCGCGTAGATCGTGTGAGCGGGATCGGGATCGCCAGGCTTCAAGGCCAGGAAGACGCCGCCTGACGGTGGCGTGAACAGCCAGAGTGCCGCCATGGCGGAAGCGCCTTCAGCCGGTACGCAAGGCTTCGTGATCGGCGCCGGCGCAATGCAATCATCGCTGTGGGCACCGACATTGACGAACAGCCGCCCGTTCTTGTCGAAGACGAACTGCTTGAGCGGATGCGCAGCCTCCTCGAGCTTCGTCCCGTCAGGCAGCGTGATGCGGCGGCCCGGCATGTGGCGGATAATGGTCTCGACCGTGCTGCGCGGATCATCGGCGAGCGGATCGAAGCGGAAGATCGTCTCGGCGGTCGAGGCGTAGAGCTTCTTGTCCGGCCCGATCACGAGGCCGAACGGATATTCGACCCCGGTCAGCAGCTCCTTGAAGCGATGGCCGCTGGCGGCGTGAGGATCGAGCAGCAGCAGCCGGCCGTCGGTGTGGCCCCAGCCGCCCATGTCGGCCACCACGAACAGCTCGCGGCCGGGCACCTGGATGATCGACCGCGGAAATTTCAGATGGTCTTCCTCGCTGCCGACGAGGCCAGCGCAGAAGCCAGCCTTCATGTCGATCTGGACTCTTGGGAAGGCGAAATCGCCGCTGCCGCAGGTCTCTGGTCCGACCGCATAGCCGCTTTTCCGCAACTGATCGGACGCCGCTGGCAAGGCAAGGCCGAGCAAGACCGCGGTGACGGCGGCAGCTGCGCACAAGCCTCGGCGTCCATTCTGCAAAGTGAGATGATTCACAGCGGCCTCCCCCGATTTTCGGCTGAGGGTTGTTCCATGTCGTGCAGGGGCCGTCCAGCCATCACCCGCCTGTGATTAAACCTGTAACGATCTTCGTGGCGACCAACCTCCGTAAATTCCCTTACCGGGTTCAACCCGAATATTTTGGGAATGCTTGGGGTGGTATCGTTTTGCCGTCCCAATCGCTCTCTACAGGAGGCGCTTATGGTCCAGGTCTACTTTCACTGCTCCAACACCGAGGGCACGCTGATCGACCGCTACGGCGCTGCCGTCGCCAATCTGACCGAAGCGCGCGATCGTGCTGCCCAGATCATGCGCTCCATGATCGAGACGCCAGGCGCCGAGGACTGGCGCGATTGGGTGATCCATATCAGCGACGATGACGGCGAAGAGATTTTCGATCTCCCCTTCACCGCCATGCTCGGCAAGCCGCATTGAGGTGATGCCATGCTGTTCGTACCCTGCTCCGCCAGCCGCTCACCTTCGTCGCCACCAAATGGCAGACCCTGATCCGGGTCGCCGGCAATCCCTACCGCCCGGAGCTGCATTACATGCGCGGGCCTGGCCCAAAATGGCGCGCCAAATATCAGGCCAGCCGGCTGGACCGCATGCGCTGAGGCGGCGCTTACCGCATTTTTCAGACATTTGTATCTTTCGTCATGGCCGGGCTTGTCCCGGCCATCCACGTTTTTGGAGAACCGTAAGACGCAGCGTCAAAATGCTGATCGTGCCATCCTGCGCCTGTTTCACACCTGCCATGTTGCGTCTCGCAGCAGATGTTTCCGCCGATGGCGATGTGCCATTCTCGGCGAGCTTCGCCCATCGGAAGACGACATCATGCCTCATCAGTTCAGCCTCAACCAAACCTTCCGCAAACCCGCCGTGACGTCCAAGGTCGGCATTGTGGCTTCGCAGTCGCGGCGGGCGGCTGAGGTGGGAGCGCAGGTGCTGGCGGCAGGCGGCGACTGCGTCGACGCGATCGTGGCCACGACCTTCGCACTGAACGTGCTGGAACCCTGGAATAGCGGCGTCGGCGGCGGCGGCGCGATGGTGCTCTACCGCGCCAAGGAAAATCGCTATGAGGTGATCGACTACGGCATGAGCGCGCCGCAAAGCCTGCGCGCCTCGGATTATCCCATCGTTGGGGACCGCCTCGCGACCGACCTGTTTCCGTGGCCGCGGGTGAAGGACGATCGCAACGTTCACGGTCCCGCCGCGATCGCCGTGCCGGGTGTCGTCGCCGGCATGGAGGAGGCACACCGACGCTACGCCAGGATGCCGTGGAAGGACCTGGTTGCTCCGGCAGCCGCACTGGCCGGTGAAGGCCTGCTGGTCGACTGGTGGACGACACTGACGATCGCGGGCGCGGCGGCAGATCTGCGGCGCTATCCGGCAAGCGCGGCCGCCTTCCTGAAGGACGGCCTGCCCCCAAGCCCGCCCTGGAGCATCGAGGCCGAGACGCGACTGCCGCAGGACAAGTTGAAGGCGACGCTGTTGCACCTCGCCGAGGCCGGGCCACGAGACTTCTATCAGGGCGACCTCGCCAGGAGCATCGCGTCCGACATCAAGGCCGATGGCGGCTCGCTGTCTGCAGAGGATCTCGCCGCGTTCCGCGCCCAGCTGCGCGAGCCGCTGGCGATCCCCTATCGCGGCGGCAAGGTGCTGGCGTCGCCGGAGCTCACCGCCGGGCCGACAATGGCGCATGCGCTGCGCCTGTTGCAGGAGAATCTGAAGCCGGCGGGCACGCCCGACGCCGCTGCCTACAGCGAGTATGCAGTGGCTCTGCAGGCGGCCTATCGCGAGCGACTCAAGGACATGGGCGATGTCGACGGCAGGCGCGCGCTCGGCGCCGAGTATCTCGCGCCGGCCTGCACCACGCATTTCTCCGCGGTCGACCGCGACGGCAACATCGCCGCAGTGACGCAGACACTGCTGTCCTCGTTCGGCTCGAAATATGTGACACCGCAGAGCGGCATTCCCATGAACAACGGCATCATGTGGTTCGATCCGACGCCAGGCACCACCAATTCGCTTGCTCCCGGCAAGCGCTGCCTCACCAACTACACCCCTGTGATTGCCGAGACCCCGGATGGCAAACGCCTCGCGGTCGGTGCCTCCGGTGGCCGCCGCATCCTGCCTTCCGTCCTGCAGCTCGTGTCCTTTGCGATGGATTTTGGCATGGACCTCGATGCCGCCATCCACCAGCCCCGCATCGATTGCAGCGAAGGTGCGATCGTGCTCGGCGACATCAGGCTGCCGGCCGATGTGCGCAAAGCGCTCGCCGCGCGCTTCGATTACAGGGAGGCGCCGGTGCAGACCCTGCCGATGAAGTTCGCCTTCCCGAGCGTGGTGATGCGCGATGGCGATATCAATTCCGGCGCGGTCGAGATCTTCCAGCCCTGGGCCGATGCGGTCGCCGAATCCTGAGCGTCACGACTCCTCCACATTTGCCAGGAACTTAGCTTGGCGGTGTCCGTTCCTTGAATGGACAAATGCGTTCGTTCAAGAGGAGGGACTATCGTTATGAAGATGCTCGCAATTGCCCTGTCGCTGATTCTGGCGGCAGGCTTGACCCAAGCTGCCTATGCCAAAGGTGGCCACGGTCATGGACACGGCTCGTTCGCCATGGCCCATGGATACTACGGCACACCGCCGGGATGGTCACACGGGCGCAAGGTCGGCTGGCGCGGGCACGGTTGCCCGCCCGGCCTCTGGAAACAGGGCCGCTGCTGACACGATCTGCAGTTCTTGCGAGGCGCCGCCCGTAACGAGGCGGCGCCTTTTTTCAAATGCCCAGCCGGTCTCGCACCCGACCGGCAATCACCGCCGTGGTCACGCCGACCGGCCAGAACGCGTGCATCGGGATCGGCTTAATGCCTGATATTGGCATGTCGATCTCGGCCTTGGCGCCGCCGATCAGCCGGCGCGCAAGCTGCGCGCCCATCGCGGTCGAGAGCGCGACGCCGCGACCGTTGCAACCGAGCGAGATCAAGATGCCTTCCGCCGGCTCATGCACATGCGGATAATGATCCGCGGTGATGGCGAGCCGGCTGTTCCAGCCGTGCGTCCAGGCCACGCCCTTGAGCTGCGGCCATAGCCGCTCGGCGTAGCGCATGAGATAGGCGACATCAGTTGGCGACTTGATCCAGCGCATCGGGCCGCGACCACCCATCAGCAGGCGGTTCTGCTGGTCGATGCGGTAATAGACGGTGATGTGGCCGCTCTCGTAGAGCACGGGCCGCGTCGGCATGATCGAGCGGGCGATCTCGTCAGAGAGTGGAGCAGTCGCCGCGATCGAGGAAAACACCGGCACGATGGTGCGGCGGAGTGCGGGCCAGAGATCGTCGGTGAAGCCGTTGGTTGCGAGCAGCACCTTCTCCGCATGCACGACCGCGCGCGGAGTCTCGATGCGCCAGCGCGCGCCGTCGCGACGGAGCGATAGCGCCGGAGTTTCGCCATGGACCTTGGCGCCAGCGGAAATTGCCGCGCGCGCGAGACCGCGGGCGTAGCTGAGCGGATGCAGGTCGCCGCCGCGCGTATCGAGCATCGCGCCGATGTAGCGATCCGTACCGGTCATCTCGCGCAACTGCTCGCGGTTCAGATATGACACCGGCATGCCGCGGCGGACGCACTGCTGCGCGGTCTTTTCGATCGCGGCGGCGCTGGCCTCGTTGTAGGCCGCGCGCAGCGTGCCGTTCTGGCGCGCCTCGCAAGGGATTTGGTAGCGGCGGATCAGATCGTGGGTGAAGTTCGGCGAGCCGTAGGAGAACGCGATCATGCGGCGGCCGAGCGAGGGGCCGAAATCGGCCTCGATCTGATCGGGGTCGTGCTTCAGGCCGGGATTGGTGTGGCCGCCATTGTTGCCGGACGCACCCCAGCCCGGCTCCTGTGCCTCCAGCACCAGCGCCTCGACGCCCTGCTCGGCCAGATGCAGCGCCGTCGACAGACCGGTGTAGCCGCCGCCGACGATCGCAACGGAAACGCTCCTGTCCGTATCGAGCGCCGGCGTCGCAACCGGCGCGACGGCCGTGTCGGCATAGAGCGATGGCGGCAGAGGCAGGCGTGTCATTGTAAAAGTCCGGTCAGAGCGGATGCAGCACGCGGCGCAAAAAGTCCTGCGTGCGCGGATGCTGGGGCTGGTTGAGCAGCGTTTTCGCCGGCCCCTGCTCGACGATAATGCCGCCGTCGATGAACAGCACACGATCGGCAACGTCGCGGGCAAAGCCCATTTCGTGGGTGACCACGACCATGGTCATGCCGTCATCAGCGAGCTTGCGCATCACGCCGAGGACGTCGCCGACCAATTCCGGGTCGAGCGCCGAGGTGGGCTCATCGAACAGGATCGCCTTCGGCTGCATCGCGAGCGCACGAGCGATCGCCACGCGCTGCTGCTGGCCGCCGGAGAGTTGCGGCGGATGCGCGTCAGCTTTCTCGGCGAGGCCCACTTGCGCCAGCAGCGCGCGACCGCGCTCGGTCACCGCAGTGCGCGGCTCCTTCTTCACGAACAGCGGCCCCTCGACCACGTTCTCCAGCACCGTCCGATGCGGGAACAGGTTGAAGCGCTGAAACACCATCGAGACCTGGGTGCGGATGTTGACGATCGACGGCGCGTCGCGGTCGACTTTCAGGCCTTCGACGTTGATCTCGCCGCGATCGTAGCTTTCCAGCCCGTTGATACAGCGCAGGATGGTGGACTTGCCCGAACCCGACGGGCCGACGATGCAAACCACCTCGCCCTTCTCGACCTTCGCCGTGATGCCCTTGAGCACCTCGACCTTGCCGAAACTCTTGTGGACGTCGCTCAGCTCGATCATTTCTTGCCCGCCCGCTTCTCGAAGTGGCGGACCAGCAGGATCAGCGGGATGCTCATGGTGAGATACATCAATGCGACCAGCGTGAACACGCTGGTGTTCTTGAAGGTCGAGGACGCGATCAGCTTGCCTTGCAGGGCAAGCTCAGCGACCGTGATGGTCGAGGCCTGCGAGGAATCCTTCAGCATCATGATCATGACGTTACCGTAGGGCGGCAGCACGATGCGCACGGCCTGCGGCAGCACCACACGGCGCATGGTCAGCCACCAACCCATGCCGATCGACTGCGCGGCCTCGATCTGGCCCTTGTCGATGGCTTCGATGCCGGCGCGGAAGTTTTCGGCCTGGTAGGCCGAGTATGCAATGCCGAGGCCAAGGATGGCAGCCTGCAAGGCCGACAGCGTGACGCCGAGATCGGGCATCACGAAGTAGAGGTAGAACAGCAACACGATGATCGGGATGCCGCGGATCACGTTGATCAGGCTGGCGCTGAGCATCGACAGCGCTCTTATGCCGGAGACCCGCATCATCGCCCAGATCAGGCCGAGCACCGTCGAGAGCAGCAGCGAGCCGATCGTGACGATAACCGTCAGCGCGACGCCGTTCATCAGGATCGGGAAGAACTCGGCGGCGTCGTGCCAGAAGCCTTTCATCGTGCAGCCCTATGAGCGCTCTATCAGCCCTGCGCCTTCTGGCCCCATTTTTCGAGGATCTTGTCGATGGTGCCGTTGGCCTTGAGCTTCGCCAGCGAGGCGTTGATCTTGCCGAGCAACTCGGTGTCGCCCTTGCGGACGCCGATGCCGACCGAGCCGACCGTGACGGGCTTGTAGCCGTCGACGAGACGCACCTCGGGGAACCCACCCTGCTTCAGATTGTAGGCCAGGATCGGATAGTCGGCGTAGCCGGCCTTGAGGCGGCCGGTGTTCACATCGCGCAGGATGTCGGGGATGGTGTCGTAGGCCTTCACCTCGGCGAACAGGCCGGACTTCTTCAACGCATCGACGAAGGCGGTGCCGACCTGGGCGCCCACAGTCTCGCCCTTCAGATCATCCTGCGTGGCATAGGATTTGGTGTCGCTCTTCGGCACGACCAATCCCTCGCCATAGGTGTAGATCGGGTCGGAGAAATCGACGACCTCCTTGCGCGGCGCCGTGATGAACATCGCGGCCGCGATGATGTCGATCTTGCTCGAGGTCAGCGACGGGATCAGCGCCGAGAACTGCATCGGCTCGATCTGCACGTTGAAGCCGGCATCCTTGCCCACTTCGGTGACGAGATCGACCATGATGCCCTGAATGGAATTGGTCTTGGTGTCGAGGAAGGTGAAGGGAATGCCCGTCGGCGTCGAACCGACCTTCAGCACCTGCTGCGCCGAGACCGGCGTCACCGCTGCCATTGCGAGCGCCGCGACCGCGGCCAGACCAAAACGCTTCATCGCATCCCCCTTGGGTCCCGACCGATGGCGGCGCTCGCGCATGTCGTGGATCAGACGTTGCGGGCCAAGCCGTTTCGGCCTATTTTCACCAATATGAAAATTTGGTCACACTTTCGCTGATGATGCAAGCGGTTTTCATGCACATGAAGGAAGCGGTTTGACGTGAGCGGTGGCAAAAGAATGCGCAAACCGGCCGCGGCAAAGCCGGCGAAGAGGGTCAGGAAGGCTACCGCGAAGCCGACGGAGCCCGCAATGGACGTCGCGGTCGGCCGTCGCATCCGCGATCTCCGCCGTGCCAGGCAATTTTCGCTCGAAACGGTCGCGGCGCGCACCGATCTGTCGATCGGCTTCCTCAGCCAGATCGAGCGCGGTCTCTCATCGCCGTCCTTGCGCGTGCTGGCGACACTTGCCGACGTGCTCGGCGTCGGCATCGCCGCCTTGTTCGGCGCCAGCCCCAGCGCCGACGGCACATCCGATCAGGTCGTCACGCGAGGGCTGCAGCGGCCCGAGCTGAAGCTCTGGCGCACCGGCGTATCCAAGCAATTGCTGAGCCCGGCCAGCGCCGACAACAAGCTCAACCTATTCCTCGTGCATCTGGAGCCCGGCGGCTCGACAGGCGACGAGCTCTACACCCATGACGGCGAGGAAGCGGGCCTCGTGCTGGAGGGCGAGATGATGCTCACGGTGGACAGCCAGACGTGGTCGCTGAAGACGGGCGACAGTTTTCGCTTTGCGAGCCGCAGGCCGCACCGGTTTTCCAATCCGGCGCGGGATGCGAAGAGCGTCGTGCTGTGGGTGAATTGCGTGACGGGGGCGTAGGCTCTCTCCCCCGTCATTGCGAGCGAAGCGAAGCAATCCAGATTCTCACCGCGGAGACAGTCTGGATTGCTTCGTCGCAAGAGCTCCTCGCAATGACGAGGGATAGAGTCTTACCCGAACCTATGCTGATACCGATCCACCGTCAGCGCGCTCACATCCACTTCCGGCTTCTTGCCCGACAGCATGTCCGCGAGCACGCGGCCGGAGCCGCAGGACATGGTCCAGCCAAGCGTGCCATGGCCGGTGTTGAGGTGGAGGTTGGCATACTTGGTCGGGCCGATGACCGGCGGGCCGTCCGGCGTCATCGGGCGCAGGCCGCTCCAGAACGTCGCCCTGGAGAGATCGCCGCCGCGCGGGAACAGATCGGTCAGGGAGTGATCGAGCGTGGCGCGACGAGCGCCGTAGAGCTTGGTCGAGAAACCCGAGATCTCGGCGGTGCCGCCGACGCGGATGCGGTTGCCGAGGCGCGTGATCGCGACCTTGTAGCTCTCGTCCATCACGGTCGATTCCGGCGCGCCGGAGGCGTCCTTGATCGGAACAGTGATCGAATAGCCCTTCACCGGATAGACCGGCAGTGAAATGCCGAGCGGCGCTGCCATGCGCGACGAATAGCTGCCGAGCGCGAGCACGTAAGCGTCGGCTTGCAGCATCCCGGCGCTGGTCGCAACGCCGCTGACGCGCGCGCCGTCGGTGACGATGCGGTCGATGCCGGTGTTGAACAGGAAGCGAACGCCGAGGGCCTGCGCGTGCTTGGCCAGTGCCTGCGTGAACATGTGGCAGTCGCCGGTCTCGTCCTGCGGCAGGCGAAGGCCGCCGACGAATTTCTCCTTCACGCCCGCAAGCGCCGGCTCGACCGCGATGCAGCCTTCGCGGCTCAGCGTTTCGTAAGGCACGCCGTACTGCTTGAGCACGGCGACGTCCTCGCCGGTGCCATCGAGCTGCGCCTGGTAGCGGAACAGCTGCAGGGTGCCTTTCGAGCGCTCGTCATATTGGATGCCGATGTCCCGGCGGAGATCACGCAAGGAATCGCGGCTGTATTCCGCGATCGGGATCATCCGGCTCTTGTTGACCGCGTAGCGCGCGCTGGTGCAGTTGCGCAGCATCTTGAGCAGCCAGACCCACATGACCGGATCGAGCTTCGGCCGGATCACCAGCGGGCCGTGCTTCATCAGAAGCCACTTGACCGCCTTCACCGGCACGCCGGGGCCTGCCCATGGCGAGGAGTAGCCGGGCGACACTTCGCCGGCGTTGGCAAACGAGGTCTCCAGCGCCGGCTCGGGCTGACGGTCGACGACCGTCACCTCGTGGCCGGCATGGGCGAGGTAGTAGGCAGAGGTGACACCGATGACACCGCTGCCGAGGATCAGAACTTTCACGCTTGGTCAAACTCCGCGGCATCACGCTCGCCGCTGTAAGAGCAATTATCAGGCCACCTTCTTGATGGCGTCGCCGAGGATCGAGACGATCTGGTCGATGTGGCTCTTCTCGACGATGAGCGGAGGCGACATCGCGAAGCTGTCGCCGCTCATGCGCAGGTAAAGGCCGGTGTTGAAGCAGTCGACCATGACGTCGTAGCCGCGTGCGCCGACGACGCCGTCGCGCGGTGCCAGTTCGACCGCGCCCATCAGGCCGCAATTTCTGATATCGACGACGTTCGGCAGACCCTTGAGCTGATGCAGCGCATCGCGCCAGTATTCGGCCATCGAGGCACCGCGCGTCAGCAGGCCCTCGTCCTTGTAGATGTCGAGCGTCGCGATGCCGGCCGCGCAGGCGGTCGGATGCGCGGAATAAGTGTAGCCGTGGAACAGCTCCATCTGGTTCTCGGGGCCGACCATCAACCCGTCATGGACCTTGCGGCTGGCGAACACCGCGCCGCAGGGAATGGTGCCGTTGGTGATGCCCTTGGCCGTCGTCATCAGGTCCGGCGTGACGCCGAAGAAATTGGCGGCGAACGGCGTGCCCAGGCGGCCGAAGCCGGTGATGACCTCGTCGAAGATCAGGAGGATGCCGTGCTTGTCGCAGATCTCGCGCAGGCGTTGCAGATAGCCCTTCGGCGGCGGCAGCACCGCAGTCGAGCCCGGCACCGGCTCGACGATGACGGCGGCGATGGTCTCGGCGCCATGCAGGCCGACGAGGCGCTCGAGATCGTCGGCGAGCTCGGCGCCGTGCTCGGGCTGATCCTTGGCGAAGGCGTTGCGGGACAGATCATGGGTGTGGCGGATATGGTCGACGCCCGGCAGATGCGTGGCGAAGGCGCGGCGGTTGGCGACCATGCCGCCGACCGACATGCCACCGAAGCCGACGCCATGATAGCCGCGCTCGCGGCCGATGAGACGTGTACGGCTCGACTGACCGGTGGCACGATGATAGGCGAGCGCGATCTTCAGCGCGGTGTCGACCGATTCAGAGCCGGAGTTGGTGAAGAAGACCCGGTCGAGGCCATCAGGGGCGATCTCGGCGAGACGCTCGGCGAAGTCGAACGCCAGCGGATGGCCCATCTGGAAGGTCGGAGCGAAATCGAGCGTCATCAGCTGCCGCTCGACCGCGGCGGCGATCTGCTTGCGGCCGTGGCCGGCATTGACGCACCAGAGGCCGGCGGAGCCGTCGATCACCTTGCGGCCGTCGACGGTGGTGTAGTGCATGCCCTCGGCCGAGGAGAACAGCCGCGGCGCCTTCTTGAACTGACGGTTGGCCGTGAACGGCATCCAGAACGAGTCGGTCTTGATAGTGTTCGGAATCTGATGAAGGGTCACGGGCCACGCTCCTTTGCTGACGGCATAGCAGAGCCACGGCTTCGATAGCGCAACAAGTCCTTTTCTGGTGAGCTGCAAGCCATTGATTTCCCTGGGGCAGCCGGTCCATATTTGCGCGATCCGCAACACCTGAAACAGGGCCAGAGGCATGAGCGTCGACATCGGTGGACGGCTGCGATTCATCCGGGCGCGCCACAAGCTGTCGCAGCGCGCGCTGGCAAAGCGCGCGGGCGTCACCAATTCGACCATCTCGCTGATCGAATCCAACCAGATGAACCCGTCGGTCGGGGCGCTCAAGCGCATCCTCGACGGCATCCCGATGGGGCTTGCCGAGTTCTTCGCGCTGGAGCCGGAGTCCAGGCGCAAGATCTTCTACCGCGGCGACGAGCTCACCGAGGTCGGCAAGAAGCCGATCTCGTATCGGCAAGTCGGCGACAATCTGTTCGGCCGCAGCCTGCAAATCCTGAAGGAGTGCTACGAGCCCGGCAGCGACACCGGACGCGTGCACCTCGTCCATGACGGCGAGGAAGGCGGCATCGTGATCTCAGGCAAGCTCGAAGTCACCGTCGAGGACGAGCGGCGCATCCTCAATCCCGGCGATGCCTATTATTTCGAAAGCCGCCGCCCGCACCGCTTCCGCTGTGTCGGCGGCAAGCCGTGCGAGGTGATTTCGGCCTGCACGCCGCCGACGTTCTGAAGGGCGATCATTCTACCCGCACTAGAGCTGCTTCCTCGGCAAGGATTGAATGATGGAGGTGCGATGAAGGCCAGCTGCGGGATAGCCCTTGTCGCGCAGCTTGTCGTAAGAAAAATCCGGCTCGGTAGTCCGCAGCTTCTGCACCATCTCGGAGGAAAGTTCATAGCGACCATCGTGGGCGTAAAGCGCCGAGAGGTACCGGAGCGGCGGCGCGAAGGTTGGCGCAAGGGCATGGCTCGCCTCCGCCAGATCGATCGCTGAGCGAAGATCGCCGGCGATCGTCCCGGCGATGCTGCTGAGAGCATCGAGCTGATATCGGAACGGGGCCGATCCTGCAATCGACCGCGCCAACAGCGTATCTTCATAACCCTCCTTGGTCTTCCCGAGATAGCTCTTCGCAATTCCTAGGCAGGCCCATCCAATTGGATTGGCATGGTTGAGCTGCAAACTGCGTTCAGCCAACTCATAGGCTGCCACATAGGATCGACGCATCATTGCATGAACGTGGGCGCTCAGAGCAGCTACGTACGAATTGTGAGGATCGAGCTCCAATGCACGATGGATGAATTCGAGCGCCTCCGCCTCGATTGTCTGTCGGCAAGTGAATTGCCTTTCCGCAAGGAGAAAGGTTCTCAAATAGGCGCGCCAAGCCAAGAAAATTCCTCGTTGTTCGACCGCAAACGCGCTCGCAAACAACCGGTCTGCCGCATCGAAATTCAGCTTGCCTAGCCGAAAGAGATGAAGAATTCCAGAGTGACACAGGGCCGACGCTGCCACGCGGTCTGAGCTTGCGCCACACATCTTCACGAAATGATCAATCGCGACGTTGGTCACTTGGTTGATGCAGAGCATCACACGCGGGTCACTTAGATCAAGTCCCTCTTTTGTCGCAAATTGCAGTGAGGAGGACCACGCGAGGGCGTTGGCGGGCAGCTGGAGCAACGCCAATCGCAAGGTCTGTCGTGCAGGAGATGTGAATATGTCAGACCGCAGCGACAGCGCCGCCCCGTCCGTCCAGGGCTCGACCGCCCCTTCTCTGGGCACGTTGGTACGACAATCGAATATGTCGGCTGCACCGAGCTCGGAAATGCTTTTGGCGATAGAATCGATCAGGCTGTCGGCAACTGGCGAGGCGCCCGCATCGCTGGGGCGCTCACCGCCGATCAGGACGACGCGCGGACGGCAGCTTTGCGGCGGCGCAGCGGGACCTAGGGGCGATGGTCCGCTTGATGAACACTCCGGGGGCCCACGCACTGTGTTGATCGTTTGACGCTGGAGCCTCAGCCAATCCTCGAACCCTTCCTCGCCGATATCCAACCCCTCGAGCAACTCGCGTCCTGGGGCTATCGTCATCGATGGTTCGATATCTAGATCGAAAAGCGTGCGCTCCAGCGACAGGACGTAGCGGTCAGTCACCAGAACGGAGTGGTCACGGCCCAGGGATCGGCGAATCTCAGACAAGCTCTGACGAAGGCTACCTGCACCCTGCTCAGCGCCACGGCTGCCCCATAGTCGGTCTTGCAACCAGACTCGCGTTCGCTTGAAGTCGGGAGATAGCGCAAGCATCGCCATCAAAGCGCATGCCTTCCGTCCCCGAGGTGTACGGTCGGTGCCGTCCACGCCACGAACACGAAATGGACCGACTACTTGAATACGAAGCTTTCCGCCCGAGTCCACGTTGGTCGCCCGACGATGATTGGCGGGACCCCTCCCGCTCGAAAAAGTCCTGGATCAAACAATTCCCTACAACTTGTACTAGTGAAACCTTAGCGGGTGAAGCTGTCAACGTGAAATCGGCGTGAAAGGACGTTAATTTGACCATGCGCATCTTGACCCCTGTCAACTGCAAATCGAACATCAGGCTAGGTTAAGCACCTGAGGGAGGACGGTAGCAATGGCTTGGCTAAGTGGCGAGAGCGGGGAAAGCGGTGAGAGCGGCGAAAGCGGAGAAAGCGGAGAAAGTGGCGAGAGCGGCGAATCCCTTCGTCCAACTTCGGCCTTCACCGCCCGCGCTTTGATCACCTGCCGTGAAGGCGTGGTCGGGGCCTGGCAAAAGGTCGAGAGCCCGCCTCCGAACTACGCCACGGATAGCTCGGCCCTTGACCTTTGGTCAGCTCCCGTTCGACTGAAGACGCTGCAGGCAGAGATGTTGGCGGGAATCTATTACGACGACAGCGGCAAGGAGTCGGTTGCCGTCGAGTATCGGAGCCGCCGGGATGCTGCCAGCAAGTCCCTGATTCATCTGCTTAGGCCTCGTGACGTAGATTTTGCGGCACAGCTGAACTACGTCAACAATTACGCAGCGCTCAGATCTGAGCGGAGCGGCGAAATCGTGGCCGAGCAGACCAACATTCTGGGCTTCCTTGGATCTGTCGGCTTCCTTTATCCCGATCGGATGCGGAGAACCGCAGAAGTGCTCAAGCTCGTGCTCGGCGTCACCGGCGTGATCGAGATGAGGATCAAGCACGCACTCGCCTGTCGGCGGCCGGTCGAATACTCACCTCAAATCCAGCCAATGATCTCGACGCCCGGACACGGTTCACTGCCAAGCGGCCATTCATGCGAATCTTTCGCGGCCGCTTTCGTGTTCTACGATCTGATTACCCAGGCAAGCACGACCGAGCCATCGGAAACCGATCCCGTCTTCGTTCAGCTCATGCGGATCGCGGAGCGGATCGCGATAAATCGTACCGTTGCAGGCGTCCACTTCCCGGTCGACAGTGTCGCCGGAATGGTACTCGGCCGGACGCTGGCCGAATTTTTCGTTGCCCGCTTCCGTACGGCCAAGGTTCGGCCACGAACGTTCGACGGACGCGGGTTCGACGGCGATTTCTCGTACGAGCGCGTCCTGAAGATGGACTACTTCAAGAGCAAGGAAGTTACCCAGAAACCAGAGCCGACGATCAAAGAGGGAACTGCTGTCAGCATGGAAGAGTCCGGCCTTCTGCGCCGCCTTTGGGATGAAGCAATCGCCGAATGCACGCTGATGATCAATCCGCGTCCGAAGGCCGCACGATGACTGCCCTCTGGCAAGAAGCAATCTGTAAGCGTCCCGATTCCTACCTCGATTGGGAATATCGGACGCGAAAGTCGACAGGCGAGATCTGGTGTCCGGTGTTGATCCAACTGGTCCCGAACGGCGACGATTACCTGCCGGCCCTCGGCAAGCTTGAGAGCGCAGTCGATGAGGGCCGACAACCCGAAGACAAAGTTTCGGCAGGCACCCTCACCATACGCATGTCGGACGATGAGAGGGCCGTGCTCGCCCGCAGAATCAGGTCCGGCAGCCCCATCGACAGCATCGAAGCGCAATTCTTCATCTATCGGCTCGAACCCTTCATTTACGACAACGGCGACTATCGTAAGTACGACTTCTATGAAACCATTTTTGCCGGACCGCCCGTTGTTGGACTGAGCTTCAACGACCGCAATGAGGTCGCGCAGCCCCTGACCTTTCCCCATCCCATCGTGACGAACAAGACCGTCGCAATTGGTATCGTCGACGATGGAATTGCATTCGCTCACGACCGGTTCCGCAGTTCGCGACATGGTTCTCGAATCGCGGCGATCTGGTTGCAGGAGACCGAGCGTCGGCGGGACCGCGATAACGGTGTGCTCTTCGGGCAGCGGCTTGACGGGCAGTCGATAAACGATCTTCTTGCAGCTCACGACAGAGACGATGACATCTATCGAGAAATCGGAGCCACAGATTTTGCTGCCAACCAGTATAACGCCTTGGCATCCCAGGTTACACATGGCACGCACGTGCTGGATCTTGCAGCCGGTGGCGAGCACAAGGACCAACCGATCTTCGCCGTCCAATTGCCGTCTGCCGCGACCATCGACACTTCGGGTGTCACGATGGGAAGCTACGTGCTGCAGGGGGTCAGAATGATCATGGCCTGGGCGGACCAGTTCGGTATCGACCAGAAGGCGCCTGTTCCGCTCGTCATCAACTTCAGTTATGGGCTCTCGGCGGGTCCGAAGGATGGAACGCTGCTGCTGGAGCGAACGCTCCTTGCTCTGGTTCACCATCGAAGCAAGCACGTCGCGCCGACCCGTCTGGTCGTTCCGGCCGGCAACAACTATCGGGCGCGCCTGACCGCCAGCATGACACTCGCAAGCGCCGAGGCGCAGTCTCTGGATTGGGTCGTCCTTCCGGACGACAAGACGGCAAATTTCCTGGAAATATGGATCGACGGGGGCAGCGCGGCGCCAAAACACTGCTCCGTCGAAATCAAGCTGACGCCGCCGGGCGGCTTTCCTCCGGTCAAGATCCGCCCGAAGGCCAACCGGGTTAGCGAACTTGCCAGCGAAGGCCGGCCGATCGCGGGAATTTATTATCTAGTGACAGGAACGGGCCCCGGCACACGCGAGCGAATTCTGCTGGCGATCAATCCAACGGTCCGCAACGACGACGCCAGGGATCTGGCGCCTTCGGGCAGATGGGGCATTTCGATCATGAATCGCTCGCGTCAAACTCTCGCGGTACATTTTTACGTTCAGCGGGACGACACGCCCTTCGGCTACCCGCGCCGCGGGCGTCAATCGCGGCTTGATCATCCGCAAGCTTATGCCCGCGACACGCAGACCGGCGATTATCGGCAGCACGCCGCGGACTGCCCCATCGTCTACCGCGACACACTGTCGTCGATCGCGACGTCCTCGGCCGACGGCCCCGATCACGTTGTGGTGGTCGGCGCCGCAGAGGCGACCGACGGATACCCGCCTGCGGACTACACCTCAAGCGGTCCGACCAAACTGAGAGCCGGCCCCGATTGCGCCGCCATCGGCGATGAAGGCGATGCTCATTGGGGGGTGGTCGCCGCGGGTACCTTCAGCGGATCGACTGCGCTCATGCGAGGAACGAGTGTCGCCGCCCCTCAGGTGGTTCGACAGCTTGCCGAGCAGTTGGCCGCAAGCTCGGTCACGGCGCCGCAGGGTAGTCCGGTGGCCACGGCCGATCGGGCGCGCCTGGGCGAGGTTATCGTACCTGCCCCGCAGGTCTCGCCGGTCCGGCGGCGATATCCGGTGTGAACAGGATCAAGGGGATCGATTCGAGTCAGAGAAATACGATCTCTTCTTCTACGCTCCCGCATAGTTCCTTTTTCACGGCCGGTTGGCGATTTCCTGACGCTGATCTCACACCAGTACTCCACGCTCCGTCGCGGCTGCAACATCGCAGCCGATCATGATGGAGACTAAAATGGCCCTCGTTAGCGATGTCGACGCTGTCCATGCCCATATTCTGAAGCTGCCAGCTCCGTTCGAGCCACTGATTTCGATCGCGGCGACCGGACGGGTTCCGACCACGGGATGGACCCATGTCCGCCTCATGCAACGCTACTACATCGTGCCGCCTAAGGACGGTTTCTGGGACTTCGACTTGATCGGGGACGAACCAACCGGCATTGTCGGTCAGGTCGTCCTCCCAGTATCCGCTCACGCGATCGAGCATAAGCCGAGCTGGTGCGTCGGTATCCGAGTCCATGCTCGCAACAATCACATCGAGGCCAAGCTGACGGACAAGGCCGTTGAGTTGGCTGGAATCGCGTCCAAGACCCTAGCTCCGGCCACGGTGATCGTGCAACGACACTTGGGCTCATATGATGACAGTTTCCAGCCGACTGGACGCGTCAAATTCGACCCCTTGCCACACGTCGAAATGAAAAAGCTCCGTCATGATCTCACGCTGATCGTCACGGGGCCGGATGAAGCACGCATCCGATCGTGCATCGAAGAGGCCATTGCCGCGGGCCTGCTGGCGGCCATCGTCGCTGCTTTGGCGACTCTCGGCGCCGCACTGCCCGCAGCGATCGCCGCGTTCTTGGCGCGTCTTGAAGGTTGCCTTGGGCAAAGCTTCAATGCACGAATTGAGAACCAGTCACATTGGGAATATTGGTGGACCTGACCACCAAGAAGACATCTATCGGGTGACGCGAGATGCATTCGGGTTGCCCGACGGATGTCGGCTCAGACCACGACGTTCGCGAACCGCTCCGCTGCTCAACTATCAAGCTACACGCCAGTCTCTTTTCACGAATCCTTGACGTAAGCCTGACGGGGGCCTCACGCCACCGACGCCATCCTTCGTTCGCGCCACGCTGAGGTGGCACTAACGGTGGAGAAACGAGCAATGACTACGATCTGGGAAGCGTGCGCTGGCAAGAAGTGGTGCATCCACATTCCCTTCGACGGAGACAAATGCCTCGAGGCAAGGGCCTGTATTAGGGTCATTGCCGAGGGAAGTGATCTTTTCCTAGAAATCGAAATCGCTGGAAATCGACAGCGTATCCCGATGGGGAACAGTTGCGTAGAGGCGCGGTACTACGTGTTCGCGGCGAAAGCCTGCTTGGCAAACTTCAACCGCACCAGTCACTCGATCGAATTTGACATGGTACTGCGGCTTTGCATCGACGCGAATATCGGTCCTATCCACGTTGGAGAATGTGTCGACATCTATCGCCAGCACGTATCGATTGGGATATTTACGGTCGATGAATTGACCCAACTTGGCTTCGATCACCCGGTCACCACCGTCCGGAAGATGGCTGCGGAGCCAGCCTACGCTTACGTCGAAACCACTATCTCGGCTGACGCTACCAAGAAGCTGGAGGCAGCTTTCGCCGGAATGAAATGAGCCCCATCGAGCCGCTTAGATGCCCCTGCGGTTCCGGCAGGGGCATCTAAACAGTCGTCCATCTGTGGCAGATCACCGGCACGTATTCGCGAGCGGCAGGTCCGACGTG
Source organism: Bradyrhizobium sp. BR 10261 (assembly GCF_019455395.1). Classification (NCBI taxonomy): domain Bacteria; kingdom Pseudomonadati; phylum Pseudomonadota; class Alphaproteobacteria; order Hyphomicrobiales; family Nitrobacteraceae; genus Bradyrhizobium; species Bradyrhizobium sp. BR 10261. The sequence continues at coordinate 271,121 of NZ_JACOFQ010000004.1, forward strand.
GCCGACAAGGCCGAGGCGTCGTCCATCGTGCCGAGCCTCGACTGCGTGCGCCCGGTGACAGCTACGGAGAAGAGATCTGCTCCAAAAGGAAGTCGCTCACTGCGGCTTCCCGCTGCCCCGTAGAGCTATATTCCCGCAGGGAAGGAGAATGTTCGAATGACAAAGCGCATTTCGTTTTCTCAATTGGTTGAGAAGATCCAATCACAAAGACTTACGCCCCAGGACGCCCGGGACTATTTCTTGGTCGAACCGAACCCTCATCGGCCGTTCGACTTCAATACCTACATCAATCCCGACAATGTCGACCTCAAAAATGTCGAGTCGCTGGCACGCGACGCTGATCAGCTCGTCCGCCACATTCCCTCGCCCGGCAGAGGAAAAAAGGCGAGGAAAGGAGCACCGACGAAGCGTCCGATCGTGGCCGAGGGCGACTCCTGGTTCCGCTTGCCCCACGTATTTCCCTTTCCGAGGACTTGCATTGATTATCTTCAGGAGTGGGGCTACTCGATAACGAACTTGGCTCATTGGGGCGACACGCTCGATGAAATGCTGCTGGCTGGAGAGTTTTGGCCGTATGTCGATTCGGGCTACGAACTGCAGCTCTTCTCCGCGGGTGGCAATGATATCTTGGGCAATGGCAGCCTAGCGTCGTTCTTGAACCTCTTTGACGTTGATCACGCCAAGCCAACCGACGCTCCGTACTATGTCAGGCAATCCTTCTTCGATAATCTCGATATCGTCGTATCCAATATCGAAACCGGCTTGATCCTGCCAATGGCTGCGCGGCATGCCAGCAAGAAGATCATCATGCACGGCTACGATTACGTGATTCCTCGTCCTCAAGGTCCCTGGCTAGGGTCGCCGATGCAATCTAGGGGCCTTGATCCGACTTTCAATGCGGGACTTTGCCAAGCGATCGTTCGATTGATGATCGATGCATATAATACCCGGTTAAAGGCGCTCGCATCGAAGTACAACGCCGTCTTCACGCATCTGGATTTGCGCGGCACCGTCGGCAAAGCTGAATGGTTTGATGAATTGCATGGAAAGGATGCGGCAGCACGGAAAATCGCAACACGGTTTGCGAAGACCCTCGATGCGCTGGCGATCACCGCGAACCAAAGGAAGATTGCCAAGACCTATCTGCTTGAGCGGCCAGCCGCCTGATTGGACGAAACGCGGCGCCCGCTGCACGCAGGCGCCGCAAACCTAACGTCACCGTCGAAGACTATTTCGAAAGCCGCCGTCCGCACCGCTTCCGCTGTGTCGGCGGCAAGCCGTGCGAGGTGATTTCGGCCTGCACGCCGCCGACGTTCTGAAGGGCGATCGCGACATCCGCAATCATACGGAGCACCGGCATCTTACGGTACTTGAGCCAGCTCAATTTCTGCGGGCCGGCCTCCTATATATTACGAGATGTAGCCGAGCAGCCTCGCGCAAAGGTGTTGAGGTTATGGCCCCGGACTCCTAGGCACTCCGGGGCCGCTTCGTAACGGAGCGCACGATGAAGACCACCCTCGCCAATGCAGAAGCTGCGCTCGACGAAGTTCAGCGCGATACAAGAAAGCTCCATTCACGGGAGCTGCGGGCGGCCATCGAGAAATACATCCAAGAGCAGAGAGAGCAGATCAAGGCGCTCCGCCGGATGATGAACTGATCCGGCCACCGGGGCGGACGCGACATCGTGCGGCGTCCTGAACCGGAACGACGCAAGCGGCGACCAAGGAGCAGATCCGAACCTGCTTCGACCAAGAGCCGCCCAAGAGCTGCCCAAGAGCCGCCCATGTCCCGGCCTGTCCGCCTCGCGCTGCTTGCAGCCGCGTTGCTCAGCCCCGCCCTCGCCGACGCGATGGACGATTTCATGCGCGCCAGCAGCAGCGGGCCGCTGACGATGACGTTCTGCGCGAAAAACTCCGACGGCAGCAAGATCGAGGGCGGCGCAAGCAAGTTTTGCAAGGCTTACGGCTACGACAAGCTTGCAGCCGCAATCGACGCATCGTTTGCGGCGGCGGTCGGAAAGGCGCCGGCAAACGTTCGGGCGCTGTTCAAGCGCGACCAAGTCTGGTTCAACGAGATGATCCAGGAAGCCGCCTATACCGTCGAGGACGCCGACGAGGCCGAGCTGCGGCAGAACCTGACCGACGTGCTGCGCCAGCGCGCGACCGCGCTGGATGACCTCGCTCGCGGCTTCGGTCGCAGCGGCCTGACCGGCGCCTGGGCCAACGCCTTTGGTGGCCTCACCGTGACGGCGACCGAGACCGGCAGCTATCGTCTCGCTGCGGAGCTGAACTCCGACTATGGCAGCGACAAGCATTGGCACTGTACGCTCAAGGCTAATCTCAAGCCGGGTGCAGACGGCTGGCTCGCAGGCGTCACAGTCCCGACACAACCGTCCGAGCCCGGCCCGAAACCCGCCGGTCCGGTATCGATCAAATTGCGGCGCCAGGGCGACACGCTCCGCGTGGTGGTCCTGGCAACCGAGGAGCAATGGTCGTTCTCCAACGATCCGGATTGCGATCGCCTTGGCCAGGTTACCGGTACCTATTTCGCGAGCGCCAAGCAGAATGGGACCGATAAGACCGATACCGCCTTCGTGATGCCGACCTTCGATTGCATCCGGCCTGAAACGGCGACCGACGAGGAAATCTGTGCCGACCCGGATCTGGCCGCGAACGACCAGCGGCTCAACCGCGCATGGAAAGCGCTCTTGCCGCGGCTGGACGATGCAACGCGACGCGGGCTGACGGATGACCAGCGCCACTGGGTGGGTGCCCAAGCTCTGCAATATCCCGAATTCCTGCATCCCGCATGGGAGAAGCGGACGTCGGCGATGCATTATACTGTGTTCGGGCGCGACCGTCTCAACGGCTTGCAGCGCGAACGCATCGCGCTGCTCGAAGGCTTTGATGACAAGCGCGTGGGCCTCGCCGGCACCTGGCTCGCCTATAACGCCGTCATCAGGATCACCGTGGACAAGGACGGTTCGGTCGACGCCCAGGGCTGGAAATGGTCGCAGGCCGACTGGAAAGGCGGCTGCGACTACGAGATCAGCGGCGACATCAAGGGCGGCACGTTCCGCTCGAGCGAGCAGCGCAAGAACCCTGATACGCTCGAGCGCGACCATGGCATGCTCGTTGTCAACCGGCTCGACGACGATTTCGCGAGGAAGCGGGAGGGCAACAGCGACAACGCTGACGACGAGCCGAAATGCAAGCGCAACACCACGATCTCCTCGACGGCACGGCTGTTTCCGGCAAAACCGTCCGAAGACATCGACAAGCCGACGAGCGAGATCCGCTAAGGCGCGATGAAATTCCGGTGAATCATCATCGCGCCTTGCGGCAGCATCTATTTGTCGGACCTCAGCGCTGCGTCAGCAGCTCCTCGATCCTGATCGGGAAACGTCGCGCCCGCACACCGGTCGCATGCCAGACGGCGTTGGCGACGGCGCCGGCGCTGCCGGTGATGCCGATCTCGCCGACACCCTTGATGCCGAGCGCATTGACATGCGGATCGTGCTCCTCGACCGTGATCACATCGAGCGGCGGCACGTCGGCATTCACCGGAATGTGGTACTCGCCGAGATCGGCATTCATGATGCGGCCAGTGCGGCGGTCGGTGATGGCCTCCTCGTGCAGCGCGAAGGACATGCCCCAGATCATGCCGCCGAACAGCTGGCTCTTCACCAGATGCGGATTGACGATGCGACCTGCCGCGAAGGCGCCGACCATGCGGGTGACACGGATCTGGCCGAGCTCGGGATCGACCCTCACCTCGGCGAACACCGCGCCATGGGCGTGCATGGCATATTCCTCCATCGCCGCCGGATTCGGCGCGCCAGTGCCGCGCGCCTCGACCTCGGCGATACCGGCGCGCGCCAGGATCTCGGTGTAGCTCTCGCTGCGGCTCTCGTCGTCACGCCGGATCAGGCGGCCATCGCGCGCAATCACGCCGGTATTGCCGGCACCGAACAGCGGCGATCGTTCGTCATTGGTGGCAAGATCGGCAAGCTTGGCGATGACGGCCGCGCCGGCGCTGTGGATCGCAGCTCCCGCCGTCGCCGTATGCGCCGAGCCGCCGGCAATGCCGGCATCGGGCAGATCGGACGTGCCGGCCTTGAACGTGACGCGGTCGATATCGAGGCCGACCGCATCGGCCGCGATCTGGGCCAGTGCCGTCCAGGCGCCCTGCCCCATGTCATGCGCGCCGATCTCCATCGCGCCAGTGCCGTCACGACGGATCGCCGCACGCGCTTCAGCCTGGAACATCAGCGCGGGGAACGTCGCGGTGCCCATGCCCCAGCCGACCAGCAGTCCGGCATCGTCACGCATCTGTCGCGGCTGCAGCGTGCGCTTCGCCCAGCCGAAACGCGCCGCGCCCTGATCGTAGCAGGCCCGCAGCGCTTTCGAGGAAAACGGCTTTCCAGTGATCGGCTCGACCTCCGCATAGTTCTTCAGGCGGAAGGCGAGCGGGTCCATGCCGCAGGCCCAGGCCATCTCGTCGATCGCGCTTTCCAACGCGATCGAACCGGTCGCTTCGCCCGGCGCGCGCATGAACAGGGGCGTGCCGGTGTTGACACGCACGGCGTCATGCGAGGTACGGATCGCCGGGCTCGCATAGAGCGTATGCGAGGCATCGGCAGCCGGCTCGTAGAAATCGTCGAACGTGCTCGACACGGTCCGCGCGTGATGATCGAGCGCAGTCAGGCGCCCTTCGGCGTCGGCGCCGATGCGCAAGCGCTGACGCGTCGGCGCACGATGGCCGACCGGGCCATACATCTGTTCACGGCGCAGCACCAGCTTGACCGGTCTTCCGACCAACTTGGCCGCCATGATGCCGAGCACCGGGGGGCCAGCCATCAGTCCCTTCGAGCCGAACCCACCACCGAGGAAGGGGCTGCGGATGTGGATCTTGTCGGGCGCAAGGCCGAACAGCTCGGCGACGCGGGCAAGCGACAGCATGAGCCCCTGAGTTGGCATGTCGATCTGAAGATGGTCGCCGTTCCAGTGAGCCACAATCGCATGCGGCTCCATGGCGTTGTGATATTGCGCCGGCGTCTCGTAAGTCGCATCGATCTGCTTGTCGGCGGCAGCAAGGCCTGCCGCGACATCGCCGTGATGAATCTGCGAGGGATTGCCGACACCGACGACGGGTGGCACGTAACTCTTGCCCGCATCAAGGCCGACCAGCGCGGGCAGCGTCTCATAGCGGGGCGCCAGCAGCACCGCGCCTTCGGTCGCCGCCTCGAGCGTCTCGGCGATCACGACGGCGATGGGCTGGTTGGCGTAGCGGACCTCGTTGCTCTGCAGCACCTCCATCCGGAACACGAACGGATTGGTCTTGATTTCAGGATCGATCGCAAGCTCAGGCTTGTGACCCGGCGTCATGACATCGACCACGCCGGGATGACGCTTGGCAGCGGCAACATCGAGCGAAATCACGCGGCCATGCGCGATGCTGGACACGGCCATCACCGCGAACAGCATGCCGGGCGGATGATTGTCGGCGGCGTAGGTTGCCTGTCCCTTGACCTTGAGCACGCCATCGCGGCGGGTCAGCGGCTGGCCGATGCTCGAGCCATGACGAAGATGGGCGGGAGCGCTGGTGAGATTGAGCTCAGGCATGAATGGCTCCAGAGGTCGAAGCAAAGGGGGAGGCCGGCAGCGCGGGGATGCGCGCGGGCGTCCCGGCTGCGGCAAGGGTCAGCGCGCGCCCGACGATGCGGCGCGCCAGCTCGATCTTGTAGGCGTTGTCGCCGGACGGCTTTGCGTCGGTGAGCGCGCGCCAGGCGGCTTTCTGGAAGGCATCTGCGGTGGGCGCGACGCCTTTGAGGACATCTTCCGCAGCCCGGGCGCGCCACGGCTTTGCGGCGACACCGCCGAGCGCAAGCCGTGCCTCCGCGATTTTGCCGTTCTCGATCCGCAGCGCCGCGGCGGCCGAGACAATGGCGAACGCGTAGGACGTCCGCTCGCGGACCTTGAGATAGCGCGCATGCGCGGCAAACCCGCGCGCGGCGGGCGGCAGACGCACTGCGATGATGAGGTCGCCAGGCTCGAGCGCGGATTCATTCTCCGGCGTATTGCCCGGCAGGCGGTGCAATTCATCGAGCGCGATCTCGCGACGACCGTTCTTGCCTTCGATCTCGACAATGGCGTCGAGCGCGAGCAGCGGCACGCAGAAATCCGAGGGGTGCGTCGCGATGCAGCGGTCGCTCCAGCCAAGCACGGCATGGGACCGGTTCTCGCCGTCGCGGGCGTCGCAGCCGGAGCCGGCCTCGCGCTTGTTGCAGCGGCTGGCGGTGTCATAGAAATACGCGCAGCGGGTTCTCTGCAGGAGGTTGCCGCCCACGGTCGCGGCGTTACGCAATTGCGCGGACGCGCCGGAGAGCAGCGCTTCCGCGACGGCCGGATAGGCCTTCGCGAACTCCACGTCATGCGCAAGATCGGCATTGCTGACGAGCGCACCGATCCGCAACGATCCATCCGCGAGACGCTCGATTCCATCGAGCCCGTCGAGATGGGTGACGTCGACCAGGCGATCCGGGCGGGTGACATTGCCCTTCATCAAATCGAGCAGATTGGTGCCGGCGGCAAGATAGATTGCGCCCGGCTGGGCGGCGGCGGCGACGGCTTCAGTGACCGTGGCGGGCCTGACATAATCGAACTGTTTCATGCGGAACGCCTCTGGTTGGTTTCGTCGGCACCGGCCTGCGCCTCGAGCACGGCATCGACGATGCCGGCATAGGCACCGCAACGGCAGAGATTGCCGCTCATGCACTCACGAATGCGTTCGGGGTCATTGCCGGCCTGCGCCTCCTGCATCATGCCGATCGCACTCATGATCTGACCGGGCGTGCAGAAGCCGCACTGGAATCCGTCATGGGCGATGAAAGCGGCCTGGACGGGATGAAGCTGGCCGCCACGTGCGAGACCTTCGATGGTGAGGATGTCGGCGCCGTCATGGCTGATGGCGAGCGCGAGGCAGGAATTGATGCGCTTGCCGTCGACGAGGATGGTGCAAGCGCCGCACTGGCCGCGGTCGCAGCCCTTCTTGGTTCCGGTGAGATGGAGGCGCTCACGCAGGAGATCGAGCAGCGTGACGCGGGGATCGTCGAGGACGAAGTCGCGCCGTGCACCGTTCACGGTGAGGCTGATGGAGTGGTTCATACAGGGCTCCGATCAGATATGGACATGAGTCATCGCGCAGCGCGTCACCGCCGTGACCACTGTCGATATCGCGCCAGCGCGGACATGTTCCGAGCCGACACCCCGCGAAGATACGGAGGCACCCTCCGTTTAACAAGGGCCCCCTCAGAAAATATTGAAATTCGTCAAAAAGGCCGTGCACTGACAACGCCATGCAGCAGGCTCGGGGTTCAACCTAACCAATTCGTGATCTACATTGCCTGATATGGACGACCATACCGACCAGACCCGAAAGCCCCGCGCCGATGCCGTGCGCAACCGCGAGCGTGTGCTCGAGGCGGCCAAGCTCGTGTTCAGCGCAGGCGGCCCCGAAGCAAGCCTCGAGGCCGTGGCCAAGCGCGCGGGCGTCGGCATCGGCACGCTCTACCGGCATTTCCCGACGCGAGAGGATCTGTTCGAGGCGGTGTACCGGCGCGAGGTCGAGCAGCTCAGCGAGCTTGCCGAACAGCTGAAGAACGCCAAGGATCCGGTCGACGCGCTCAGGCGCTGGCTGCGCTCAGGTGTCGAATTCGTTGCCACCAAGAAAGGCATGGTGGCAGCGCTGGCACTCGCCGTGCAGAGCGGATCCGAACTGCATGCCTTCTCCTTCGAGCGCCTGACCAAGGCGATCGCCTCGCTGCTTGATCGCGCAGCCACGGCCGGCGCGATGCGCGCCGACATCAGTCCCGAGGATTTGCTGCGCGCGTTCTTCGGCATGTGCTACATGCACGACCAGCCCGGCTGGCAATCCTCGGTGCTGCGGATGCTCGACGTGTTTGTGGACGGACTGCGCATGCAGCCCGCCGCAAAGGCCAAAGCGCGCACAGCCAAGCCGGCGAAGGCGGCGGTGAAACGGACACGATAGTTCGCCCGTATTTGCCAATGGTCATGCTAGGATCAGCATCGCCGGCATATCAACGCGGAGCCTGTCATGCGCATCGCAGCCTTGGTCGTCGCCCTCGCTATTGTCTTCAGCCCCTTTGCCGCGCGCGCCGACGATGTCTCGGCGGCGCAAGGCGTGATCCGCGCCCAGGAGCAGGCCTTCGTCCATGACGACGCGACGGCCGCCTATTCCTACGCCGCGCCGGCGATCAAGCAGATCTTCCCTGCACCCGACATCTTCATGTCGATGGTGCGGAACGGCTACGCGCCGGTCTACCGCCACAAGAGTTTTGAGTTCGGCGACGTCAAGACCGAGGGCAGCTCGGTTGCCCAGCGCGTTCACATCATCGATGCCAATGGCGAAGCCTGGGAAGCGCTCTACACGCTCGAGCAGCAGGCTGACGGCAGCTACAAGATCACCGGCTGCTCACTGCTGAAGGCGGGACAGGCGGTCTAAGTTGCGAGGGTCGGTCCTGACCTGACAGAATTCATCCGCGAACGGATCAGCAGCGTCAAGACGATGCCGACATTGAGGGCATTCCATGCCACGCCGTTGGCAAACGCCGCGGCGTAGGAGCCGGTGGCATCGAAGATGATGCCGGACACCCAGCCGCCGAAGGACATGCCGAACACGGAGGCGAAAATCACGATGCCGACGCGAGTTGCGGCTTCGCTCGCCGGCATCGCCTCGCGCACGATGATGGCATAGCTCGGCACGATGCCGCCCTGAAACAGGCCAAACATCGCGGAGATCAGATAGAGCGAGGTGAGGCTGTCGAAGAACAGATAGAACACCAGCGCAAAGCCTTGCGCCAGCGATCCGAGCAACAGCGTACGGATGCCGCCGATCTTGTCGGCGAGGTAGCCCGAGCCAATGCGGCTGACGATGCCGCAGGCCATCATCAGGGAGAGCATCTCGGCGCCCCGCGCCACGCCGTAACCGAGATCGCCGCAATAGGCGACGATATGCACCTGCGGCATCGCCATGGCGACGCAGCAGGAGATGCTGGCGATCGAGAGCAGCGCCGTCAGCGTGTTGGTCGAGAGTTTCAGATCGACACGCGGCGGCGGCGCGTTGGCGTGATTGCGGACTTTGTCGTCGCCCATCCGCGCGCGCAAAACCAGCACCAGCGTCGTCATCAAGGTCGCGCAGATCAGGGCAATGGCGACATGCGTGTAGCGCCAGCCGATCGTCTCCATGCCCGCGTTGACCAGCGGTGGCCATATGGTGCCGGCGACGTAATTGCCGCTCGCGACGATGGTCACGGCGAGGCCGCGATAGCGCTCGAACCAGTGCGAGGCCTCCGCCATCAGCGGCGCGAAAGTCGCCGACGTGCCGAGCCCGATCAGGAAATAGGCGGCGACGAACTGCCAGAGCTGGATCGAGAGTCCCGCGAGCGTATTTGCGACGCCGAGAAAGCCGATGCTGATCGCCATCGCCGGCACGATGCCGAACCGGTCCGTGATCTTGCCGGCGATGACGCCGCCGAGCCCGAAGCCGAACATCATCAGCGTGAAAGCCAGCGACACTGCGCCGCGCGTTGCGGCGAATTCGGCCTGCACGACGGGAATCACGACGACCACGGCCCACATGCCGACGCTGCCGATCGAGCCGATCAGCAGCGCAACGACGAGCCGTATCCAGGCCTGACGGGAATCAGGGCTGAATGAGTCTTGTCTTTGTTCGGGATGATTTGGCGCGTGCACGGCCGGACCATCGCCCGCGGATCGCCACATGGTCAAGCAACGTGGCGATATATTGGGCATGCGCGGTGCGCTGCGGTAAGAAGGAGCTTGGCGAAATCGCCTTTTGCCATTAGTTTGCAATCAGCGTGTGCAACATTGCCGCGCGAGGAGCCTATCGGCGGATGTTGCTGCGGTTGACGCGATCGGTACGAATGAAGGTGGGGCGGATCATCGCTCTCGCCTATTTGTTCTGCGTGCTCGCGCCGGCGGCAAGCCTCGCTTTGGGTAGCGGTCCCGCGCCATGCCTCGATGACGCGCTCCTCACCGACCTCGTGCCGGTTCAGATGGCGAGCCATCTGCATGGGGATTCCTCTCATGAACACGCGGGAACCCACGCGCATCACCAAATTGCGGCCAAGGACGCACCCGCTCCGCATCACCATGACGGCAAGGGAACGGTGGGCCCATGCTGCGCGATGATGTGCGTCAGCGCATTGCCAGCCGATCTGCCCAGCGTTGCCACGCCGGTCCAGCCGACGTCGACCTGCGCGCCGGAGATCGTGGCCAGCCTGCACAGCACGGCGCCGCCCCGGCACTACCGTCCCCCCATCGCCTGATCTGACGCAACGACGTCGGTCCGAGCGCGCGTTTGCGCGCGCGAACCTGTGGTTTCCAGATCAGGGATGAATCATGCTTGCGCTTTTCGGGGCGAAGTCTGCCGCCGCATCTGCGGTGGGTGGGCGACTCTTTCTATTGAATTGGCCGCTGCTGGCCGTGGTTACGCTGGCGCTGTCCGGCTGCATGCCAGCCACCACGCACGTGGCCAGTGCGGAGCCCGCCGATCCGGCGGCGAAGGTGGCACGCGTGGGCTATCGCTCGACCATCGCGCCCTATACCACCCTGCGGCCCGCGACACCTGCACCATGGCGGCAACGCAACGACGCCGTGACGCCGCAACCGAAGCAAGACCGGTAGGGACGCGCCATGGCACATCGTCTCGCGCGGGGCTTGCGCATGCTCACCGCGTTCGGACTCTCATCAATAAGTCTTGCCGGCTGCATGGCGTTCTCGCCGGACGGCGGCATGACGACGGTCTCGGACCTCACCAGCCAGACCATTAATAAGGACGTCGCCTTCGTCCGATCAGCCGAAGGCGCCGAGGCCGTCGATGCGACCGTCCGCCGGCTGCTGGCGCGCCCGCTGACCATCGAGACCGCCGTGCAGGTCGCGCTGCTCAACAACAAGGGGCTGCAAGCCGCCTATAACGAGCTGGCGCTGGCCGAGACCGAGCTGGTCGAGCAAAGCTTGCCGCCCAATCCGGTGTTTTCGATCTCGCGCATCTCAGGCGATGGCGCGAACGAAATCGAACGCCAGGTTGTCGGCGACATCCTCGCCCTCGCAACACTGCCGTTCCGATCCGAGATCGCGCGGGATCGCTTTCGCCAGGCGCAATTGCGCGCGGCATTGGCAACGTTGCGGCTCGCCGCCGACGTGCGGCGCGCCTATGTCCGCGCGGTCACCTGCAACGAGCTCGTGGCGCTGCTGACGGATGCGAAGGCTACGGCGGAATCAACGGCCCAGCTCGCCGTCAAGCTCGGCGAAACGGGCTCGATCAACAAGCTCGACCAGGCCCGCGAACAGGTGTTCTACGCCGAGACCACCGCCGATCTCGCGACCGCGCGACAGGCCGCGACCAGCACGCGCGAACGACTTGCACGCCTGATGGGGCTGTGGGACGACGGCCTCGACTTCCGTCTGCCCAACGCATTGCCACCGCTGCCGCGACGGCCGCAGGCCTTGCCATCGATCGAGGCCGATGCCGTCGCCCATCGCATCGATTTGCAGATCGCGCGGCTCGAACTGACCGCGCTGGCGAAGTCGTTGAACCTGACCGAGGCAACCCGCTTCGTCACGCTGCTCGATCTCGCCGGCATCTCCCGCCGCACCCAGGATCCGGAGGGCGCACCGTTCCGCGAACGCGGCTTCGACGTTCAATTCCAGATCCCGATCTTCGACGGCGGCGAGGTGCGCGTGCGACAGGCGGCGGAGACCTACAATCTCGCCTTCAACCGCCTGACCGAGCGTGCCGTGAACGTTCGCTCGGAGGCGCGCGATGCCTATCGCGCCTATCGGTCCACGTACGACATCGCCAGCCACTTCCAGCGCGAGATTCTGCCCTTGCGAAAAATCATCACCGAGGAGATGCAGCTGCGCTTCTCCAGCATGCAGGTCGACATCTTCGCACTGTTGACCGAGGCACGACAGCGCCTGGCGTCGCTGCGCGGTGCCATCGATGCCAGACAAAGATTCTTCCTCGCCCAGTCCGACCTGCAAACGGCCGTAAATGGCGGCGGCGCACCTGCTTCCGGCGGCGACACTTCGACCACCATCGCCGCGGCAGCATCTGCCGACGGCGACCACTGAGATGGAGGCCAGCATGTTTTCCCGCAGAGGATTTCTGGGCAGCGCTGCCCTTGCCGGCGCGTCGGCCATCAGCGGCCGCGTCCAGGCCGCATCGATTCCGGAAGCACCGACCATGGACAAGGTGGTGATGCAGCCGCCGCTGCACCCGATCAGCGGCCCGGACTATCGCCCCGTGATCACCTTGAACGGCTGGTCGCTGCCGTTCCGCATGAACGGCGACTGGAAGGAATTCCATCTCGTCGCCGAGCCCGTGGTGCGCGAGTTCGCCGAGGGCATGAAGGTGAACCTGTGGGGCTACAATGGCCAGTCGCCGGGGCCGACGATCGAAGCGGTCGAGGGCGACAAGGTCCGCATCTTCGTCACCAACAAACTGCCCGAATACACCACCGTGCACTGGCACGGCATGATCGTGCCGAGCGGCATGGATGGCGTCGGGGGACTGAATCAGCCGCATATCGAGCCCGGCAAAACCTTCGTCTACGAGTTCGAGATGAGGAAGAGCGGGACCTTCATGTATCACCCGCATTCCGACGAGATGGTGCAGATGGCGATGGGCATGATGGGCATGGTCGTCGTGCATCCGCGCGATCCGAACTTCCGGCCCGTCGATCGCGACTTCGTCTTCGTGATGAGCACCTATCGCGTCGATCCCGGCAGCTATCTGCCGCAGGTCAACGAGATGACCGATTTCAACATGTGGACCTGGAATTCGCGGGTGTTTCCGGGGATTGATCCGCTGCCGGTGCGGCTCGGCGACAAGGTGCGCGTGCGCATCGGCAATCTCAGCATGACCAACCATCCGATCCATCTGCACGGCCACAGCTTTGCTGTGACCTGCACGGACGGCGGCTGGATTCCCGAGACGGCGCAGATTCCCGAGACGACCACCGATGTCCCGGTCGGCGCCGTCCGCGTGTTCGACGTGCTCGCCGACAATCCCGGCGACTGGGCGTTTCACTGCCACAAATCGCACCACACCATGAATGCGATGGGACACGAGGTGCGCACCCTCATCGGCGTGTCGCGGAAGGATCTCGCCAAGGCGGTCGGCAAGCTCGCGCCCGACAGCATGGCGATGGGTTCTACCGGCATGGCGATGGGCAACATGGAGATGCCCTCGCCCGACAACACCCTGCCGATGATGACCGGCTCCGGCCAGTTCGGCCCGATCGAGATGGGCGGCATGTTCACGGTGATGAAGATCCGCGAGGGCCTCGCGCGCGACGATTACCGCGATCCCGGCCCCTATCAATTCCCGCAAGGCACCGTCGCCTATGAGGTCGCCTCGCCCGCGGCGGAGCCCGCACGGCAACCCGCAGCGCCGATGCCGAAGATGAAGATGTAACCCACGCGTTTCGATCAACCACCAACCGGAGACTACAATGACAAGAACAATCGGCATCGTCCTGGCGCTGGCCACGCTTTCAATCGCGCCCGCCCTTGCGCATGAGGGGCACGGCCATCACGGCTTCTCGGCCGGCGAGCCCGGCGATCCCGGCAAGCCGGCGCGCACCATCGAGATCGCGATGAGCGAGATGTCCTACGAACCGTCGAAGATCGAGGTGAAGCGCGGCGAGCAGATTCGCTTCGTGCTGCGCAATGTCGGCAGGGAAGATCACGAATTCCTGCTCGCCACACCTAAGGAAAATCTTGCCCATGCCGAGGTGATGAAGAAACACCCGCACATGGAGCACGACGATCCCAACGGCGTGCGGCTCGCGCCGAACAAGACGGCCGAGATCGTCTGGAAGTTCACCAAATCAGGCACCTTTGAATTTTCGTGCCTGATCCCCGACCATCGCGATTACGGCATGGTCGGCCACGTCACCGTGAAATGAAGACAATGGAGACATCGATGAAGCCAATCATCCGCACCACCGCCGCAGCGCTTGCCCTGGCGCTGGGCCTGACCATCAGCGCGCTGGCGCAAGCCGCTTCCATCAGCGGTGAGGTCAAGAAAATCGACGAAGGCGCCGGCAAGATCACGCTCAAGCATGGCCCTGCGAAAAACCTCGGCATGGACGAGCCCATGACCATGGTCTACCGCGTCAAGGATCCCGGCATGCTCAAGCAGGTGAAAGTCGGCGACAAGGTGACCTTCGAAGCCGAGGAGGCGGCGGCGGGGTACACGGTGACGAAGATGGAAAAGGCGAAGTAGGATCCTTGGTCATTCCGGGGCGCGCTTTGCGCGAGCGCGGAATCCGTTCATCCACCAACTCCGCCGCACAATGGATTCCGGGCTCGCCCTTCGGGCTCCCCGGAATGACGGCCGAGCCCCCGAAATACCCCCGGCCCGACCTCCCCGGCCCCCTTCGTTAACCCTTTGCTAACCATACACCCGGCAAGAATTGCCGGGTGAAGTCGAGTGTCGTCAGCCGCGTAAGACGGGAGCTCCCGTGGACGCCAGTGCGGTGCCTCACTTTCGGACCGGCGGCCCTTCGGCCGCTGCGCAGGCGTTTGGGGCGCGCGGACGGCAGTCGCGCGGGGAGGCAGCTACCATGGTCGACGTCACCGCGGGTCAGGGCGTAGGCGGCGCAAAGCCCGGGATCCCCTCCCTCTCCGACATCGTCACCATCCTCAAGCGCGGCGACATTGCGCTCGCGCTCGGCATCCTCACCATTCTGGTGGTGCTGATCCTGCCGCTGCCCGCGATCGTGCTGGACCTGTTCGTGGCGATCTCGATCACGCTGTCGATCCTGATCCTGATGACCTCGCTGTTCATCCAGGCGCCGCTGGAATTCTCCGCCTTCCCGACCATCCTGCTGATCTCGACCATGCTGCGGCTGTCGCTCAACATGGCCTCGACCCGCCTGATCCTGTCGCACGGGCACGAGGGCACGGATGCGGCCGGTCACGTCATCGAAGCCTTCGGCAGCTTCGTGATGGGCGGCAATTTCGTCATCGGCATCATCGTCTTCGCCATTCTGATCATCGTCAATTTCGTCGTCATCACCAAGGGTTCGGGCCGTATCGCCGAAGTGGCGGCGCGCTTCCACCTCGACGCCATGCCCGGCAAGCAGATGGCGATCGACGCCGACCTGTCCGCCGGCCTGATCGACGAAAAGGTCGCCAAGGAGCGCCGCAAGGCGCTGGAGGACGAGAGCGGCTTCTTCGGCGCCATGGACGGTGCCTCGAAATTCGTCCGCGGCGATGCCATCGCCGGCCTCCTGATCGTCTTCATCAACGTGGTCGGCGGCATGATCATCGGCGTGGCGCAGCAGGGCCTGTCCTTTGCCGATGCCGGGCGCAGCTACACGCTGCTGACGGTCGGCGACGGCCTCGTCACCCAGGTGCCGGCGCTGATCGTCTCGACCGCGGCCGGCCTGCTCGTCTCCAAGGCCGGCGTCTCGGGCGCTGCCGACAAGGCGCTGATGAAGCAGTTCTCCGGCTATCCGCAGGCCCTCGCAATGTCCTCGGCGGTGATGCTGGTCCTGGCGGCGCTGCCGGGCATTCCGACCCTCCCCTTCCTCGCGCTCGGCGCCGGCGCCGGCGCGCTGGCCTGGACGGCGCGTAACCGCAACCGTGCGACGGCCAAGGCCGAAGCCGTTGCCAAGGCCGCGCCTGCGGCCGGTCAGCCCGGCGCACCGGGCGCTGCGGCCGCGGAGGAGCCGATCTCGGCGGCGCTCAAGATCGACGACCTCAAGATCGAGCTCGGCTACGCGCTCTTGCCTCTCGTCAACGGCCCCGACGGCACCGACCGCCTCACCGAGCAGATCAAGGCGCTGCGCCGTTCGCTCGCGATCGAGATGGGCTTCGTGATGCCGGCGGTGCGCATTCTCGACAACGTCCAGCTCGAGGCCAACACCTACATCATCAAGATCAAGGAGGTCGACGCCGGCACCGGCAAGATCTGGCCGAGCCAGTTCATGGTGATGGATCCCGGCGGCAGCCAGGTGCAGGTGCCCGGCATCCACACCACCGAGCCGACCTTCGGCCTGCCCGCGACCTGGGTCGACGCCAGCCTCAAGGAGGAGGCTTCGCTCAAGGGCTATACCGTCGTCGACGCCGCCACCGTGCTCTCGACCCATCTCACCGAGCTGCTCAAGGCCAACATGTCGGACCTTCTGTCCTACGGCGAGGTGCAAAAACTGCTCAAGGAGCTGCCGAAGGAGCAGAGCGAGCTGGTCAAGGACATCGTGCCCGGACAGGTCACCGTCTCCGGCATCCAGCGCGTGCTGCAGCTGCTGCTGGCCGAGCGCATCTCGATCCGCGACCTCTCGACCATCCTCGAGGGGATCGCCGATTCGCTCGCCTTCTCGCGCAACCCCGCGACCATGGTCGAACATGTCCGCGCCCGCCTCGCCCGGCAGATCTGCGCGCAAAACACCTCCTATGCCGGCTACCTGCCGCTGATCGCGCTGTCGGCAAAATGGGAGCAGGCGTTCGCCGAATCCATCATCGGCCAGGGCGAGGAGCGCAGCCTCGCGATGCAGCCCTCAAAACTGTCGGAATTCATGACCGCCGTGCGCGAGGCCTTCGAGCGCGCCGCCCGCGAAGGCGAGGCGCCGGTACTGGTGACCTCTGCGGCAATTCGTCCCTTCGTCCGCTCCCTGGTCGAGCGGTTCCGGGCCCAAACGACGGTTCTGTCGCAGGCCGAAATCCACCCCAGGGCGAGGTTGAAAACGGTCGGAAGCATCTGATTTGTCTTAAGAAGCCGTGTGTTTTTCGGCCACAGGCAAATGGTTTTTGAGTTCCTGGCGCCTTGTCGACCAAAGGCTGAAAAGGCGCCTTTCGAGCAAATTATACCGTTGAAATAATTGCCAAATCGACCGATCAAGAACTGCTTTTGATCGCGATCTTTCACGTCCTATCACGCTCTTGTGATGGCCTCTTGGGAACGAATCCCGCCCATACTAGGTTGTTGGGCACCGGAAGTATGAACCTGCCTGCAGGGGTCGGCGACTACTTCGGGTAGATGGCGGCAGGAGGCTTCCATGAACCACTCGATCTACAGCGCGGATCGCTCGACCCACCTGAAGGTGGTGGCCGTGGCGCTCGTCGCCGGCATCGCAGTTGCGGGTTTCGGCATCTCGGCGCGCTCGGGTTCGGATGAAGGCCTCACACAGACTGCTCGCGTCATCAAGGCCGGCAAGCCGGTCGTGATCACCAGCTCGAACGCATCGCTCGTTCGCTAAGGAGATTTTGAGTTTTAAGGAATTCACGCGGCTCTTTACCAGCCCCCCAAAGTCGCCACGTGGATATGTAGACGACCCCAACCCCAAGTCGACTACAGAAAGCGCCCGCCCCCACGGGCGCTTTCTCATGTCTGGGATGTGTCGCGTATTTGCGGTGCTTGTGCGCCATATTGCTTCGCTGCGCTCGCAATGACGGAGTATGAGGCGGCAGATTGTTCTCCAAGTGACGCTGTCATCCCCCGCGACCACGGCGTTCGGCCGGGTGAAGACGGAAATTTTGGCGATTAGCCGTGAAGCGCGGAGCCAAATGAAATTTTAGACGATGCAAACGCCGAGTTGTGCCGCCATCGCGATCTTGCGCTCACCGCCTATGCGCAGCGACTCCTTGCTCGCTACATTGACGGGGAAGAGTTTCGCGGGAAATTGTCGAAATATGCCGGCGAGCTGGAGGCGTGGCGGAGCAAAGCCATGGATGTCTTGCGGCAATTTGTCCAGGCGAGGATGGAGCGTCGACGACGTCAAGGATCGTAAGGCATGGCGGATGTAACCGGCCCGATGATCTTGAAGGGCCCCGACGATGCAACATCGTCGGGGCCTTGTCGCGTACTCGTTGACTGGCAGACATCGCCTATTCGACGCGAAGCTGAGATAGAATGTGGCGACCCGGCCATCAGAGTTTATTGATGTTTGCTTCTCGCTCAGCCGCTATTTGGTGGCCTGTTTGCTCGGGTCATCGGCAGGGTTGACGTAGTTGATGGCGAACGGCCCAGGTCCAGCGATCTGAACCACGGTCTCTTCAGTGGTCCAGGCATAGTGGTTCATGCCTGCTGGCATTTCGACGAAAGCTCCGGCCTTGAGGGACTGCCCCTTCTCCATATCGAGCTTGTCGCCGAGACCAGCTCGGAAGTCACCTGAGATCACCGTCACGAACTCGTCGGTGGGATGATTATGGGCCGGGACTTTATAGTTGGCTGGCATCTTGAGCCGTAAGGTGAACAGCCCCTCCTTGCCGGGATCACCAGCGATGACGGCGAGCTGCGCGCCGGGCGGGATGTTCGGTGGAGCGGCGCCCCACTTAATGTCTCCTACATTGACTGGAGGCTTCATTTGCATTTCGGCGGCCTGCGGTGCCGCGCTCGACAGGATTTGTGCTGCTGCTAAGACAGCAAGGCCAGAAGCAACAGCAAATGGGGCGATTGATCCCTTCATTTCCTTCCTCCTTGGCTTAATTCTCACTTCGCTCGCCACAAGCAAGGGAGGCTGTGGTTCCCACCCTCGCAAGCCCTCAGATTATGACGTGCTTGTTTCTGATTGCGGCACCCCGATGTCGTTTGCGGAAATCGGCATTATTGCCTTCATTGCCTTCCGGTCTCCACCTTACTATCCCGGTTCTTCATGGTCACGATATAATCCACCGGCACAAGCTGTTCTGGTCGCTGGCCAGGGCCCAGCACGGTATAAGGCAGCTACACGAGCTGGCGCGGCGACGTGACGATGCCGGGTCCGCCGAGATAGACAAAGGGTGCGCCGAATAGACGACGAAGAATGCGACGACAGCGAACACGATCATCGCATAGGCGAAGCGCACCACGCGTCCCGCTGCGCGGCGCCGGCTTTCGACCGGATCGGGTACGTGGGGATCGAGACGATTGATCTTGATGACCTCGGCAACGGTGACGTTCCGCATGGAGGTTTTGCGCGAGCGCGCCTCTGCCGGCAAAGCCGTGGTCTCCCACGAGGCCGAAGTGGCGGAATCGAAGGTCTTTGCGCCCACGGCTGGCGTTGTCTCGACCGGCATCGCGCATGTCGGCCAGTCCTTGACGGCAGGCACTTCGATCGCCGAATCCTCGGCCCGACCGATACGTTTGTCGATTGGTACATCCCCAATGAACGTCTGATCGATCCGACCGTCGGCAAAGATGTGTTTGTCGTATTAACGGCAAGGCATGCAGATTGAAGGCAACCAGATCGTGTGTCCGGCCTGTGGCGCCAAAGGTCTGCACCACTTTCCGATCTTTCATCACATGATCTGTGCCTATGTAGGGCCGGTGTACGACTTCGAGCGGGGGACCTCAGGATATTGCTGCCCCAAATGTCGCCGCAATATCGGGTCGAACGATATGACTTGCGAGATCGTCGGGACGAGCGCGCGCTGCGATGAATGCCGCAGGGAGATGGTGGTGTCACCTTGAGGGCGGCAGATGCAGGCCTCATTCAATTCCGCCGCGCCTCATAAGTCGGCGGCGGCGCCTGCACCGTTGGCGCGGCCGCGGCGAAGAGCTCGTCCTTGCTGCCTGATAGCGGCGGATAGATGCGCTTGCGGTTGATGGTTTGCTTGGTTGCTTTGGCGGCCTGGCCGGTCGTCCGCACTTCGCGATCCCAGCCTTCGGTGTAGAGCGCGCCCCAATCGCCGAGATCCAGCACGGTGACGTACCAGTCGATCCGCAGCGGCAGCAGCGGCTGACCGACGAGATCGGCCACCACATTGTGGCCGGCAAAACGGCCCATGGGACGGGCGAACTGGCAGGACATCACGGTCGGATGCAGGCCGTCGATCACGCTGGAGGCGACGTCGCCGGCGGCGAAGATGCCGGGCACATCAGCGACCCGCATGAAGGGATCGACCAGGAGGCGGCCGAGGCGATCACGCGCGCCCGGGAAATTTTCGGCGAGCCGGCTCGCGCGCATGCCGGCGCACCAGATCACCGTCTGCGCCGGGATGAACTCGCCCGAGCTCAGGCGAACGCCTGCAGCCTCGACCGATACAACACGCACGCCAAGCCGCGTCTCGACCTCGAGCGACGACAAGGCGGTCTCGATGACGGGACGTGCGTGGTCGCCGATGGTCGTGCCGATCGCGGGATTGGGATCGACCAGGATGATGCGGCGGCTGCCGGTGATGCCGGCGCGCATCAAGCGTTCCGGCATTTCGGCGGCAACCTCGATGCCGGTAAAGCCGGCGCCGACCACCACGACCGTCGACCGTCCCGGCGACGGCGCGCTGCGTCCGAGCGAGGTGAGATGACCCTCGAGGCGAAGCGCGGCAGCATAGCTGTCGACGTCGAAGGCATGCGCGGCGAGGCCCGGAATATCGGGGCGCATCACTTCGCTGCCGAGCGCAAGCACGAGGCGGTCGTAGCCCAGCGTCTCCTCACTGCTGCTCGTGACCAGCGAGATTTCGCGGCGTACGGGATCGATGGCTTCGACCTCGGCGATGCGGTGCGTGACGCCGACAGGATCGAGCAGCTGCGCCAGCGGCAACGCGACCTCGCGGAGATCGACCTCGTAATTGCGCACGCGGATGTTGTGATAGGGATTGCGGTCGATGAGGAGGATCTCGATGTCGCGGCCGGCCTCACCGATTGCCTCTCGCATGCGCGCGGCGCCGATGGCCGCCCACAGGCCCGCAAACCCGGCGCCAAGCACGACGATACGCGCCATCTCCGTTGACTTCGCTGCTTCCGGCGATCCGCTGATCCGCCCCGCGCGGGCAGATATAGCTCATCCGGACGGATCGACCAAATGCGGCAGCGGGGCCGCCGCAGGCGCTCAGGCCTCGCGCAGTTCCGACGGCGTCGCGCCAAAGCGTTTGCGGAAGGCGCGGTTGAAATAGGACAAATCCGAAAAGCCCGAGGAATGCGCGATGTCGCTGATCTTGCGCGCACGCGCGCGGGGATCGGCGAGCAGCTTTCGCGCCAGCAGCAGACGCTGCTCCAGCACGAATTCGGTGAAGGTGGTGCCGGCCTGCTCGAACAGCCGCTGCGCCTGGCGCGGGCTGAGGCCCGAGCGGGTCGCAACCTCGGACAGGCAGAGATCGTTGCGGCCGAGGGCGGCCATCACGTCGGCGCGCATGAGATCGAGACGGGCCGCCGCATGGCCGCGGCCACGCGCGAGCGCGGCGTGCTCGGCGTCGGTGCCGAGCAACAGACCGACGAGATCGACCATGTGCTGCGCGGTCAGGCGCTGGCCGACGGCGTCGAGATGCGGCGCCTGATGGGCGGCAAGCGCGTGATAGCGAAAGATGGTCTCGGCGACGGCGCCGTCGGACAGCACCTGCGACAGCTTGTCCTCGGCGCGCGGATTGATGTCGAGCAGCGCGCGGCGCGGCATGCGGATGGTGGTGAAGCGGTTCTCGTCGGTGTGACCGACGCTGCCGGTGATGCTCATGTCGGCAAGCACCATCTGCGCCGGCGCGAGCTCGACGGCATGGCCGTTCTGCCTGACGTTGACGAGGCCGGCATGGGCTGCGATCAGCACGAGATCGTCGCTGCCGTCGGCGAGGCCACTCTGCGTGCGCGAATATTGCGCGGAGGCGCCTTCGGGAATGCCGAGCGTGATATTGTCGACCACGCTGACCTGCAACCGGCAATCGATGCTGTCGCCATGGCTCGGCCCGATCTCGAGACCACAGGCCCCCAGAGCCCGGTCGCGCCAATGCTCGAACGCCGGCCCCTGCGGCAGGCCTGTATATTGGTGGATAAGAATGCCCGGCGGCTTGGCTGCATCCATCTGGTTTCTAGCCCCTTCCCGGCACCCTTGATCGGCCGTGCCGACTGCAAATTCCGGGCATTTGACGCCGCGGAATGGACGGAGGTTCAAATCGGATGCGGATTTGGCGGGACTTGTCGGATTGCGACGGCACATATGGACCGTGGCGACATCGCGCAAGCTCGCGCAAGAGCGACCACGGTCATACCCCGCGCAGACGGGGTATCCAGTACGCCGCGGCTCATCGGTTCTATCACCGCCGTCTCTGGAATACTGGATCGCCCGCCTTCGCGGGCGATGACAGCTAGCGTTTGCAGGCGGCGCTACTTCTTGGCGGGAGCCTGCGGCTGCGACGGCGGCACGGTCTCGATCAGCTTGCCTGAGAACACCGGCGCCGAGGTCGGCTGGCCGCTGGGCGAACCGCCCGAGGGCTCGACGGTGACGGCGTAGGTCGCGCTGTTGACGACGTCGGCGTCGTAGCCCGCGAGCACCGGACGTGCGGTGAAGTCGCCGTTGCCGATCACACCCAGCGAACGCGGGCGCGGCAGCTTGTCGGAGATCAGCCAGAGCTCGAAGCTCTTGCCCGGCTCCGGCGTCGCGCCGACCTTGCGCACCGTGAAGTTCTTGGTCGCGCCATCGATGGTGAGGATGAAGGCGGGTCCACCGCTCTGGCCCTGCAGCAGCGCGACATATTGCGCGGGCAAGGACGACGGCGCCTGCGGTGTCTTGACCTCGACGGTCTGGATGCGCGGTGGGGGGCGCAGCGCGCCCGGCAGCGCATCGGGCGAGAGGATCTGCAGCGACAGCGTCACCAGCAGCGCGGCTGCCAGCGCGCCCACCGCGGAGGCGATCGTGCGCCAGCGCTTCACGCGGCCCTCGAGATAGATCACCCTGGTGTCGCCGACGACCGGCACCTGCGTCACCGGCGCAATGCGCGGGTCGGGCGCGTGGGTCTGCGGAATGAATTGCGGCGCGATGTCAGGAATGACATCGGAGTCGGTCGGTGCCGGCGGCTGCACGTCCGGCGCGGCAGCTTGCTGCGTTGGCGGCTCGGGAGATGAAGGCTCTTGAGTTGAAAGCTCCGATGACGAGAGCTCCGGCAATGGCGGTGGCGGCGCATCCACCAGCACCGGCGGCGCCTCGATCGTGCCTTGCTGCGAATCCTGCTGCGATTCTTGCTGTGATTCTTGCGTCGATACCCTCTGCGCGATCTCGCGCTTGATGTTCTCCCACACGATCGGCCGCGGCTCGATCGTGCCGACCATCTGGTTGAGGGCGCCGAGCCGGAATTGCCAGGCCTGCACGATCGCGGCGAACTCCTGGTCCACCGCCATCATGGTCGCGACCTGTGCACGCTCGTCGGCATCGAGTGTGCCGAGCGCATATTCCGCGGCGAGCGCGATATGGTCCTCGCTGTAGGCCATCACTGTCCTTCACCTCTCCCCGACGGGGAGAGGTGGACTGCCGTTGCCGCTCTGGGTCGTGGCACTCTCATCATCCTCTAAAGTCCGAGGCACTCCCGGATATCCAGCATGCTGCGCCGCAGCCACGTCTTCACCGTGTTGACGGGCGCTGCGAATTTCTCCGCCAATTGCTCGCGGCTCCAACCGTTGTAATAGGCGAGAAGCACCAGCCGCTGACGGTCCGGCTCGAGCCGGCCAATACATTCCAGGAGCCGCTTCAGCTCCTCGGACATCTCCCGGCGCGCCAGGGGATCGGGACTTTCGGCGGCGACTTCCATCGCCTGCGGTTCCTCTTCGATCGAGGCTTCGGTCTTCCTGCGCACGATATCGATGGCGCGGTTGCGCGCGATCGAGGCCATCCACGTAATCGGCGAGGACAGTTGCGAATTGAACTGGCCGGCACTGTTCCAGATCTTGACGTAGGTCTCCTGAATGACCTCCTCTGCGAGATCCTGTCGGCGCAAGATACGGAGCACGACGCCATAGAGTTTCGCGCGCGTGGCGGCGTAGAGGCGCTCGAACGCGGCAGAATCGCGCCTCGCCACCGCCTCAATCAGCCCGACCAGCTCTGCTGGCGTCAGCATTCAGCCCCCCCAACGCGCAAGCCTCCGTCGGATCCCGCGCGGACCGCGTCACTCCACCACCATAGCGCGCGGCCAAGCCCGTCACCAAGAGGCGGCGCGCCACGCTGTGGACAGGACACGCAAAAACCCGGACCTTGCGGGTCCGGGTTCGCAAATTCTCGGGCTTGGGCGCGGACCGCCGCTTACGCGACGGCGCCGATCCGGGAACGCATCAGGCCGATGCTGTCGAGATCGGCCTGCTCACGGGCGTTTTCCTCGGCGCGCTCGCGGGCCTGGTCACGCTCGTCCAGCAGCTCGACCTTCTTCAGCTCTTCAAAGGCCTCGCCGAGCGCGGCCTTGGCGTCCTCGAGCTGGCCCTTCAGCTCGTCGGCCGAGCGGGTCAGGTTCTCGCGACGCTGGATGGCGGCCTTGGCATAGGTCGGATAGGCGAAATGCGCGGGATCGTTGATCCCGGCGCGGTCCTGCTCGGTCTGGATCTCGCGATCGAGATCGGTCGACATCCGCTGAAAGTCGGCGATCATGGACTCGATCTGGGCGACCCGGCGGCGCTTCTCGTCGACCTGAAACTTCTTCAGGCGGATGAGGGTATCACGTGACTTCATCGACTCGTACTCCCCAGAAGTCCCTTGGCTGCAAGACATACACACATCGGGACTGCACCGGTCTCCCCATTGGCCCTGTCGGGGCCAAGACCGGCTCTGCTACTCTGTGGGAACGGATGATGACGGGACAAAGTTAGCGTTCCGTTTCCAAATTATCGAGGATTTGCGCCAACTGGCGGTAGCCGTCGGCCAGCGAGGCATTTTCGTCCTTGCGCTGGCGCAGGAACGCTTCCAGCGGCTCGTGCAGGCGGATCGCCTCGTCGACCTCGGGGCTGGAGCCCGCCCGGTAGGCGCCAAGCCGGATCAGCTCTTCCATGTCGGCGTAGGTCGCCATCACCGCCCGCGCCTTCTGGATCACAGGCCAGAACTGCGGGTCGGCCGATTTCGGCATGGTGCGGGAGACCGATTTGAGGATGTTGATGGCGGGGTAGCGCCCGCGCTCGGCGATCGAGCGCTGCATCACAATGTGGCCATCGAGGATGCCGCGGACGGCGTCCGCGATCGGCTCGTTGTGGTCGTCGCCGTCGACCAGCACCGTGAAGATCGCGGTGATGGCGCCGTCCCCGAGGCCCGGGCCGGCGCGCTCGAGCAGCTTCGGCAGCTCGGTGAAGACGGTCGGCGTGTAGCCCTTGGCGGTCGGCGGCTCGCCGGCGGACAGGCCGATCTCGCGCTGGGCCATGGCAAAGCGCGTCACGGAGTCCATCAGGCAGAGCACGTCCTGGCCCTCGTCGCGAAAATATTCGGAGACGGCGAGCGTCAGATACGCGGCCTGCCGCCGCATCAGCGCCGGCTCGTCGGAGGTTGCGACCACCACGACGGAGCGCGCGAGGCCCTCCTCGCCGAGGTCGTCCTGCAGGAATTCCTGCACCTCGCGGCCCCGTTCGCCGATCAGCCCGATGACGCTGATTGCGGCATCGACATTGCGCGCGAGCATCGACAGCAGCACCGACTTGCCGACGCCGGAGCCGGCGAAGATGCCCATGCGCTGGCCGCGGCAGCAGGTGAGGAAGGTGTTCATGGCGCGCACGCCGAGATCGAGCGGTGCGCCCACGCGCCGGCGCGAATGCGCCGGCGGCGGCGAGTTGCGGTACGGCATCGGGGAAGCGCCCTGCGGCAGCGGCCCCTTGCCGTCGATCGGCTCGCCCAGCGCATTGACGACGCGGCCGAGCCATGCCGGCGACGGACGCACCAGATTGGCTGCGTTGGCGATGACGGCCTTGCAGCCGCGGCGCACGCCGTCGAGGCCGGCGAACGGCATCACCACCGCATTGCTGCCGGAGAAGCCGATCACCTCACAAGGGATGGAACGGTTGGCGCCAGTCTCGATCACGAGGCGGGCGCCGACCGACATCGCGTGAATGGGTCCGGCCACCTCGACCATCAGCCCGCGAACCCCGACCACGCGGCCATAGATATTGATGCCGTCGATATCGCCGATCTGTTCGGCAAGGGCTTTCATGGAGCAGCCTTCATCAAGAGCGCGCCTTCGCGATAGCCTTCATCAAGGTGGCTCGCCTTCGATATCCGGGCCCTCACGGGGAAACCCTTAAATTTCGCCATATTTCTGAACGGCGCTTAACTCGGTGTTTACCCGCATCATTAATCATTGCGTCACTGTCTTTGTGACTGAGCGTGGCTCCCCTTCAGAAGAAGGCTGAGTCGCGGGAGTCGGTTAGACCCGTCTCTTAAAGTGGAACTTGAACGGAGCCGGATAACGAAAGCTGCTTCTCGCGCAAGACCTTAGGGCGATTCGACAAAAATTGCACCGGGGGGACTTGCGTTCCAGAATCAGGATTTGTTAACCATCTGTTGTCAGGATCCGAATCAGTTGTTCAAAGGCGTTTTGTTGAGTGCCGCGAATGCGGCCGACCTGACGCCCAGGAGCGGCGACTATGGGGAACTGGCATGCGCGTTTTGCTGATTGAAGATGACAGCGCCGTCGCGCAGTCGATCGAGCTGATGCTGAAGTCTGAGAGCTTCAATGTCTACACGACCGATTTGGGGGAAGAAGGCGTCGATCTCGGTAAATTATACGATTACGACATTATCCTTCTCGACCTTAACCTGCCCGACATGTCCGGTTACGACGTGCTCAAGCAGCTTCGGGTCTCCAAGATCAAGACACCGATCCTGATCCTCTCCGGCCTCGCCGGCATCGAGGACAAGGTCAAGGGTCTCGGCGTCGGCGCCGACGACTACATGACCAAACCCTTCCACAAGGACGAGCTGGTTGCCCGCATCCACGCGATCGTGCGCCGCTCCAAGGGGCACGCCCAGTCGGTCATCCAGACCGGCGACCTCGTCGTCAACCTCGACACCAAGACGGTCGAAGTCGGCGGCCAGCGCGTGCACCTGACCGGCAAGGAGTACCAGATGCTGGAGCTGCTTTCGCTCCGCAAGGGTACCACCCTCACCAAGGAAATGTTCCTCAACCACCTCTATGGCGGCATGGACGAGCCCGAGCTGAAGATCATCGACGTCTTCATTTGCAAGCTCCGCAAGAAGCTCGCCAACGCCTCCGAGGGCCGCAACTTCATCGAGACCGTGTGGGGCCGCGGCTACGTGCTGCGCGAGCCGCACGAGCACGAAGAGCGCATCCCCGCCTGATCGGTTTTACGTCGCGAGCCCTGGGGGCTCGCTCCTCCCAGCCTCGACCCCGCCGCATCGGCGGGGTTTTCGTTTTTGACTAGGCTACGGCAACCGGAGCGGCGGTCAGAGCAGCGATGAGCTCAGCGGCCTTCGGCACGCCCAGTCCGGTGCAGGCGTTCCAGCCGCGTCCGGCATCGTAGCCGGTGCCGTCGACACGATTGTTGCCCTGCTCAATCGGCTTGAACAGTGTCGCGTTGGCATAGAGCGCGGAATTGACGAAGCCGAGCGGAGTGTCGCGTCCGGCATTGGCAATCGCGATCAGCCCCGCCCAGAGCGGCGCGACCGCGCTGGTGCCGTCCTTGATCACCACGGCGCCGTTGAGCACGACCTTGTAGCCCGGGTTGCCCGCCGCAGCGGCGGCGACGTCGGGAACGCCACGGCGCAGCGCACCGTCATTGACCGACGGCGGCAGTGCGAGGCCGGCTTGATAGGCCGGCACCGGGAAGACGTCGCTGATCCCGCCGCCGGTACCGCTGCTGCCGTCCCTCCAGACCACCTCACCGGCCGCAGCTCCCCCGCCGTCCGCAGGCTGTGTGCCACCGCAACCCAATGCGTACGGGCTCGAAGCGGGAAACCAGACATGCGCCTTGCCGTCATTCAGTCCGCCAGTCGCGAGTTGGTCGCCGGCAGCGAACAGCACCGTGACGTTCAATCGCTTGGCGTCCGCCAGCACGCCCTGCATCGCGTCGCGCGCCGAAGGGCTCCAGAACAGCTCCGCGCTGCCCCAGCTAACCGACAGCACCTGGGGTCGGTTGACATGATCGAAGATCGCCTGGCTTATCGCACCGACCAGGTTCCGGATATTGTTGCCGGCGAAGTAGACGACGACGCGCGCTTTCGGCAACAAGCTTGCGATGATCTGAAGATCGAGCGCGATCTCCTCGTCCGCGACTGCATCGTGGCCGAACTGATTGCTGCCGGTCAGAGGTGCAGCCGCGCCGCCAGGCACGGCCGGCTCGATGTTAACGGCCCGATCGATCACCACAGGCGCCTCCCGTCCCATCGCCGTCAGCGCCTGGTCAAGATCGGTCTTGAGATAGCCGCCGCCAAGCGCGATGATGCCGACGCAGATTTTCGAGACGGCGCGGTCGAGTGGAATTCCGTACTGTGCGGCGACCTCCGTCGGCCAGAGCCCGGCACCGACCCCAACGCCCGCCAGCGCGCGCAGCCGCGGCACCGGCCTGAACAGCGGCCGGTCCTCGAAACCGAGGATTGCCCGCGTCCAAGGAGCGATTTCCTTTGGCACAAGCAACGGACCCACCCGCGTGCGGAAACGGCACCGGCCGTCATCATAGATGCGCAATGTGGCGCCGAGAATGTCGGTCAGCAGCCGCGCGGTCGCCTCCAGCGTGACGATGCGCTGTAACAGGTCGATATTGAGGACAGTGACGTGAAACTGCGCCGCCAGCTTCTTGATGCGAGCGGCGGCTCGGCCGTGGGTCCGGCGACGTTGCGCCGCGAGAGCCTGTCGCGTGATCGGTTTCGACAGCCGGGCAAGGTCCCCGGCGCTGCCCGGCTGGAATGTGTCGGGCGTGCGCCGCTTGAGATAGACCGTCAGCACGATACATTCGTCGGGATCGACCTCGCCAACATGGATCGCGTCCGGCGGAGGGGCGCGATAGCTGCCGGCGAGCTCGACCCTTTGCATGGTCACCACACCACCCGGTCGATCATTTGCCCTTGCAGTTGCGATTGAGCTTCGGCGGGTTCTGGGTGTCGTCGAGCGCGCAGAACGGAATCGACCAAACGAAGTCCGCCGAGGTCGCGATCTGCGACAGCCCGCTCATGCCCTGGAAGATCGGCGGCTGGCTGGAGAAGCTCCAGTACCAGCTCGGCTGGATCGGTCCGAGCGGGGCGCCATTGTCGTCAAATCCCGCGCCGCTGGTCGGCGCACCCTTGCTGTCCCAGGCGGCGCGGCCATGACAAGTGATGCAGGAGGAT
Organism: Bradyrhizobium sp. BR 10261; assembly: GCF_019455395.1. Taxonomy (NCBI): domain Bacteria; kingdom Pseudomonadati; phylum Pseudomonadota; class Alphaproteobacteria; order Hyphomicrobiales; family Nitrobacteraceae; genus Bradyrhizobium; species Bradyrhizobium sp. BR 10261. The sequence goes on from NZ_JACOFQ010000004.1 coordinate 300,159, forward strand.
TGATCGACGAAACCGTCCTCGGTCACCGAATTGCCGAGGCGAATGTCGAGCCCTGTGGCATCGGTGAAATCGGTCTGCGATCCTTTCAGACAATAATTGGCAAATGCCGGATCCCAGTCGGCGGATGCGATCATTGCCGACAGCGCCGGCGTCTTCGCGCAATCAGGGTAACCTTGGCCCGGCTGCTGATTGGGCGCTACCGGGCTGGTCTGCGCGCCGAACGAGTCCCGGCAGCCGATGATGTCGCAGCGCCCGGGGTTGAACTTGTGCTCGAAGGTGGCCCAGGTCCAGTTCGGCACTGCCTTGGAGATGATGTGCATGGACACGAAGGCATATTGCTTGCCGTCCGCGCCGGTGTTGACGTGGTACAATTTTGGCACGTCGCCGACCGCGACCTTGCCGTTGGTGAAGGAGGGAATGTCCGTCACCAGCTGCCAGTTCGCCTTCACCTCCATCGCGCCGACCGGGAACGTGATGGTCTTGCCGAACGCGGCGCGGAGGCCGGATATCTTGTACAGGTTGTTCTGGACGATGAAATCGAACGAGTCCTTGTTGCGACGGGATTCCTCCAGCACACCCTTGCCGGGCGGAATCGCCGGAAGCAGCTTGCCGGCCCGCTGCAGGGCGAAGCGGCCGAGCTCCGGCACCGCCGGTTCATGCAGCTGGAGCGGCACCGCCGTCGTCGGGAATTGCGGGTTCACCTTGAACGTATCGCTGTCGCTGGCCCAGGTCTCGAATAGCGCATTGTTGCCGCCGGCGCGCGTATTCACCTGGATGAAGAACTGCCAGGCGAGCTGATCCGGCGCATTTATCGCCGGATTGGGCGCCGGTTGTGCCGCAACAGGAATGGTACCAAGCAGAAGCCAACAGCAACCGAGCGCGATCTTGACGGATGACCTCATCGTCGTTCTCCTCGAAGACTTCAGGGGCGATGCCTGAGAAATGACCGGAGACGCTGCGGCGGCCTCGCCGCGCGGCAAACACCATAGGTTGCAATTCACCTTAACGACGATTACGGATTTTCGTGTGAACGCGTTCACAGTCCGCAGCGATATTTGCGACGGAATTCAGGGGTTTTGTTTTTGCGGCTCGGTCAGGCGCTCGCGAGCACAGGACTTGGCATATCAGGCCTCCTGACCGGAACGCGCGAGGCGGCCTCGCGCAGCCAGACCATGAAGGCGTAGCCGATGGTGAAGCCGAAGCCGAAGGTCGGCAGCACGAAGGACCAGACGAAGGTCCAGCCGGAGACGTTGTCGACGACCTCCATCACCGGCATCGGGCTGACCCGGTGGATCGCAAGCAGCACCCACAGCAGCACCGTCATGCCGCCGCCGAACACGAGTCCATCGCGCATCCGCCGCGTCTTGCGCGACCGCTTGCCCCAGGTCGAATCCTGCACCAGCAGCGCCGCCATCGCGGCGATCCCCCAGGGGAAGATCAGGACCGGCAGCTCGCGCAGGACGACGTCGAGATAGGGCCTTTGCGGAAACTGGTAGAAGTCGAACGCGGCCTGGACAGGGAAGAGGATCAGCGCGCCCCAGAGGCCGACCGTCAGAATGAAGCCGACGGGCAGCCGGCCGAAGATGGTCTCGTTCGCGAAGGCGTATTGCCGCTTGAAATAATACACCAGCCAGAAATTCACGATGAGATAGAGCGGCGTCATCAGCAGCGTCCGCATCATGCCGACATCCTGGTCTCCGGGCATGTGCACGATCTTGCCCGACCCGAGCAGCCAGGCCAGGCACCAGACGAAGCCGAAGCCCGCCGCAACCGCGACGAATTTCGCGATGCCAGGCGGAGCCGGCTCCAGCGTGAAGCCGATCGCGCCAAGCCGCTGCCGGCTGCGGGCAAACGTCCATTCGCCGGCGAGCGCTGCGCGCGCGGCGAACAGCAGCAGATTGTTGAGCAGCGCATCCATGTCCTTACGCAGATCCTCGAGCATGCATCCGGCCGCGGTCTGGGCGGCGAGCTGAAGCTGGCTGACCACGGTGTGGCGGGTCGAGAGCTTGTCGAGCGCCTGCCAGTCGTCAGGCTCGACATGGCTGTCCTCCATGATCGCACCGTAGATCTCGGTGCTGCTCTTGAGCACGCGGACGGTGCGGAAGCAGAGCGCGTCATAGACCGCAAGCAGCTCCGCATAGAGATCGGAGTTGCGCTCCATGAAGCCCTCATGCTTGCAGGCCCAGCGCTCCAGGTGAAGCATCAGCGCGGAAATCTTGAGGAAGCGCGACTGGATCGCGGTCGATTGCGTGGCGCGGAAATCGTCGATCTGGTAGCCGACCCTGGACAGCTTGCGCTGCAGGCCCGGCATGTCGTCCGGACCGACCTGGAACGGTGCTGCGGCCAGCGCCTCGCGCAGCGCGAGCGCGCCGACGGGAATGCCGGCCAGTTCCTGGCAGAATTTGCGCCACGCTTTCGGCGCCACCGGAATGAGCCAGACGAACATCAAGAGCCAGACCGAGGCGAGCGGCGACAATTTGTCGGGCAGAATGGCGTAGATCACCAGGAACGGCGTGATGAAGACGGCGAGGCCGAACAGGAAGAGCGGCCGCGTCGTGAACGAGCGCGTGCCTTTCATCGTATGGAAGCGGAACCAGTAGAACAGCACGACCAGAAGCGGTCCACCGAAGGACTCGAAGATCGCATTCAAGGGATCGACGACATGAGCGATCTGCACGATGAACTCCTATTGCTAGGGTTCGCTGTTGAAAGGCGCGCCGGACAACACCGCATCCGGCAACCCGCGTGAAATCAGGCAGCCTGGGCGACCATCTTGGCCTTCTGAACCAGGAGATCGATGTTGTCGGGGGCCAGCGCAATCGCGCTGTCCATATCGTTCTGGGCCTTCACCACGTCCTTGATCAGGGCATAGGCATTGGCGCGCGACACCAGATATTTCGGCTCGCTCTCATTGCCCGCGATCGCCGTGCCGAACGCCTTGATCGCCTCCTCGACATAGCCGCGCTTGTCGTCGGTGCCGGCGGCGGTCATGCTGACGACGCCTTTGATCCAGTAGAACTCCGGGTTCTTCGGCTTCAGCTTGATCGCTTCGGTGATGTCGCTCAGTGCATTCTCGTAGAGACCGACCGTCACGTTGAAATTGGCTCTTCGCACGAAATATTCCGGCTTCGCAGGGTCGAGCTTGAGCATGTAGGCGAAGCTCGCCGCGGCCTTCGATATCTGCTTCTGCTTGTGCTGGAGCGTGCCGAGGTCGAAATAGACCTTTGCGAGCTGGGCCGAGAGCTCGGCATCGTCGGCCAGGAGACCGTGAAGCTCCTGTCCGCGCCGGGTCAGGTCCTCCAGCGCCTCGATCGTCGTCGGGGCAATCAGCAGCGCCTCCATGAACTCATCGCGGCGCTGCTGCAGCATCTCCTTCGAGGGCCGCGCCGCCTCTGGCGGGGCCGCCTGCGGCTGCGGTGCTTCGACGTCGAAGATGCGGCCGTCGGGCGAGCGCATGTAGAGGACCGGAATGCCCCACTCGACGCGAGACTTCTCCTGGATGAATTTGCGCGCGAGCGTCACCGCATCGTCGATCGGCCGGTTGCGCGCAAGCGCGGCGTAAAACCCCTCCGACATCGAGATCGCGGCATTGTCGGTGATCGGAAACTGCATCGCCACCACGGCGGGCAGCCATCCGGTCTTCATCAAGCCGATCGCCGGATTGCCGAAGCGGTCGCCGACATTGATCCTGGCGCTCTCGCAGCAATTGAGCACGATCAGGCGCAGGCTGCGCCGCGCTCCCGTCAGCATCATCGCCAGGTCGGAGGCGAATTTCTTCACCGGCTTGCCGTCCTCGTCGACCATGACCACGAAGCCGGATGCCCCCGCGCCGGGCAAGGCTTCCTCGACCCCGCCATGTCCGATGAAGTGGAAGATATGCCACTCGCCTTCCAGCAGCTTCTTCATCAGGTCTTTGCCGGTCCCGCCGGGGACCCACTGGAAATCCACCTTGCCTGCGTGCTGGAGCGCATCGATGCCCTTGTTGATGCGGTCGCGCTCCTTGACGACGTTGAGCTTCGGCCATTCGCTGGTCGAGGGATCGGCGATCATGCCGAGAATGCGCAACGGTCCCTTGACGCCCATTCGGCCGACGCCGCCGGCGGTCTCGAGATAGCGCACGATGGGGCGCGTCAGGCCGACGAAGCGGGGCATGTCGTCTTCGTCGTAGAGATATTCCCAGGGCAGGCCGGCGAGGTCGGCGGCCTCGATGCGCAGCTTGATCCTCAGATCCTGCGCCGCGCCCTTGCTGCGCTCATAGATCCGCTGGATCGACGGCACGTCGATGAAGATGCTGCGAAACACGCCGCGGCCAAAATCCTGCAGCACCTGCTCGCCGCGCGTGGTCGGGCCCTGGCTTTTCTTGTCGTCGATCTCGAGGACGGCGTTTTCAAGTTCGCCGCGCAGCTTGGCCAGTTCACCGGGCGCGGAGAACCAGAACTTCACCTGGCTCTTCGGCGCCTCGCCGGCCGGCGACCTGACGACACGGCCGTAATATTGCTGAGGGCCGCCACCCACGGGCAGATCGGAGCCGATCTCGAGCTCGAAATCTTCGTATTCGGCAACGGGCATTTTGAGCCTCACTCAACAAAATTCTTGATCTGAACGAAGCATCCCTCGAATGAGCGCGGCCGATCAAAATTGACGGGCGGCGGCAAAACAATGGCTCAGACTATCACACACAACCTCGAGACGCATTTGTGAAGCATGTCTCATGCGGCCCGAATTTTTGTGCGGTGCCCGGGCGCAAGCGGTGCCGGTTCTTTCTGGGGATCGAACCTGCTCGCCCGGTGTCGCGACCAAGCGATCGTGCCAGAATTCGCGGCGCAACCGTCGGACCTCTCCTCATGATCCTGCAATCGCTCGCCGGCCTGCCCGCCTTCCTGGTCTATTTCTGCACCGGGCTGATCGCGATAGTGGCATATCTGTTCGTCTACACGCGGATCACGCCGCACAACGAGTTCCAGCTGATCCGGGACAACGACCCTGCCGCGGCGATCGCGCTCGGGCTCAGCCTGCTCGGCTTCGTGGCGCCGCTGTTCAGCGCGATCGCCCATTCGGCCAACGTGCTGGACTGCATGGTCTGGGCTTTCATCGCACTGATCGTGCAGGTCGCCGTGTTCTACATCGTCAAGATCCCGGTACCCAACCTGTCGGGGCGGATCGCCGCCGGCGAGCTGGCGCCTGCCATCTGGCTCGGGTTGTCCTCGCTCGCCGCGGGGCTGCTCAACGCCGCCTGCATGATTTACTGACATGGTGGCGAACTGACATGGCCAGCAAACCTCCCAGCCAGGAGTTCGGCAAGCGCCGTCCGCGCCTGCCAGCGGACTTGCCGCTACCGCCGCGGGAGCCGGTCAAGCGCTCGGGTCATGTCGCGCTGCTGGTGATGGGGACGATCGCGGTCGGCACCACCGCCTTCACGCTGGTGCCGCGGGGCAACTGCGACCCCACGCCTCCCGGGGCGGCGGTCGCCGGGGCGACAGCGCAGACCAACACAAATTGCAGCAGCGGTTCTTCGGGCAGCGGCTCGCACTGGTCGTCGCGATCGGGCTTCTACAGCAGCGACTCCTCCAGTCATTCTTCTTCGGGAGGCTCGTCCGATGCAGGCTCCGGCGGCGTCACGCGCGGCGGCTTCGGCTCGTTCGCGCATGCCTTCTCGGGCGGCAGCTGACACGCGCGGTTTTGAATTCAACGCCGCGCGCGAGCCTGCTTTAAGTAACCACTGCTCTAAATCGCGCGGGAGGACACAACATGAAGCGCTCGCGAAGGGTCATGCTCACGCTGATGGGAAGCGCGGCGGCCGGTGCCGTCTCGATGGGATTTGTGAACCGCGAGCGGCCCTGCGGCTCCGGCCTCGAAGCCGTTCCCGGCATCGACGGCAAGCCCTATTGCCGGCCGAGCTATGGCGGCTTCGGCGGCACGCTGCATCGCATGCATGGCGGCCATCCCGGCCAAGGCCATGGCGGCGGTCACGGACACGGCGGCGGCTGACACATGCAACGCATCCTTTGTCCCGAGCGCGACGACTGGCAACAGACCGCCGAACAATGCGGTTTCGCCTTCCACACCATCAACGGCGAGCGCTATTGGGACGAGCGCGCCTACTATGCCTTCACGCTCTCCGAGATCGAGCGCGACATCGAGACACCGACCGGCGAGATCGATGCGATGTGCCTCGAGCTTGCCGGCCGCGTGATCGGCGAGGAGCGCCATTTGCGGCGGCTCAAGATTCCGGAAGCATTTTGGGGCCTCATCGCCGAGAGCTGGGAGCGCGACGACCGCAGCCTCTATGGCCGGCTCGACCTGAAATTCGACGGCGCCGGTCCCGCAAAGCTGCTCGAATACAATGCTGATACGCCGACCTCGATCTTCGAGGCCGCCGTGTTTCAATGGACCTGGCTCGAGCAGGCGATCGAGCGGCGTATCATCCCGGCGCGCGCCGACCAGTTCAACTCGATCCACGAGCGGCTGATCGCGGCGTGGAAGGACATTGCCTCGAACAAGCATCTGCACCTCACCGGCACCACCGCCAACGAGGAAGACGCCGGCACGCTCGCTTATCTCGAAGACACTGCGCGCCAGGCGGGCCTCTCCACGACGCTGCTCGACATTGAAGATATCGGCTGGCGCGACGAGGCAGGCGGTTTCGTCGATCTCGATGACCGCGACATGGAGCTGGTCTTCAAGCTCTATCCCTGGGAGTGGATGTTCCACGACGCCTTCGGGGCGAAGCTCAAGGGCGCGCCGACGCGCTGGATCGAACCGCCATGGAAGGCGGTGCTTTCCAACAAGGGCATTCTGCCCCTGCTCTGGGAGATGTTTCCAAACCATCCCAATCTGCTGCCGGCCTATTTCGAGGACGATCCGCGCGCCGCCGGGCTCGGCAGCTCCTATGTCAGCAAGCCGCTGCTGTCGCGCGAAGGCGCCAATGTCACGCTGGTGTATGCCGGAATGTCACTCGACGAGCACGAAGGTCCCTACGGCGCCGAAGGCTTTATCCGGCAGGCGCTGTCGCCGCTGCCGAATTTTTCCGGCGTCTATCCGGTGATCGGGAGCTGGCTGGTGAACCACGAGCCGTGCGGACTTTCGATCCGCGAGGACGAGAGCCCGATCACGGGCAACAGCTCGCGGTTTCTGCCGCATGCGATTTTGTGAGACACCCGAATCCATGACCACAGGCGGATCGAACGGCCCCACGTCCAACCGCGTGCCCGGTACGATGGCTTGTGGTCATGGATGCCGGGCTCCGCGCTTACGCGCGGCCCCGGAATGACGAGGAGAGTTCACCGCGCCGCGGCGATCTTCAGCGGCTGCGGCATCAAGCCGCCCATCGGGCGACCAGACCGCGCCGGATTGAGCTGGTAGAGCCCACGACGATCGGACACGGGACGGAATGCATCGGTGATGCCGACGACGGATTCGGCGGCACCCAGCAGCAGCGTGCCGTCGGCTTCCAGACCCTTCGCCATGCGCTCGAAAATCATGGCCTTGGTGTCCTGATCGAAATAGATCAGCACGTTGCGACAGAAGATCACGTCGAACGTGCCGAGATGGGAGAAATCCTGCAACAGATTGAGCTGGCGAAATTGCACCATGGCACGGACATCGGCATTGAGCTGCCAGACGTCGCTCGCTTGCGTGAAGTATTTCATCAGCAGCTGGATCGGCAGGCCGCGCTGCACCTCGAACTGGCTGTAGACGCCGGCCTTGCACTTCTCAAGCACTTCCTGCGAGAGGTCGGTCGCGACAATCTCGATGCGCCAGCCTGCGAGTGCCGCGCCCATCTCCTTCAGGCACATCGCGATCGAATACGGCTCCTGCCCCGTCGATGAGGCCGCTGACCAGATGCGCAGCGACTTGCGCGCGGCGCGGGCCTGGATCAGGCCGGGCACGATGCTGTCGCGCAGATGATCGAACGGAATCTTGTCGCGGAAGAAGAACGTCTCGTTGGTGGTCATGGCCTCGACCACATCGGTGGCAAGGCGGCCGTCGCCGTTCCTGATCTTGAGAACGAGATCGGGAATGCCGGCAAGGCAGGCCTTGCGGGCCAGCGGCAGCAAGCGGCTCTCGACCAGATATTGCTTGTCGGGCGAGAGATCGAGACCGGAGCGTTCTTTCAGGAATTTGCGCAGATAGTCGTAGTCCGCCGGCGTCACGTGCGGTCTCCCGCGAACAGGCGGTTGACCTTGGCGCCGATCTGGTTGAGCGGCAGGATCGCCGCGCAGATGCCGGCGTGGGCGGCCGCACCGGGCATGCCCCAGACGACGCTGGACGCTTCATCCTGCGCGATCACGCTGCCGCCGGCCGCGACGATGTCCTTGCCGCCGCGCATGCCGTCCGAGCCCATGCCGGTCAGGATTACGGAGAGAATGTTGCCGTGCCAGACATCGATGGCGGAGGTGAAGAGCGGATCGACCGCGGGCTTGCAGAAATTGACGGCGGGACCGTCGTCGAGCGCGATCGCTGCATCCGCGCCGCTGCGCACGACGCGCATGTGCTTGCCGCCGGGCGCGAGATAGATGCGGCCCGGCTTCACCGGCTCGCCATCGACCGCCTCGGCCGCCGGCTTGCGGCTCGAACGCGCCAGGTGTTCGGCGAGAATGGTGGTGAAGGTCGGCGGCATGTGCTGGGTGATCAGCACCGGGAAGCGATCAATCACCGGGCCGAGCTCGGTGACGAGCGCCATCAGCGCCTGCGGGCCGCCGGTCGATGAGCCGATCAGCAGCACCTTCGGCGCCTGGGTCGAGAACGGACGTGTGGAGAGCGAACCCGAAGGGGCGGCCGCGGCCGGAGCCGGTGCGGGCGCGGCAGGCCGCGCAACAACCGGTGTCCGTGCGGCCGGCACAGCAGGGCTCGCGGGCGCGAGCGGCGGGCTCGCTACGGCCGGCTTCCGGCGCAGCCGCGCGCCGAGATGGCGGATCTTCTGGATCAGATCGTGATGGAAGATATCGGCGGCCGATGTCTCGCGCGTCGATTCCGGTTTGGGAATATAGTCGGCCGCGCCGAGCGACAGCGCTTTGAAGCTGATCTCCGCATTGCGGCGGGTCAGCGTCGAAGCCATGATGATGACGAGATCGCGCTTCTTCGCCAGCAGTTTCGGCAGCGCCGAGATGCCGTCGAGCTCGGGCATTTCGATATCGAGCACGGCGACGTCGGGGTTGATGCGCTCGAGCTGGTTAACCGCCTCGAGCCCGGTGCGCAGCGACGCCGCGACCTCCATGTCGTGCTCGGCTCCGATCCAGCGCGAGATCAGACCGCGTATGACGACGGAGTCGTCGACGATCATCACCCGTAGCGGCCCGGCCTCACGCGACGGGCTCATGATCGAATTTCCTGCGAACGCCACACTCATTACTCACCAACTCAGACTGAAACGGTTTAGTTGACAACAAACGCTGAAGGAGCCGTCCAGCCTCCGGTGTTTGTCAGATCAAGCCGACTTCCTGGAACTTCGCGGTCACGATGTCCTTGTCGAAGGGCTTCATGATGTATTCGTTGGCGCCGGCGTGCAGCGCGCGCGCGATGTGCGCGACGTCGTTCTCGGTGGTGCAGAACACCACCTTGGGCTGGTCGCCACCCGGCATGCGGCGCAGATGACCGAGGAACTCGTAGCCGTCCATGACCGGCATGTTCCAGTCGAGCAGCACAGCGTCGGGCAGTCCGCGCTTGCAGGCCTCCAGGGCCTTCTCACCGTCCTCGGCTTCGAGAATCTGGAAGTCGAGGCCTTCCAGGATCCGGCGCGCAACCTTGCGGATGACGCTGGAATCATCAACGACAAGACAAGTTCGCATGTGAGCCTCTGCTTCCTGTCCCCTGTGAGGGACACTTCCAATTGATCGTCGGCGGCGATGCCGCCGTATCAGGCCGCCATCATCTCGGGCGCAAGCTCGAGGACGCGATCGACGTCGAGGACGACCATGAGCTGACCGTCGAGACGGT
>NZ_JACOFQ010000050.1:0-41083 GCF_019455395.1 Bradyrhizobium sp. BR 10261
ATCCAGTACGCCGCGGCCCCTCCGCATAAAACGACTGCCTCTGGAATACTGGATTCCCCGCCTGCGCGGGGAATGACACCCGTGGTCTGGGAGAAGCAGCGCACCCAATCGGTCGCCATCGTACCTCATCCCAACCGTCCCAAAATCCGTATAGCCGCATTCCGAAACACCGATATCCGTCTTGCGCGAGCGCGCTACAGTCCGGTTCGATTTCGAAAGATGGACACGCATGCACGGCATGATCAGCAGGGCGCCGGACACGGCGACGAAGAGCATCGCGACCTCGCGCGTGGTGTTGCTGCTGCTGGTCGTCATGACCGGCATCGCGCCGATCTCGCTCTACATCCTGGTCCCGGCGCTGCCCGTGCTGGCGACGAATTTCGGGCGGGACATCTCGATCGCGCAGATGACGGTATCGCTCTACATGGTCGGCATCGCGCTATCGCAGCTCACCATGGGGCCGCTGTCGGACAGATTCGGCCGGCGTCCGGTTCTGCTTGGCGGCCTCGCGCTGATGGTGGCGGCGAGCATCGCCTGCATCTTCGCGCAAGACCTGCCGCAACTGATCGCGGCGCGCTTCTTCCAGGCGCTCGGGGGCGCCTCCGGCATGGTGATCAGCCGCGCCATCATCCGCGACATCTACGAACGCGACCGTGTCGCCTCGATGATCAGCCTCGTGGTTGCCGCCCTGATGATCGGACAAATGGTTTCGCCGCTGACCGGCGGCCTGATCGAGACCGCATTCGGCTGGCGCGCGATCTTCTACGCCGTCACCTTCGGCGCGGTTGCCGTCGCAATCGGCATCGCAATCGCACTGCCCGAAACGCGCCGCGACCGCGCGGTCGGCAGCGGCGGCTTTCGCAGCGACGTCGGCAGCCTGATCAAGAGCCGCGCCTTCATCGGCTATGTGATGTGCCAGGTGCTGGCCTCGCAGATCATCTTCACCTTCGCCGGCGGCGGACCCTACATCGTCGTGACGCAGATGGGCCGGACCAGTGCCGAATACGGCGCGTGGTTCGCCACAACAGGCTTTGCGTATCTCGTCGGCAATCTGCTCTGCGTGCGCTTTGCGCCGCGGCATTCGCTGGAGAAGCTGATCTGGTTTGGGCTGGCCCTGCAACTCTGCGGCAGCCTGCTGAATCTGCTCTGGAGTTTCACCGGCTGGAACGAAGCTCCAAGCTGGCTGTTCGGCACGCAGATGATCGTGATGGTCGGCAACGCCTTCGTGATGGCGAACTCTGCTGCGGGCGCCATCAGCGTCCGCCCCGAGGCCGCCGGCACCGCGTCGGGTGCGATGGGCTTTCTCCAGCAGGGCATCGGTGCGCTGATGTCGCAATTCGGCGCTTATCTCGGCGGCCATTCCGCAACGACCCTGCCGCTGACCTCAGCCGTGCTCGCGATCTCGCTGCTCTGCGCCTGCATGATGATCTTCGTCGTGCCGCGCCGGGACGTCATGGTGAGCGAGGAATTGATCGAACAGGCCGAGGAGGAAGAGAGCGGGATGATGTGAGGAGCGGCGCGACCATAATCGCGATGTCATCCCCCGCGAAGGCGGGGGATCTAGTACGCCGCGGCTTCTCGACTCTACCACAGCCGCCTCGGAGTACTGGATCGCCCGGTCAAGCCGGGCGATGACGGCGGAGTGAGAGGCAGGAGCGCGCCCAACTCACTCCCCGATCAGCGCCAGCCACTCATCTTCGCTCAGCACCTTGATGCCATGCTTGTTGGCGTCCGCGAGCTTCGAGCCCGCGCCGGGGCCGGCGACGACGAGATCCGTCTTCTTCGACACCGAGCCCGAGACCTTGGCGCCAAGCCGCTCCGCGGTGGCCTTGGCCTCATCCCGCGTCATCTTCTCCAGCGAGCCCGTGAACACCACCGTCTTGCCGGCGACCGCCGAGTTGCTCTTCGGCTTTTCGGCGTCGACGATCTCGACTTCCTTGGTCAGCCGCTCGACGATGCCGCGGTTGTGGCTCTCGCCGAAATAATCGGCGATGCTCCTGATCACGGTATCGCCGATCTGGTCGAGCGCGTCCATCTCCGCCATTGCCTCCTCGTCGCCCTTGGCGACCTTGAGGCAGGCGTCGTGGAAGGCATCCCAGGAGCCGTAGCCACGCGCAAGCGCGAGCGCGGTGGTTTCGCCGACATGGCGCATGCCGAGCGCATAGATGAAGCGCTCCAGCGCAATTCTGCGCCGGCTCTCGATGGCACTGAACAGATTGCGCACCGAGGTCGCGCCGTAGCCCTCGACCTCCTCGAGCTTGAGCTTGGAATTGCGCTTCTCCAGCGTGAAGATGTCGGCGGGCTCCTTCACCCAGCCCTCATCGAAGAAATACTGGAGCTGCTTCTCGCCGAGGCCGTCGATATCGAAGGCGCGCCGCGACACGAACAGCTTGAGGTGCTCGATCTTCTGATAGGGGCAGGCAAACTCGCCGGTGCAGCGCGCGCGCGAACCCTCTTCGCCCGTCGCGGTCTCCTCGCGCACGACGTCGGTATGCAGCGGGCACGGGCACTTCTTCGGGAAAGCGAATTCCTTCGCACCCTTCGGCCGCTTGTCGAGCACGACGTCGACGACCTGCGGGATCACGTCGCCGGCGCGCTGGATCACGACGGTATCGCCGATCCTGATGTCGCGCCCCTCGCGCAGCACCTCGCCCTTGTTGCCGATGCCCTTGATGTAGTCCTCGTTGTGCAGGGTGACGTTCTGCACGATCACGCCGCCGACACCGACCGGCTCGAGCTTGCCGACCGGCGTGAACGAGCCGGTGCGGCCGACCTGGATCTCGATGTCGCGCAGCACGGTCATGGCTCGCTCCGCCGGGAATTTATGTGCGATGCCCCAGCGCGGCGTGCGCGAGACGAAACCCAGCCGCTCCTGCCAGTCGATGCGATCGACCTTGTAGACGACGCCGTCGATGTCGTAGTCGAGCTCGGCGCGGTGCTCCTCGATGCTCTGGTGGAACGCGATCAGTTCCTCGACGGAGTGACAGAGTTTTGTCAGCGGATTGGTCTTGAAGCCGCAGCGCTCGAACCAGTGGATCATGCCGGTCTGCGTCTGCTCCGGCATCGCGCTCATCTCGCCCCAGGCGTAGGCGAAGAAGCCGAGGGGACGCGAGGCGGTGATGCTCGGATCCTTCTGCCGCAGGGAGCCTGCGGCCGAATTGCGCGGGTTGGCGAAGATGGTGTCGCCCGCCGCCTTCTGCCGCTCATTCAGCGCGAGGAAGGCCTTCTTGGTCATGTAGACCTCGCCGCGGACCTCGCAGATATCAGGGATGCTGCGGCCCTTCAGCTTCTGCGGCACGTCTTCGAGCGTGCGGATATTGGCGGTGACGTCCTCGCCGACCGCGCCGTCGCCGCGCGTCGCCGCCGTGACAAGCTCGCCGCCCTCGTAGCGCAGCGACATCGAGAGGCCGTCAATCTTGGGCTCGGCCGAAAAATTGATCTTGTCGTCGTCGAGCTTGAGGAAGCGCACGATGCGGCCAACGAAGTCGCGGACGTCCTCCTCGGCAAACGCGTTGTCGAGCGAAAGCATCGGAACGGAATGCTGCACCTTCCTGAAGCGCCCTGACGGCGCCGCGCCGACCTTTTGCGACGGTGACTCCGCACTGACGAATTCCGGAAAGCGCTTTTCGATCGCATTGAGGCGCTGACGCAGGGCATCGTACTCGGCGTCCGTAACGGTGGGCGCGTCCTCTTGATAATAGCGCTCGTTGTGCCCCTCGATCTCGAGCGACAGCCGCATATGCTCGACCTTGGCCTGTGCCTTGGTGAGCTCGGTGACGTCGCGAAGCGGTTTCGATTTTGCTGCTCTGGCCATTATTACTTAAGGTTGTGGCTCGTCGTTCCGGGATGGTCCGAAGGACCAGACCCGGAACCTCGAGATTCCGGGTTCGCACTTCGTGCGCCCCGGGATGACTGTTGGGAGGGGCTCGGAAATCATGGCGTACTACGTCTATATCCTAGCAAGCCGGCGGGACGGAGCAATCTATGTCGGCGTTACCAATGACCTTGTACGCCGCGTCTACGAGCATCGAATCAAGGCCGTGCCAGGCTTCACGAAGAAATACAACATCACGCAGCTAGTTTGGTTCGAGACCTATGATGATCCAATCTCCGCAATATCGCGCGAGAAAGAACTCAAGAAGTGGAGGAGAGTTTGGAAAACCCAACTTATCGAGAAGGACAATCCGAACTGGAATGATCTCTACGAATCGATCTGCAAATGAGACGTCGTTCCGGGGCGGCTCGAAGAGCCGAACCCGGAATCTCGAGATTCCGGGTTCGATGCTGCGCATCGCCCCGGAATGACGGTGGAGGTCTAAGCCGTCGCCGCCTTGAGCAACCTCTCCGCGGCGGCCCGCGCTTCGGCCGTGATCTCGGCGCCGGCGAGCATGCGGGCGATTTCCTCGCGGCGGTGGTCGGCGGCGAGCGCATTGACGCGGGTGGCGACGCGCTTGCCCTTGTCGAGGGCGTCCTTGGAGATCAGCAGGTGCTGGTCGGCGCGGGCTGCGACCTGCGGGGCGTGGGTCACGGCCATCACCTGAACCTTGCCGGCGAGCCGTGCCAGCCGCGCGCCGATCGCATCCGCGACCGCGCCGCCGACGCCGGTGTCGATCTCGTCGAACACGAGGGTCGGTGCCGAGCCGCGGTCGGACAGCACGACCTTGAGCGCCAGCAGGAAGCGCGAGAGCTCGCCGCCGGAGGCGACCTTCATCATAGGCCCCGGCTTGGTGCCCGGATTGGTCTGCACCCAGAACTCGACGCGGTCGAAGCCTTGCGGCCCCGGCGCGGCCTCGTCCGTCGTGACCTGGGTGATGAATTTGGCGCGCTCGAGCTTGAGCGGCGCGAGCTCGGCGTTGACCGCCTTGTTGAGCTTCTCGGCCGATTTCTGCCTGCCGGCGGAGAGGTTTTTCGCAGCGGCAGCATAGCGTGCGTCGGCCTCGATCGCGGCCTGCTCCAGCTTCTTCAGGCGCGAGGCACCGGCATCGATCAGCACGACATCGGCAGCGTATTTGGCGGCGAGCGCGGCGAGGCCATCGACCGGCGTCGAATATTTGCGCGAGGCGGCGCGCAGAGCGAACAACCGCTCCTCGATGCGTTCGAGCTCGGCCGGGTCGAAATCGGTCGCGGCGAGCGCGGCCAGGAGATGCTGGTCGGCCTCCTCCAGTGCATTGATCGCGATGTCGATCGCCTTCACAGCAGGCTCGACCAGCGCCGGCGAATTGACGCCACGACGCTCCAGCCGGCGCACCGCAGCCGACAGCGCCGCGACCGGCGAGTTGTGGCCGCCGACGACCTCCTGCGCCTCGCGCAGATCGGAGGCGATCTTCTCGCCCTGCATCATGGTGGTGCGGCGATGAGCGAGCGAGGTCTCCTCGCCGTCCTTGGGCGCGAGCTGCCTCAGCTCGTCCGAGGCATGGCGCAGATAGTCGGCTTCGCGCGCGGCGCGCTCCATGCTGGCGCGATGCTCTTCCAGCTCGGTGTTGGCAGCCCGGCGCGCGTCCCAGAGCGCTTCGACGGTAGCTACGTCCTTTTCGAGGCCGGCAAAGGCATCGAGCAGGCTGCGATGGGTGGCGGCATCGACCAGCGCCCGTTCATCATGCTGGCCGTGGATCTCGACCAGGGCGGCGCCGACCGCCTTCAGCGTCTGCACGCTGATCGCCTGGTCGTTGATGAAGGCGCGGGTGCGGCCGTCGGCGAGCTGGACCCGACGCAAGATCATTTCGCCGGTATCTTCGAGCCCGTTTTCGGCCAGGATCTTCGTTGCGGGATGATTCTTCGGGATATCGAACACGGCGGTCACCTGCCCCTGCTCCGCGCCATGGCGCACAAGACCCGCGTCACCGCGGCCGCCGAGGGCCAACGCGAAGGCATCGAGCAGGATGGATTTGCCCGCCCCGGTCTCGCCGGTCAAAACCGCAAGTCCGGTGGCGAATTCGATATCGAGCCGTTCGATCAGGACGATGTCACGGATCGACAGACGCGCCAGCATGGAACCAGATTTCCTAGCCGAGACTTAAAGGCCAATCTTCTTGAAGGTCTGGCTGATCCAGGACCCCTGATTCTCGCTCGGCTCGAGACCGCCGGATTTTACAAGATTATAGGCGTCCTTGTACCAGCGGCTGTCAGGAAAATTGTGGCCGAGCACGGCGGCAGCCGTCTGGGCCTCGCCGACGATTCCGATCGACATATAGGCCTCGGTGAGGCGGTAGAGCGCCTCCTCGACATGCCGGGTGGTCTGATATTGCGTCACCACGGCCTTGTAGCGGTTGATCGCGGCCGTGTAGTCGCGCTTCTGCATATAGTAGCGGCCGACCGACATCTCCTTGCCGGCGAGCTGGTCGCGCGCGCCCTCGATCTTGGCCTTGGCGGAAGTCGCATATTCGGAGTTCGGATATTTGCGCACCACCTCTTCCAGCGAGGCGATCGCCTTCTCGGTGCGGCCCTGATCGCGGTTGATGTCCGGGATCTGGTCGTAGTGCGAGGCGGCGATCAGATATTGCGCGTAGGCGGCGTCCGGGCTGCCGGGATGCAGGGTAATGTAGCGGGTCGCAGCGCCGATGCAGCTGTCATAGTCGCCGCCCTGGTAGGACGCATAGGCCGACATCAGCAGCGATTTGCGCGCCCAGTCGGAATAAGGATGTTGGCGGTCGACCTCCTCGAACTTCTTGTTCGCCGCCTTCATGTCCTTCTTTTCGTTCATGAGGTACAAGCCCTCATTGTAGATCTTGTCGGCAGGCTCCTCGACGAAGGTGTCGTCCTTGTTGAGGAACTTGTCCCAGAGCGCGCCGGTGCCGCAACCCGCCAGCGGCAATGCGAACAGGAAGAGAGCAGCGGCTTGAAGCAGCCCACGGGCTCGCGGTGAGACCAACAGAAATCCGCGCGTCATACGCTGTGCCGACATGAATTTAAGACCTGACGCCCTTTGGTGCGGTGCCCGCCAGCCCATGATCCCCGTCATGGGCGCGAAATGTGTCGTGGTGCCTGCCATGCGACCACGTCGGTGTGACCGAAAAACGATCGTTAACCCATCGGATAGGCAGGCATTCCGCCCGGATTAAGGCGAAAACGCCGCAATCCTAGTCGATCATGGTTACCAGGAGTTTCCCGGAGAAATCGCCGCCTAGTTGCCTGCCGCAGGCTTGGCCGCCTGCCGCAACTGCCCTTCAGGACACGTCCGGCCCGTAGGCCGCGGCGATCCGGCCGCCGACGATACCGCTACCGACCTCGACCACGGGCCGGCTGGTGCGGCGAGCTGCCTCACCCTCGACCACCCGCCATGCGGTACGGTCGGCGAGCAGCGCGGTCAGGACGGCGTGGTTCAGCTTGTGGCCGCCACGCACCGAGCGATAGGCGCCGAGCAGCGGCAGGCCAGCCAGCGCAAGATCGCCGATCGCATCCAGCACCTTGTGGCGGGCGCATTCGTCGGCGTAGCGCAGGCCCTCGGTGTTGAGCAGCCGCTCCTCGTCAAACACGACGGTATTCTCGAAGGAGGCACCGAGCGCGTAGCCAGCGCCCCAGAGCTTGGCAACATCGCCCATCAGACCGAAGGTCCGGGCGCGGCCGACTTCGCGGCGGAAGCGCTCAGGGCTCAGGTCGAAGCCATAGCTCTGCTGGCCGATGACGGGATTGGTGAAGTCGATTTCGACCTCGGCACGGAAGCCATTGGCGTAGGGCCGGAGCTCACCGAAGGAGTCGCCCATCTTGACCGCGACAGGCTTCAAAACCTGGATGAAGCGGCGCTGGGCCGGCTGGGTCACGATGCCAGCCTGATCAATCGCTGCGATGAAGGCCGCAGCGCTGCCGTCCATGATCGGTACTTCGGGACCATCGACTTCGATGATGGCGTTGTCGACACCCATACCCCGCAGCGCAGCAAGCACATGCTCGGCCGTGGAGATCAGTGGACCAGTGCGATCACCGAGCACCGTCGCGAAATCCGTTGCCACCACCTGATCGGCGGTCGCCTGAATCTCGCGGTCACTTCCCTCAAGGCCGGTACGGACAAAAATAAGACCTGCGTCCACAGGTGCAGGTCCAAGCGTGAGGGTAACCGGAAGACCGGAATGAACGCCGACGCCGGCCACGGTGGCTTGCGCACGAAGCGTTGTTTGCCGGCTAAACTTCATCAGGAACCGCCCCACTACGACCCATTGCGACTTATACGAGAGCCGATTGATCGACCGAGATCGACCGTTCGAATCTCCGTATCCCCAAGTCACGCCAAACCATAGTCACTGCCCTAAACAGCGCCAACTCACGCTTTTTTACCGATTGTTACCCCAAACCCGCCGTATTCGCGCCAAGGCTTAACCAAATTGCACCTCGCTTTGGGGTCGTTATGAGCAGCTTTACTGAACCACCCAACAGGTAATTAATGATTTAAAATCAGTTGCTTGAAGATGAAATCCGGACATGCAGGGGGAAAAAGGAAAGGCCCCGGCAAGCTTCCCGCCGGGGCCTTTTTGCGTCTGCCTTACTGTAACAATTCTCAGGTTGCCTGCCGCCGCAGGAAGGCCGGGATATCAAGATGGTCGTCTCCCTGTGGCGCCGGCGCAACAGGTGCCGGGCGGCCATGGGCGTCGAGACCCTGCGGCGCGGGCCGGCGGGCGTACTCCGAGACCGGCTCGTTGGCGGCGATTTGCTGCGCCACCGACCGCTGCGGCTTGCGCTCGGGCAGCGCCGGTATCGCGGGACCAGCCGTGCGGGCGGCGATCGGAGCCTCGGTTTCCTCGTCGCGACGGCCGAGGCCGACATTGGCGAGGCGCTGGAGCAGCGACAGGCGGGTCTTCTGGGGCGCCTCTTCTTCCACCTCGCCACGGGCCTGACGCAGCTCGGCCTGGGCCGGCATCGGCAGTTCGTCGAGGCGCGGCATCCGGGGCGCGCGAGGCGGCGCACGCTCGGCCTGCGGCGGGATGAAGGTTTCCGGCGTCATTGGCTCCTGGATGGCAAGCGGGGCCTGCTCGGCTTCCGGAAACAGCGTGGGCTTCTGCGCGATCGGACGCACGGTGACGTCGCCATAGGTCTGCGGCGCGGGCGGGACTTCGGAAACGGCCGCTGCGATGGCGGCGAGCGCCGCACGCTCGACATTGGGACGGGCGGCGGCGGGCGCGGCCGCAACCGGTGCGGCGGCCGGGATCTGCGCTTCCATCTTCTGGGCACGCTCGGCCAGGCGCTGATTGTCGGCGCGAAGCCGCGCGGTGAGATCGGCAAGACGGCTCTCGGCAGCAGCGGCGGGAGCCGCGGGGGCCTGCTGCAGCTGCTGCGGCGCGGCGTTCGCGACCGGGGCGGAGGTCGCCTGGCTGTTGCGGGCGATCGCGGCCTGCTCGATGCCGGTGGCAACGACCGAGACGCGGATCAGGCCGTCGAGCGCTTCGTCGAAAGTGGCGCCGACGATGATGTTGGCGTCCTGGTCGACCTCCTCGCGGATGCGGGTCGCGGCTTCGTCGACCTCGAACAGGGTCAGGTCCTTGCCGCCGGTGATCGAGATCAGCAGACCCTTGGCACCCTTCATCGAGGAATCGTCGATTAGCGGGTTGGCGATCGCAGCTTCAGCAGCGGTCAGCGCGCGCTTGTCGCCGCTGGCCTCGCCCGTGCCCATCATCGCCTTGCCCATTTCCCTCATCACCGCTCTCACGTCGGCGAAGTCGAGGTTGATCAGGCCTTCCTTGACCATCAGGTCGGTGATGCAGGCGACGCCCGAGTAGAGCACCTGATCGGCCATGGCAAAGGCGTCGGCGAAGGTGGTCTTCTCGTTGGCAACCCGGAACAGGTTCTGGTTCGGAATGATCAGAAGCGTGTCGACCACCTTGTGCAGCTCGGCAATGCCGGCCTCGGCGGTGCGCATGCGGCGGCCGCCCTCGAAGTGGAACGGCTTGGTGACGACGCCGACGGTGAGGATGCCCATGTCGCGGGCGGTCTTGGCAATGACGGGGGCAGCGCCGGTGCCGGTGCCGCCGCCCATGCCGGCGGTGACGAACACCATGTTGGCGCCAGAGAGATGATCGCGCAGCTCGTCGATCACTTCTTCAGCAGCCGCAGCGCCGACGTTCGGCTGCGAACCTGCGCCCAGCCCTTGCGTTACCGCCGTGCCCATCTGCACGATGCGCTGCGCCTTCGACATCGTCAGCGCCTGCGCGTCGGTGTTGGCGACCACGAAATCGACGCCCTGCAGGCCCGCCGTGATCATGTTGTTGACGGCGTTGCCACCGGCGCCGCCGACGCCGAACACGGTGATGCGGGGCTTCAACTCGTGAATATCAGGAACGTTGATGCTGATGGTCATGTTTGCCTCTCGATCACGCGCGCGTGGGTTCGCCCCGGCCTGCGGCCGCGGGAGTTGGTGAAATCAGACATTTGCGGAAAGCGGTCATCAAAAGCCCTCGCGTAGCCATCGTCCGACCTTTCCAAAATAGCCGCCGGTCCCTGTCTTGACCTGCTGCCGCGTATGCCGCGGTTCGACATGTTCGAGGTGAACATATTGCGGGTAGACGAGAAGTCCGGCCGGCACCGCAAACGCGGGGTTCTTCGCCTCGTTGGGCAGCCGGCCAAAACCGAGCGGACGTCCGACCCGCACGGGCCGGCCGAGAATTTGCGTTCCAAGCTCGACGAGGCCGGTCAGCTGCGAGGCGCCGCCCGAGAGCACGACACGGCCCTTGGGCTCTGCCGCGAAGGGCGAATCCTTCAGCTTGTCCCGAACCATTTCGAAGACTTCCTCGGCACGATGCTTGACGATGTTGGCGATAGTGGCGCGCGAAACGATCTGCGGCAGATCCTGGTCCTCACCGGCCGTCGGTACAGACATCAGCTCACGCGAGTCCGATCCGCCGGTGATGACGGTGCCGTATAACGTCTTGATTCGCTCGGCATCGGCAATGGTCGCCGAGAGTCCGCGCGCAAGATCCATCGTGATGTGTTGCCCGCCGACCGCAAATCCGGCCGCGTGCACGAAGCGGCCGCCGGAATAGACCGCGATCGTGGTGGTGCCCGCGCCCATCTCGATCACGGCGGCGCCGAGATCGGCCTCGTCGTCGGTCAGCACCGACAGGCCGGCCACATAGGGGCTCGCTGCCATGGCTTCGACATTGATGTGGCAGCGTTCCACCGCCAGCATCAGATTCCGCGCCACGGTGGCATCGCAGGTGACGACATTCATGTCGACGCCGAATTGATGCGCGACCATGCCGCGGGGATCGCGGATGCCCTTGACGCCGTCGAGCGTGTAGCCGACCGGCAGCGCATGCAGCACGGTGCGGCCCTCGCCGGTGGCGTGACGCATGCCGGTGGAGGTGACGCGGCTGACATCGGCCGGCGTCACCGCGCCGCCGCGGATATCGGCTGCAGCTTCGACGAGCTGGCCGGAAAGCCTCCCGCCGGAGACGGACAGCAGCACGGACTCGACCCGCACCTTGGCCATTTTCTCGGCAAGCCCGACGGCCTGGCGCACCGACTGCTCGCATTCGGCGAGATCGATCACCGCGCCGGCCTTCATGCCGCGCGACTGGATCTGGCTGTAGCCGATCAGTTCCACCGCATGGGTGCGGCCTTGCAGGGCTTCGCTCGGCGCCGACGGCTTCAGCCGCGCGATCATGCAGGCGATCTTGCTGGTGCCGATGTCGAGGCAGGCAACGAGGCCGCCGCGCTTGTGCGGCATCGGGCGCGTCTTCGGCGTCTGGGTGCGATCAAGACCGGTCATGCGGCGTCCCCGGCCTTCTTTTTCTTCTTGTCCTTGAACAGATCCTCGCGCGCCTTGGCGGCGTCGTCGGACAGCTGCACCACCAGACGGTCAGGCAGGCGCATGTCGATCGCGACGATGTCCTTCGAGAACAGGCGCTCGTCCTTGTCGAGCTTGGAGAGCGCGGCAAGTGCGTTGCCGACGTCCTGCTCCGGCAGGCGGACGTCGAGGCCGTCCTTCAGCCTCAGGTTCCAGCGCCGCTCACCGACATAGATCGCGGCCTTGGTCACCGAATTCACCTGCGGATAGCGCGCCAGCAGCGCCAGGAAGTCGCGTGCCTGGGTGTCGGCGCCCTTGCCGACCACGAGCGGCAGCGACAGGAACCGGCGCGAGACATAGGGCTCGAGCAGCGCGCCGTCGTCGGCGATGACGGAGAGCCGGCCGGCCTCCTGCCACAGCGCGAACGCCTTGCGCTCGGTGATCTCGATCATGAGCTGGCCCGGATAGAGCTTCAGCACGGTCGCATCCGCGATCCAGGGATTGGCCTTGAGCTTGTCGCGGACCTCGTCGGCATCGAGGAACAGCAGCGAGGACCGGCCGCTGACGCCGCCGATCGCGAGGATCTCGTCCTGGCTGAGCTGCTTGCGGCCGTTGATCACGACCGAGGTGATGCGGAAGCCGGCCGAATTGGCCATGGCGTTGCGCGCATCGCTGACCGCGGTGATGAAATCCTGGAGATGGCCGCCCTTGACGATGCCGAGACCGCAGCTGCCGATCAGCAGCAGCACGGTCATGGTGATCCCGACCCGCCGCGGCAGGTAGCGCTCGACCAGCGCCACCAGGCGCGGCGGCGGCTCACGCTCGACGACGACCTTGGGCCTGGTTTTCTGCTTGAGGGCGATGCGCTTCTCGGCGCGTTTATCTTGCACCCACTCGCGCAAAAGCACGACCGCTCCGATAGCGGCCGCCTTCAGGTCAGCTTGGGGCCTCAGCGATCTCATAAACGATCGGGTGAGGCTTCCTGCTCCATCCATTGCACGAGCTCGTCAACAGTTTGCCCACGACATTGCGCGGGTCCTGGCGAACATGACGTCTCGGACGTGCCGGGCCGGGTGATGGTCTCAGGCAGAAGAAACCGCTCCCCTTCAAAGCGTTTACCGATCGGGAACAATCCGAAACGGCTCACGCGCCGGCAGCCAAAACGCCATATGCGCCGCCAGCGTTAACCTTCGGACGTCCTGGTAAACAAAAGGTAAAATTCGTTAACGCGGGATGCTTTTTGCCCAGGCAAGTGAGGCAGTTGCGCCACGATGTCCGGCATTTTACCGGCTTTGGACACCAAACCGGGCGTTTTGGCCGGTCCGGCCATTAACCAATCCTAATTATTTCCGCACCCGCCGCTCGGCGAGCTCGATCAGGCCGCGGAGGAAGTCGACGAATGCTATGCCCTCGGCTTTCAGCGCCTTGGGGTAGAGCGAGGACTTGGTCAGCCCGGGCAGCGTGTTGGTTTCGAGATAGACCAGCCCCTTCTCCGAGACGATGAAGTCGGAGCGGGAATAGCCGGTGCAGGACATCGCCCGATGCGCCAGCATCGCCTGCTCTTTGAGCGCGGCGGTGATTTCGGGCGTAAAGCGGCCGGGGCAGATCTCCTGGGTCGTCGACAGCAGATACTTTGCGGCGTAGTCGAAACTGCCCTCGCCCGGAATGATCTCGATCGGCGGCAGCGAGATGATCGATCCATCCAGCCGCTCCAGCACGCCGCAGGTCGCCTCGATGCCTGCGATGTAGGGCTCGATCACATATTCTTCGTGCTTGGCGGCGTTGCGGACGGCGACGAGATCCTGCTCGGCGTTGACGAAGATCAGGCCATAGCTCGAGCCGTCGCGCGCCGGCTTTGCGATCAGCTTGCCGTATTCGGCGAAGGCGTCGTCGATGTTCTCGAGCGCGATGCCCGCAGGCGGCGTCACGCCGCCGATCGCGGCAAAGCGCTTGGCCGCGATCTTGTCGAAGGCGAGATGCGAGGAGGCCGAGCCGGAGCCGGTGAAGGGCACGCCGCGCGTCTCGCACATCACCTGCAATTCGCCGTTCTCGGCGCTTCCGCCATGCAGGCTCAGCACGAGAACACGGTCCTCCACCCTGGCCTGGTCGAGCGCCTGCAGAAGCGGAATGCCACGCGTGCCGGGCTTGAACTCGTCCTCGAACGGACGGGCATGCTCGAGCAGCTGCTTCGACTGCACGACATGCACCTTGTCCTCGACGTCCCAGAACCAGAGATCGGCCTCAGGCAATGCCTGATGCAGCGCCTGGGCTGATGCCACGGAAACCAGACGTTCGCGGTTGGAGCCGCCGAAGAGGATGGTGATGCGCATGTTTCCTCGCATTTCGTCATTCCGGGATGGTGCGCAAGCACCAGACCCGGAATCTCGAGATTCCGGGTTCGCGCTCCGCGCGCCCCGGAATGACCGTTAAATAGGGATACCGATCCGCTTGATTTCCCACTGCAGCTCAATTCCGGAGCTCGCCTTGACCCGTTCGCGCACGGTTTCTCCGAGCGTCTCGATGTCGTGCGCGGTGGCATCGCCGGTGTTGATCAGAAAATTGCAGTGCATCTCGGAGACCTGGGCGCCGCCGACCCGCAGGCCGCGGCAGCCGGCCGCATCGACCAGCTTCCAGGCTGAATGGCCGGGCGGATTCTTGAAGGTCGAGCCGCCGGTCTTTTCGCGGATCGGCTGCGCGCTCTCGCGGTGGCTCTGCACCTCCGCCATCCGCGCGCGGATCGCCTCTGCATCCCTGATCTCGCCGCGGAAACGCGCCGAGGTGAAGATGATGGAAGGATCGACGCCGCTGCTGCGATAGATGAATTTCATGTCGGCGTTGGAGAAGACGTGCCTGGTGCCGTCGCGAGCGATGCCGGTGGCCTCGATCAGCACGTCCTTGGTCTCGCCGCCATTTGCGCCGGCATTCATCCGCAGCGCGCCGCCGATCGTGCCGGGAATGCCAAAGAAGAATTCGAGCCCGCCGATATTGGCACCGGCCGCGACCTCCGCGACGCGCTTGTCGAGCGCAGCCGCACCGGCGGTGACGGTATCGCCGCTCGCGGTGGCCTCGCCAAAGGCGCGTGGCGCGAGGCGGATCACCACACCCGCGATGCCGCCGTCGCGCACGATCAGGTTGGAGCCGACACCAACGACATAGACCGGAATGTCGCTGGCCAGATGCGCGAGGAAGTAAGCGAGGTCATCCTCATCCGACGGCGTGAACAGCACCTGCGCCGGACCGCCGACGCGAAACCAGGTGAGCTCGGCCAGCGACTGGTTCGCCAGCAACCGGCCGCGAAGATCCGGCATCGCGGCTTTGAGTGAGGGGGTGATGTCGGGGAAGCTCACCTATTCTACCCCAGCGCCTTCAACTGGTCCGGCAACGCATACGCCCATTGCGTGATGTTGCCGGCGCCGAGGCACACAACGAGGTCGCCCGGCTTCGCCAATCCCTTGACGATATCAGGAAGCTCCGTCGCCGCGGGCAGCGGGATCACCTCGCGATGGCCGTGGGCACGCAGACCTGCGACGAAATGATCGCGGTCGATGCCATCGATCGGCGTCTCGCCCGCGGCATAGACATCGGCGACGACAACGGCGTCGGCATCGTTGAAGCAGGTGCAGAATTCCTCGAACAGCGATTGCAGGCGGGTGTAGCGATGCGGCTGCACCACGGCGATGATCTTGCCGTTGGTGGATTCCCGCGCGGCCTTGAGAACGGCTGCGATCTCGACGGGATGATGGCCGTAATCGTCGATCACGGTGACGCCGTTCCACTCGCCTGTCTTGGTGAAGCGGCGCTTGACGCCGCCGAAACCGGCGATCGCCTTGCGGATCGCATCGTCGGAGACGCCGAGCTCGTGCGCCACAGCGATCGCGGCGGTCGCGTTGGAGGCGTTGTGCCGGCCCGGCATCGGCAGCATCAAATCAGGAATCTCGTGGACGGCGCCGGTCTTGCGATCGCGGAAGGCGACCTTGAATTTCGACCCGCCACCCATCGGCGTCAGGTCGAGCAGCCGCACGTCGGCCTGCGGGTTATGGCCGTAGGTGATGATGCGGCGATCCTCGATCTTGCCGACGAGGGTCTGCACCACGGGATGATCGATGCACAGCACGGCAAAGCCGTAGAACGGCAGGTTCTCGACGAAATGGCGGAACGCGTCCTGCACGGCGTCGAACGTCTTGAAGTGGTCGAGATGTTCAGGATCGACGTTGGTGACGATCGCGACATCGGTCGGCAGCTTCAGAAACGTGCCGTCGCTCTCGTCGGCTTCCACCACCATCCAGTCGCCGGCGCCCAGACGCGCGTTGGAGCCATAGGCGTTGATGATACCGCCGTTGATCACGGTGGGATCGAGCCCGCCGGCGTCGAGCAGGGTCGCGACCATCGTGGTGGTCGTGGTCTTGCCATGCGTGCCGGCAATCGCGACGCAGCTCTTCAGCCGCATCAATTCGGCCAGCATCTCGGCGCGGCGCACCACGGGAATGCGCCGCTCGCGCGCCGCCATCAATTCCGGATTGTCGCGCTTGATCGCGGTAGAGACCACCACGACCTCGGCGCCGTCGACATTCTCGGCCTTGTGGCCGACGGAGACCCTCGCGCCCTTCTTGCGCAGCCGGTCGAGATTGTAATTGTCGGAGGCGTCCGAGCCCTGCACGGCATAGCCGAGATTGACCAGCACCTCGGCGATGCCGCTCATGCCGATTCCGCCGATCCCGACGAAGTGGATGGGTCCGATCTCGCGCGGCAGTCTCATGTGGTTTCCTTGGGGTCATCGTCCGCGAAGGCGGACGATCCAGTATTCCGCGACGCCTGAGATTCAAATCAGCTGCGTCGTGTACTGGATGCCCCGCTTTCGCGGGGCATGACAAGGGGCTTTTTTGGCCATTCCGGGGCGGAACAGGCGTCAGAGTCCCGCAACCTTGACCACAAGATCGGCCAGCCGCTCGGCGGCATCGAGCCGGCCTGCCCCTTTGGCTGCGGCCGCCATGGCGGCGAGGCGTCCCGGCTCGGCGGCAAAGGTGGAGATCTCCGAGGCGAGCCGATCGGAGGTGAACTCGGTCTGCGGGATGCGGATCGCGCCGTCAACCCTGGCCAGCACGCCGGCATTGGCGAACTGGTCCTGGTCGATCGAGCCCGGCAGCGGCACCAGGATCGAGGGCCGCCCGATCGCGGCGAGCTCGGCCACCGTGCCGGCGCCGGAACGCGACACGATCAAATGATTGGAGGCGAGCCGCGCCGGCAGATCGGTGAAGAAAGGCGCGAGCTCCACCTTGATCTTGAGCTTGTCGTAGACCGCGCGCACGCGGGTCATGTCCTCGTCGCGCACCTGCTGGGTCAGCACGAGACGGCCCCACAAAGCGGGCTCGAGCCGCTCGATCGCGGCGGGCACGATGTCGGCCATGATGCGCGCCCCTTGGCTGCCGCCGACGACGAGCAGGCGCAACGGTCCGTTCCCTTCAGGTGCGACATAGGGCACGGCCGCCGCGGCGAGCACCGCGGGCCGCATCGGCGTGCCGACCGTCGTGGTCTTAGCCGCAAGCGCCGGATCGCGGTCGAGCACGCCCGGCAGCGACGTCGCGATGGCCTCGACGCGGCTCGACAGGAAACGGTTGGCGCGGCCGAGCACCGCATTGGCGTCGTGGATGATCCCGGGCACGCCGGCGAATTTTGCCGCAACCAGCGGCGGCAATGTCGGATAGCCGCCGAAGCCGACGACGGCAGCGGGCTTCAATCGCTTGATCAGGCGGTAAGCGGACAGCGTGCCGGTGGCGAGCGTAAGGCCGGCATAAGCGAGCTGGATCGGATTGCGGCCGCGCGCGGTCTCACTCGCGACGACGTCGATCATGTCCTTGCTGAACAGCCCGCTATAGCGCAGCGCGCGGTCATCGGTGACGAGACGCACGCGAAAGCCGCGCCGGATCAACTCGACGCCGAGCGCCTCGGCCGGAAACAGATGGCCGCCGGTGCCGCCCGCGGCGAGAAGAATCAGGGGGGATTGATCCATAATTCACGTTTTACAGTGTCTCCCCCGTCATTGCGAGCGCAGCGAAGCAATCCAGAATCCCTCCGCGGGGACAGTCTGGATTGCTTCGCGGCGCTCGCAATGACGAAGAACTACGCGTAGCTCCGCATCGCCTCGGCGTGGCCACTCGCCTCGACCTCGGTGCGCGGGCGCAGCCGCGTCAGCGCCAGCATCATGCCGACGCCATAGGCCAGCGAGACAATCGAGGAACCACCGTACGAAATGAACGGCAGCGTCATGCCCTTGGCGGGGATGAGCTGGAGGTTGACCGACATGTTGATCGCCGCCTGCACGCCGAACAGGATCGCTAGCCCAGAGGCCGCAAAGCGCGAGAACATGTCCTCGTTGGCATAGGCGCGGGACAGCGTGCGGATCACGACGAAGGCGAACAGCGCCAGCATCGCAAGGCACAGGATGATGCCGAACTCCTCGGCGGCGACCGCGAACACGAAATCGGTGTGGCTGTCCGGGAGGCTCCGTTTTGCGATGCCCTCGCCTGGTCCCAGGCCAAACCAGCCGCCGTTGTAGAACGCCTCCATTGCGGTATCGACCTGAAAAGTGTCGCCGGAAGCCGGATTCATGAACCGCTTGATGCGGCCGGCGACGTGCGGGACGAACAGATAGGCGCTGAACAGGCCGGCGGCGCCGAGGCCGGCAAGCCCGAACACCCAGATCATGCGCATGCCCGCGATGAAGAACAGCGAGCCCCACACCATCAGGATCAGCATGGTCTGGCCGAAGTCCGGCTCCATCACCAGCAGCGAGACCAGCATCAAGAGCAGCACCAGCGCCATCGAGGTCGCCGGCATCTCCGGTCGCCTGGTCGATTCCGCGAACAGCCAGGCGGCGATGACGACGAAGGACGGCTTTGCGATTTCGGAGGCCTGGATATTGACGCCGATGAGCGTGATCCAGCGCCGCGAGCCCTTCACCTCGGGGCCAATAGCGAGCGTCACCACGATCAGGATGATGCTGAGCGCGAAGATGATCAGCGCCGAACGTCGGATCGCGCGCGGCGACAGGAAGGAGACGCCGAGCAGGACCATAAAGGACGGCGCCAGGAACATCACGTGGCGGCTGAAGAAGTGGAAGGGATCGAGCCCGATGCGGGTCGCAACCGACGGGCTCGCCGCCAGCGACAGGATGACGCCGGTCAGCATCAAGAGCAGGATCGCGCCGAACAGCGGCTTGTCGACGGTCCACCACCACTCGGAAAAGGGGGTGCGTTCTTCACGGGAGAGCATGGGCGGCCGCTTTCGGACAGAGGTCCGTCCATTGGTCGCCGAGGTTGGTTACCGGGGGGTTAAGGAAATGCGGAAGATTGGAGATGATCCCCCGCTGCTGCCACACAACTCACCGTCATGCTCCGCGAAGGCGGGGCATCCAGTACGCCGTGGCCCCTCGGCTCAAACATAATCGCCTCGGAGTACTGGATCGCCCGCCTTCGCGGGCGATGACAGCGGAGCAGGAAGAAGTGACGTTCTCACACCACCGGCTTCACGCCCGGCAGCGCCTGTACCAGTTCGCGGAACCTGGTGCCGCGGATTTCAAAGTTGCGGTACTGGTCGAACGAGGCGCAGGCCGGCGACAGCAGCACGACGGCGTCGGCAAGCCCTGACGCTTCCGCATCGCGCGCGGCGTGCGCGACGGCGACTTCCAGGGTCTGGCTGATCTCGTGCGCGACCGCGCCCAGCGTTCCCGAAAATTCCTGCGCGGCCTCGCCAATCAGATAGGCCTTGCGGATGCGCGGGAAGAATCCCGTCAGGCTGGTGATGCCGCCCGCCTTCGGCTTGCCGCCCGCGATCCAGAAAATGTCGGCGAAGGACGACAGCGCATGGGCTGTGGCGTCCGCGTTGGTGCCCTTGGAGTCATTGACGAACAGCACATTGCCGCGGCGACCGACCTGCTCCATGCGGTGTGCCAGGCCTGGAAAGCTGCGCAGGCCGTTCTGAAGCACGTCCTGGCCGATACCCATCGCGAGCGCGGCAGCAGCGGCACAGGCTGCGTTCTGCGCATTGTGCAGGCCGCGCAGCGAGCCGATGCCGCCGAGCTTGGCGATCTCGCTGCGGGCGCCGCCCGCGGTCCGCACGATGCTGCCGTGCTCGACATGAATACCTGAAGCGAGCGGATTCTTGACGGAGATGCGCACCACGTTCCTGCCGGCGCGATCGAGCCGGTCGGCGATGTCGCGGCACCAGCCGTCATCGACACCGACGATGGACGTGCCGCCTGCCTGCACGTTCGCAACCAGGCGCTCCTTCACTTCAGCGTAATGCTCGATCGTGCCATGACGATCGATATGGTCTTCGCTGACATTGAGCAGGATGCCGACGGAGGGATCGAGCGAGGGCGTGAGGTCGATCTGGTAGGACGACATCTCGATGACGTGGACGCGGCCCGTGCGCGGCGGCTCCAGCGACAGGATCGCGGTGCCGATATTTCCGCCCATCTGGGTGTCGTAGCCGGCAACCCGTGTCAGATGCGCGATCAAGGCGGTCGTCGTCGACTTGCCGTTGGTGCCGGTGATGGCGACGAACGGCGCGTTCGGCGCGTGACGACGCCGCTCGCGGCAGAACAGCTCGATGTCGCCGATCACCTCGACGCCTGCCTCGCGCGCCTTCAGCACGCTCCAGTGCGGCACCGGATGGGTCAGCGGCACGCCGGGCGCGAGCACCAGCGCTGCGAAATTGTCCCAGGAGGCGTTGCGCAAATCCGCGGTGATGAAACCCGCCTGCGCCGCTTTGGTGACATTCTCGGCATTGTCGTCGGCGGCGATCACTTCGGCGCCACCGGCGCTCAGCGCATGGCACGAGGCCAGCCCCGAGCCGCCGAGGCCAAACACCGCGACCGTCTTGCCGGCAAAGGATGTGACCGGGATCATCGCTTAGCCATCACCGCAGCTTCAGCGTGGAAAGGCCGGCGAGCGCCAGCATCACCGAGATGATCCAGAAGCGGATCACGATCTGCGGCTCGGTCCAGCCGAGCTGCTCGAAATGGTGGTGGATCGGCGCCATGCGGAAGAAGCGCTTGCCCGTCAGCTTGAACGATACCACCTGCACGATCACCGAGACCGCCTCCAGCACGAACAGGCCGCCGATCACCGCAAGCACGATCTCGTGCTTCACCGCGACCGCGATCGAGCCCAGCATGCCGCCGAGCGCGAGCGAGCCGGTGTCGCCCATGAAGATCGAGGCCGGCGGCGCATTGAACCAGAGGAAGCCGAGCCCGGCACCCAGCAGCGCGCCGCAAAGCACCGCCAGTTCGCCGGTGCCGGCGACATATTTGATCTGGAGATAGTCGGCGAACACCGCGTTGCCGGCGAGATAGGCGATCAGCCCAAAGCTCGCGGTCGCGATCATGACAGGCACGATCGCGAGGCCATCGAGACCGTCGGTGAGGTTCACGGCATTGCCGGCACCGACGATGACGAAGGCGCCGAACACGACGAAGAACCAGCCGAAATGCAGCACGGTGTCCTTCAGGAAGGGGACCGTCAGCGCGGTCGAGGCGGGATCGCGGTTCAGCCGCACCAGCGCGTAGCAGGCGACCAGCGCGATGATCGCTTCGATCAGGAGGCGCAGCTTGCCGCCGAAGCCGCTCGTGGTCTGCTTGGTTACCTTGAGGTAATCGTCATAGAAGCCGACGAAGCCAAAGCCGAGCGTCACCGCCAGCACGATCCAGACGTAAGGATTGAGCGGATTGGCCCAGAGCACCGTGGCGACCGTCAGCCCGGACAGGATCATCAGCCCGCCCATGGTGGGCGTGCCCTTCTTGGCCAGATGCGATTGCGGACCATCGGTGCGGATCGGCTGGCCCTTGCCCTGACGGATGCGCAAATGATCGATGATCCAGGGTCCGAACAGGAACACGAACAGCGCGCCGGTGGCAATTGCACCGCCGGTTCGGAAGGTGATGTAGCGGAAGACGTTCAGAACGGTGCGCACGGCACCGAAGCCCGGAAATGTGTTGGAGAGCTCTATCAGCCAGTAAAACATTCAGTCGGTCCTATGGCGCCTTTCGCGCGGCCTTCGCTCAGGCCCCAACCTCTGACGCGCATTCTCTGGTCTTCATCATGGGGTCGGGCGACCCCAAAGAAACCGGACGGCGCAGAGGGTGGGATTCGGAAACTGCGCCTTCCAAGCAGTTTACGCCTTTGCCTGCAAGGCGGCCACTAGGCCCGGCACAAACTTGTTGACCCAGAACATCTTCTTGCTGCCCTTGACAACCACGACATCGCCTGCCTTCAGCAGGCTAGCGACCTCGCTGGGTTTAAGTGTGGCAGGATCGTCGTGCCAGCCAAGCCCCTTGCCTGATGGCAGCGTGTCATAGAGGTGCCGCATCAGGGGACCGACGCAATAGATGCCGTCGATGCCTTGGAGATGCGAAGCCAGCGCGGTGTGGTAGTGCGGGGCATCGTCGCCCAGCTCCAGCATGTCGCCGAGCACCGCAATGCGGCGACCGCCGGTCACGTTGCGCGCCTGCAGGCTTTGCAGCGCGGCGGCGACGCTCGCCGGATTGCCGTTGAAGCTGTCGTCGATCACGGTGACGCCGCCGACCGCCTGCTCGACGCCGCGGCCGGTCATGATGCCGACGCGATCGAGCTTGATCGCGAGCGTCGCGACATCGAGATGGGCGGCATGAACAGAGGCGAGCGCGGCGAGCGCATTCTGCACGCGGTGCGGCGCGCCCGGCGTCAGGCTGAAGGCGATCTCCTTCTTGCCGATCGCGGCCACGACCTGCCAGCTCTCGCCGTGCGGCGCGTGCTTGACCTCGTGCACTTCGGCATGCTCGCCGAAGCGCACCACCTTGCCCTTCCATTCCGACGCCTTGAGCCCGGCGGGGAGGACCAGCACGCCGTCCTCGGGCAGGCCGAGCGCGATCGACACTTTCTCGCGCCTGATCGCATCGAGCGAGCCGAGCTTTTCCAGATGCACCGGCTGGACGTTGACGACGAGCGCGACCGTCGGCCGCGTCAATTCGCTGAGCCGGGCGATCTCGCCTGGCTGGTTCATGCCCATCTCGACGACCCAGAGGCTGGCGTCTGCCTTCGCATTGCACAGCGTCAGCGGCACTCCCCAGAAATTGTTGAAGCTCGACGGGCTCGCATAGGCATTGGGATAGGCCGCCAAAAATTCCTTGGTGCTGGTCTTGCCGGCGCTGCCGGTCAATCCGATCACGGGGCCGTTGAAGCGTGCGCGCGCGGCGCGCGCGAGTCGCCAGAGGCCGTCGATCAGCGTGTCCTTGACGACGATCTGCGGGACACTGATGCCCGCGATCTCGTGCGGCACGATCATCGCGACCGCGCCCGATGCTTCCGCCTTGTCCGCGAACTCCCAGCCGTCGCGCGCACTGGCGAAGGCCGAGACGAAGCCGCCGCTCGGCGTGCCTGATAGCGCCACGAACAGACTGCCCGGCTTCACCAGGCGGCTGTCCTGGGTGACGAAGTCGATCGGGGTATCAGGGAACGATCCTGTTGCACCCAGCGCACGCGCCACCTCGGCAACCGTCCATAATGGCCCGCTCATGCGACCCTCGTTGCTAATGCGGCGGCGACCGCCTCGTGATCACTGAACGGCAGGACCTCGCTGCCGACAATCTGCCCGGTCTCGTGGCCCTTGCCGGCGATGAGCAGCGCATCGCCATCTTCCAGCTCCTCGATAGCAGCACGGATCGCAGCCGCACGATCGCCGATTTCGCGCGCGCCCTTGGCGGTGGCGAGGATCGCGGCGCGAATGGCTTCCGGCTTCTCGCTGCGCGGATTGTCGTCGGTGATGATGACGCGATCGGCATTCTCGGCCGCGATCTCGCCCATGATCGGCCGCTTGCCGGCATCGCGATCGCCGCCGGCGCCGAACACGACGATCAGTCTCCGCCTGGCGTAAGGCCGCAGTGCCTGCAGCGCCTTCGCCAGCGCATCGGGCTTGTGCGCGTAGTCGACGAAAACAGGCGCGCCGTTACGCTCCCCGACCCGCTCGAGCCGTCCCTTGGCGCCCACGAGATGTTCGAGGCTCGCAAACACATGGGCTGCATTGCTGCCGGTGCCGATGGCAAGGCCGGCCGATACCAGCGCGTTCTCGATCTGGAATTCACCGACCAGCGGCAGCCGGACTGCATGATGCTTGCCGCGATGTTCGAGGCTGAGCCGTTGCGAAAAGCCTTCGACCACGGCCTCGAGGAGGCGGATACCCTCGCCTGCCCCATCGCCGTTGCGTCCCACCGCCATCACTCGCAGACCACGCGTCTTCGCCGCGTCGATCACCTCCGCCGAGCAATCATGATCGGCCGAGATCACCGCGGCGCCACCCGATGGAATGAGTTCGCGGAACAGCCTGAGCTTTGCTGCAAGATAGTGCGCGACGGTCGGATGGTAATCCATATGGTCGCGCGACAGGTTGGTGAAGCCGCCGGCGGCGATGCGCACGCCGTCGAGGCGATATTGATCGAGGCCGTGCGAGGACGCCTCGAACGCAAGATGCGTCACGCCTTCCCGCGCGATCTCATCGAGCTGCCGGTGCAGCGCGATCGGATCGGGCGTCGTCAGCGAACCGTAGACGGTGCGCTTGGGCGAGACGAGACCGATGGTGCCGATGCTGGCCGAAGCGTGGCCGAGCCGTTCCCAGATCTGGCGCGTGAACGCGGCGACCGAGGTCTTGCCGCTGGTGCCGGTTACCGCCGCGATCGTCGCAGGCTGGGCCGGGAAAAATCTGGCCGCCGCCAGCGCCAGCGCGCGACGCGGATTGGCGACCGTGATGAACGGGACCTTGCATCCGTCGGGTGCGTGATCCCCGACCACGGCCAGCGCGCCGGCCGCGATGGCCGCGTCGATGAAACGCGCACCGTCAATCTTGCTGCCTGCGAGCGCAAAGAAGAGATCGCCCGGCTTGACCGCGCGGCTGTCGAGCGCAACGCCCGTCACCTCGAGCGCCCCCGCTATAGGCTCGATCGCGGCTTCATGGCCCAAAGCATCTTGGCCTAGGAGGTCACGCAGCTTCATGGTCTTCCAGTCGACATGCCGCGCTGGAACGCCGAATCGTCAGGAAAAGCCGAATCAGCGGCGGCGGCGGCCACCCCAGTTGATTACTGGGTTGTCCTGGATGCTGCAAGAATAAGGCGGTCCGCGGGCGGCAAGTCGTAGCGGGGCTCGATGCCGAGCAGCGGCCCGATCCGGGTGATGACGTTGCCGGCGGTGGGAACAGCGTTCCAGCCCGAGGTGATGAAGCCGTAGGTCTCCTTCAGCGGCTGCGGCTCGTCGAGCATGATCAGGAGCTGGTACTTTGGCTTGTCCGCCGGCAGGATCGCGGTGAACGCGGTCAGCACTTTCTTCTTGGCATAGCGGCCATTGATCACCTTTTCGGCGGTGCCGGTCTTGCCGCCGATATAGTAACCGGGAACGTTGGCCCTCTTGGCGGTGCCGATCTCAGCATTGAGCCGCATCAGGAACCGCATCTTGTCCGACGTCTCGGGCTTGATCACGCGCTTTGCGACCGCCCGCGCCTCCTCTTCCGACCGCTTGAGGAAGGTCGGCGGAATCAGCAGGCCGCCATTGGCCAGCGCGCTGACGCCCATCACGGCCTGCAACGGCGCCACGGCCATGCCGTGGCCGAACGAGATGGTGATGGTGTTCAGATCGCCCCAGCGTTTCGGCACGATCGGCGAGGCGCTTTCCGGCAATTCGGTCCGCAGCCGTTCGAGCTGGCCCATCTTGCGCAGGAAGGCCTTGTGGGCCTCCACGCCCTGCGACAGCGCGATGCGCGCGGCGCCGACGTTGGAGGAGAAGGTGAACACCTCTTTCATGCTCAGGAAGCGGCCCTTCGGCTCGTCGTCATGGATCGCGAACTTGCCGTAGTGCAGCGGCCCGCGCGCATCCCACAGCGAATCGAGGCCGTATTTGCCGGTATCGAGCGCCATCGCGAGCGTGAAGGCCTTGAACGTCGAGCCCATCTCGTAGACGCCAGTGGTCAGGCGGTTGATACGGTCAGGGTCGTGGGCTTCCTTGGGATTGTTCGGGTCGAAATCCGGCACCGACACCATGGCGATGATTTCGCCGGTGTTGACATTGGTGACGAGGCCGGAGGCCGCCTTGGTGTGGAACTTTTCCTTGGCCTTCAGCAGTTCGTCGCGCAAGGCGTGCTCGACGCGCAGATCGACCGACAGTTCGACCGGCTTTTGCAGGCGATCGGTCGCAAAACCGGCGCGATGGAGATCGGCGAGGCCCTGGTTGTCGAGCCACTTCTCCATGCCGGCGATGCCCTGGTTGTCGATATTGACCAGACCGATGAGGTGGGCGACCTCGTTGCCGGTCGGATAGACGCGCTTGTTCTCGCGCAGGAAGCCGATGCCGGGAATGCCGAGCTTGTGGATGTCCTGCTGCTGCTTCGCCGTGATCTCGCGCTTCAGCCAGACGAAGCCCTTGCGCGTTTTCAGGCGGTCACGCACCTCGGCCTCGTCGAGATCGGGCACGGTCGCGGTCAACAGTTCGATCGCCTCGTCCTTGTCGATGATGCGGCGCGGCTCGCCGAACATGCTGGCGGCTTTGACGTCGGTCGCGAGGATCGCGCCGTTGCGATCGACGATGTCGGGCCGCGCGGTCGCAACCACTTCCTGCGAGGCGGCACGACGCGCGCTGTGGGCGTCGGCGCCGATCGCGAACATCACGAGGCGGCCGGCGATCAGGGTGTAGACGGTGGCAAAGGCGAGTATCGCAAGGCCGACGCGCGCACGCGCCTTCGCTGCGCGATCGACATTGCGCCCGTAGAGCAGGCTGCGGATCAGACGCCGGCGCCAAGGCTCGGCTGGCCGCGCGGCGGGTTTGGCCGGAACAGCGCTCATTGCTTGTCCTCGGGCTGGGGCACCGAGCCGGTCACGCTATCGGGATCGCTCGCGGCTTCGATGGTGTTGATCATGGACCCGATCGGATCAGGCTCGCCCGGCCGGAACATCCGCGGCGGACGATCCGGCAGGTTCTTCAGTGAATCATATTGCGTGCCGTTGACGGGCTTGAGCGGCAGATGCCGCTCGACCAGGCCTTGTAGGCGCAAGGGCGCATCGAGCTTGGCCCATTCGGAGCGCAGCTGCGCGATCGCATCGCGCTGCTCGCGGATCTCCGCATGCAGCCGCAGCACTTTCTCGGTGCGCGCGGTGGAATCCATCTTGATCCGGTAGACATAGGCCGCCGCGAAGATGAGCGCGCCGATGACGAGAAGGTGGATGAAGCGCATCTGCTAGCCGCCCCTCATCACGTCGGAGAGTTTTGGCCAGGACGATGGCTCGTCGTCATGATGCGCAGGTGCCGTGGTGCGCTCGGCGGCGCGCAGCTTTGCGGAACGCGCCCGCGGATTGTGCGCGACTTCTGCTTCGCCGGCGATCACGGGCCGCCGCGTCAGCAGCTGGAAGCTCGGTGCTGTTTGCGCCACCTCCGGCAGATGCCGCGAGCCGCCGCCGGTCTTGGAACGCTCTGCGAGGAAATTCTTGACGATGCGGTCTTCCAGCGAATGGAAGGAAACCACGACGAGACGGCCGCCGGGCTTGAGCACGCGCTCGGCCGCGGCGAGCGCGTGCTGGAGCTCTTCGAGCTCTTCGTTGACGAAGATGCGCAGCGCCTGGAACGTCCGCGTCGCCGGGTGAATCTCACCGGGCTTCGAGCGCACCACGCGGCCGACGAGATCGGCGAGCGCGCGCGTGGTGGTGAACGGCGTGTCCTGCCGGTCGGCGACGATGGCGCGGGCGATTCGGCGCGAATGCCGTTCTTCTCCGAAGAGGTAGATGATGTCGGCGAGATCGCCTTCCGAGGCACGCGCGACGACGTCGGCGGCCGTCGGCCCGGTCTGGCCCATCCGCATATCGAGCGGACCGTCGAGACGGAACGAGAAGCCCCGACCCGCCTGGTCGAGCTGCATCGAGGACACCCCGACATCCATCACGACGCCGTCGACCGTCTCGACGCCTTGCGCGGCGCAGACTTCGGCAAGATTCGAGAAACGGTCTTCGACCAGTGTCAGCCGGCCCGAAGCGCCCGCAACCAGCTTGGCGCCGCCGGCAATCGCGGTGCGATCGCGATCGATCGCGATGACCTGGGTTCCCGGCACATCGAGGATGGCGCGGCTGTAGCCGCCGGCCCCGAAAGTGGCATCGACATAGATGCCGCCCTCGCGCGGCGCGAGATGCGCCACCGCCTCAACGCCGAGCACGGGAATGTGCGGCGCGTCGCTCATGCGTCGCGCCGGTCGGGCAGACAGGTGAAATCGGCGGCGAAGCAGCCCATCACGCCTCGAATAACTCCGCGTCGCGGCGGTTCCACGACAAAGCCCCTCTTCAGCATGCTTGCCAGCATGCGCGCCGCGCCCGGTCGTCCCAGGCATCAATCCCGGTGTTCCCAGTGGAATATGTCGGGCAGCCATGGGATTCGAGCCAAAAACGCTTTTGGCCGCCTCCGGACGCGGGTCGGCTCTTCACCTCTCAGTAACGGCGCTTAGCGTTAAGAAAGCGTTGATCGGCTCACGACATCTCGAAAAGGTGCCTGGGTGGTGATGCGTCATCCACACACCAGGCGCAAAATGCACGCGTTAACCGACAAGCGCGATTGCGCGGACCGGACAGTAAAGAAATAGTAAAGAGAAGGGCTTGGCCCAGCCGTCCTCCGATTCTGAGCTATTTATGTCGTCCGGTCCGTCAACACCGTCGGGTACTGATTCGAAGCGTCAGCGCGTTCTCCCGGTTCCAAAGGCCGCGGCGAACATGCGGACGTTCGAGCCGGATTCGTCGATCGTCTCGGACATCATCCCGTCGCCCAATCACGGCGAGCGCAATAAGGGACGGCAGATCGACATGATCTTGCTGCACTACACCGGCATGCCCGACGTCGAGGGCGCGCTGGCGCGGCTGTGCACGGCCGGCACCGAAGTGTCGGCTCATTACGTCGTGCTGGAGGACGGCCGCATCGTGCAATGCGTGCCGGAATCGCGCCGCGCCTGGCACGCCGGCGTCTCGTCCTGGGCCGGCGAGGACGACATCAACTCCTGCTCGATCGGAATCGAGATCATCAATCGCGGCCATGATTGGGGCTATCCGGAATATCCGCTGCGCCAGATCGCGGCCGTGATCGCGCTGTGCCGCGGCATCATGCTCCGCCGCAAGGTAGCGCCGCAGCGCGTGCTCGGCCATTCCGATGTCGCGCCCGCACGCAAGAAGGATCCCGGCGAGAAATTTCCCTGGCATTCCCTGGCCAATTCCGGCGTCGGTCACTGGGTGACGCCGGCGCCAATCGTGCGCGGCGAGACCCTGATGCTCGGCACCATCAGCGACGCGGTGCTGAACCTGCAGCAGGCGCTCGCACGCTATGGTTATGGCGTGCCGCTGTCAGGCAAGTACGATGCCGCGACCATGGAAGTCGTTACCGCCTTCCAGCGCCACTTCCGCCCCGCGCGCCTGGATGGTATTGCCGATCACTCGACGCTGTCGACGCTGCAGGCGCTGCTGGCGAGCCTGCCGGCGGATGGGACGACGGTGGCGTCGACGTGACGGCGAAGCCGTCATTGCGAGGAGCTCTTGCGACGAAGCAATCCAGAGTGTCTCCGCGGAACGATTCTGGATTGCTTCGCTGCGCTCGCAATGACGGAGTTTGTGGCACCTACCCCATCTCCCTTACCCGCCGCGCATACAGCCGCCGCAACGGCTCGAGCTGCGTTGCCGCCGTCGCTGCCGCATAGGCCTCGCGCGCTTCCTGCTTCCGCTCGAGGCGCCGCAGCAAATCCGCGCGCACGGCCGGCAGCAACTCGTAGCCGTCAAGACCGCCGCGCGCGGTGATCGCCTCGACGAGATCGAGCGCGCGGGCAGGGCCGTCGACCATCGACACGGCGGCGGCGTGGTTGAGCTCGATCACCGGTGACGGGCTGATGCGCAACAGCACTTCATAGAGCCCGGCGATCTGCGGCCAGTCGGTCGCCCCGAAGCTCGGCGCGCGGGCATGCAGCGCGGCGATCGCGGCTTGCACCGCATAGGGCTGCGGCCGGCCCGGCAGACGCAGCGCGTCGTCGACGAGACGCAAGCCTTGCTCGATCTGCGCGCGATCCCACAGCGAGCGGTCCTGCTCTTCCAAAAGGACGATGTCGCCGGCCGCGGTCTGGCGGCCAGCGCGGCGCGCATCGTGCAACAGCATCAACGCCAGCAGGCCCTTGATCGCGGCGCGATCGGGCATCAGACGGTCGAGCAGGCGCGCGAGCCTGATTGCCTCGGTCGCGAGATCGGGCCGCATCAGGTCGGCGCCCGAGGTTGCGACGTAACCCTCGGTAAAGACGAGATAGATCACGGCGAGCACGCCGTCGAGCCGCGGTGCCAGCGCCTCGCGCTCCGGCACCTCATAGGGGATGCCGGCGAGCCTGATCTTCTGCTTGGCGCGGACGAGCCGCCGCGCCATCGCATCCTCACCGACGAGGAACGCCCGCGCAACCTGCGCGGCAGAGAGGCCGCAGACGGTGCGCAGCGTCAGCGCGACCTGAACCTCGGCTGCGAACGCCGGATGGCAACAGGTGAAGATCAGCCGCAGCATGTCGTCGTCGAGCATCGCCGGCGGCTCGACCGGCGTATTCGCGTTGAGCTCGAGCTCATGCAGGAGCGCCTGCTGCTTGCCGCGAAAGGCGGCCTGGCGCCTGATACGGTCGATCGCCTTGTTGCGGCCGACATTGACGAGCCAGGCGCGCGGATTGTCGGGGATTTCGCCGGCCGCCCAGCGCTCCAGCGCGACCGCGAACGCATCTTGCAGCGCGTCCTCGGCCAAATCGAAATCACCGACGAGGCGGATCAGGGTGGCCAGCGCCCGCCCCGCCTCGTCGCGGAAGATCCTGTCGATGTCGCTTGGTGTGATCAATTGTAGATCATGACCGGCCGGACCTCGATCGAACCCCGCTTCGCCTCGGGAACTCGCGCGGCGAGCGCAACGGCCTCGTCGAGATCCTTGGCCTCGACCAGATAATAGCCGCCGAGCTGCTCGCGCGTTTCCGCGAACGGACCATCGGTGGTCATGGTCTTGCCGTCGCGCACGCGCACCGTGGTCGCCGTCGTGGTCGGCTGCAGGCCGTCGCCGGCCTTGAAATGGCCGCTCTGGATGATCGACTGCGTGTAGGCGCCGTATTCTCCCATCAGCTTCTGGCGGTCGGCGGCGCTCATGTCAGTCATGTAGTTTTCGTTCCGGTAGATCAGCAGCAGATATTGCATCGCTTCACTCCTGTGGTTCGGCGGGATCGCCGACATCAGTCGAACGGGGCCGGCACCAAACGACATCTTCAGGATAAATTATTTCCGCCGCCGCGTGCGCCACGATCTTGGCTTGACGAAACCGTCACAAATGCCCATTGCGTTGTCAGTCAGTCGGCCGGACGGCCGCTCCGGCAGGTGCCGAAAGGCCGCCGGGGAGGAAAGTCCGGGCTCCCTTGACATACGGTGCCGGATAACGTCCGGCGGGGGCGACCCCAGGGAAAGTGCCACAGAGAACGAACCGCTCCCTCCTCGGAGGAAGTAAGGGTGAAAAGGTGCGGTAAGAGCGCACCGCGGGTCCGGCAACGGAGCCGGCATGGTAAACCCCACCGGGAGCAAAACCGAATAGGGACGGCGTAGCGGGCTGTTCGCTTTGAGCGATAACGCCGCGGGGCGATGTCAGGCCCGCCGTCCGGGTAGGTTGCTCGAGGCCGTGTGCAAACATGGTCCCAGAGGAATGGCCGTCACGTATCGCCTGCGCAAGCAGGCGGTGCCCTACAGAACCCGGCTTACAGGCCGGCTGATATCTTGCAACGAGGGGTTCGATGCTAGCGCATCGGACCCCTCACCATTTCACCGCCGTCATTCCGGGGCGTGCGCAGCACGAACCCGGAATTCATCGAGCCGCAATGTCGGTAGATGAATGGATTCCGGGTTCTCGCTTCGCGAGCCCCGGAATGACGGCTGTGGGTTAAGCCACGATCTCCTGCAACACACCCATCAACGCCTCTGGCGCCGTCACGTTCGGCGCGTGGCTGGCGTCGAGCTCGAAATAGCGCCAACCATCCTCGCTCTTCGCGCGCCTTGCGAATTGGCCGAACACGTCGCCCGGCGGAATGCGGGCGCAATAGATGTAGCTCCGCGGCATCGCCGGTTCGCCGTGCTGAAGCTTCAGCTTCGTTTCGAAACATTTGATCGGCATGTTGATGCGGCGCGCGTTGAGCCAATCGAGATCAGCCTGCGGCGTATCTGATGGCGGCGGGTTCGGCGGGATGCGGTAGCCATCGCCGGCGGCGGCTGCCTTGCGCATCGGCTCGCGTCCAGCTTCGTTGAGATCGAACAGCGACTGGCCGTCACGCGGCACGAAGGCGTCAAGATAGATCAGTTGCGTGATGCGCTCACGCGCGCGGTCGGCAACGCCGGTCGCGACCATGCCGCCATAGCTGTGGCCGAGCAGCACGATGTCGTCGAGATCCTCGAACTTGATGACGCCCAGGATGTCCTGAATGTGCGTGTCGAGATCAACAGCGGGACTGGCAAGATGCGCACGCTCGCCGAGCCCGGTGTAGGTCGGCGCGACCAACCGGTGACCCGCCTGCGCCATCAGCGGATGCATCTTCCGCCACGACCAGCCGCCGGACCACGCGCCATGACAGAGCAGGAAGGTTTTTGCGCGTGCGGCCATCAGCGTTTCCATCGTTGTTGTTTTGATGCGATGGAGTGTAGCGATGGCCGGCGCGATGTAAACGCCGCGAGCCGCCTCAGGCCGCGCGCGACGCCTTCACCAGCACGGGCGCAAGCTGGCCCGCTTCGCGCCGCAGCTTGCTCGCCTCGAACCCGTGCATGCCGATCTGCCACTGCAGGCCGACGATGGCGCCCTTGGTCGGTTGCAGCAGCGCAAGCGAGGCAAACAGCGTCACCGGCAGCCACACCGCCAGTTGCAGCCAGACCGGCGGCGCATAGGCGGTCTCGACCGCGAGGATCGCCGGCACCACGAGATGGCCGACCACGACCATCACCAGGTAGGCCGGAAAATCGTCGGCGCGCTGGTGGGACAGCTCCTCGCCGCAATGATCGCAAGCGCCGGCCACCTTGAGGAAGCGGCCGAACATGTGCCCTTCGCCGCAGTTCGGGCACTTGCCGCGAAAACCGCGCCACATCGCCTTTGCCAGAGAAACTGAACCGGTCGCCATGACGACACCTCTTCCGTTTTGCTGATCCATACAATAATATCTAACTTCCATACATTCAAAGGATATGGACCCCAATTGCATGGACTGGACCCCTACAATCTCGGAGCTGTCGGGGCCGCGCTACCAGCGTATCGTCGAAGCCATGGAGGCCGACATCGCCGCCGGCCGGCTGGTTCGGGGACAGCAACTGCCGACACAGCGCGCGCTGGCCAAAGCGCTGGGCATTGATCTCACCACGGTGACGCGCGCCTACACCGAGGCGCGGCGCCGCGGCATCATGGAGGCCCGGGTGGGCCAGGGCTCGTTCGTGTCCGAGACCAGCGCGCGCCGCGCGGTCGACGTGCCGCATCCGGTCGCGATCGATCTGTCGATGAACGTGCCGCCGCATCCGCTGGAGGCGCAGCTCGACGAGCGCATCCTCGCCGGCCTTGAGGCCCTTCGCGCGCAATCGGGTCTGACCGCGTTCCTGAACTACCAGCCGCCGGGCGGCAGCGCGCATGAGCGCGAGGTCGCCGCGCGCTGGATGCGCTCGCGCGTTCCACATGCGCAGGCCGACAAGCTCGTGATCTTTCCCGGCGCGCAGACGATCCTGTTCAACCTGCTCGCGCACCTTGCGCGGCCGGGTGACGTCGTACTGACGGAGGCTCTCACTTTCCCTGGCAT
The DNA here is from genome assembly GCF_019455395.1 of Bradyrhizobium sp. BR 10261. Classification (NCBI taxonomy): domain Bacteria; kingdom Pseudomonadati; phylum Pseudomonadota; class Alphaproteobacteria; order Hyphomicrobiales; family Nitrobacteraceae; genus Bradyrhizobium; species Bradyrhizobium sp. BR 10261. Next base: position 33,560 of record NZ_JACOFQ010000050.1, read on the forward strand.
CAAAGCGGCGGCGGCGCAGCTCGGCGTCAGGCTTGTCGGCGTCGCCATGGATGACGGCGGCATCTTGCCCGATGCGCTGGCGAAGGCATGCCGCAGCTATCAGCCGAAGGCTGTCTATCTCATTCCGACGTTGCACAATCCGACCACCGCGACGCTCTCCGCCGATCGTCGTAACGCCATCGCAAAAATCATCCGCGATGCCGATACAGACCTGATCGAAGATGACGCCTACGGGCTGCTCGAGCGATCGGCCTCGCCGATTGCGAACCTCATCCCTGACAGGACATATCTCGCCACCACGCTGTCAAAATGCATCGCGCCAGCATTGCGCGTTGCCTATCTGCTGGCGCCCGACAGCGGCGCGCAGCTTCAGATGCGAGGCCATCTGCAAGCGACCGTGCAGATGCCCGCACCGCTGATGGTCGCGCTGGTGACGCACTGGCTCGAGGGTGGGATCGCCGACCGCATCATCACGGCCATCCGCAGCGAGGCCGTCGGCCGCCAGCAGCTGGCGCAGCGCGCACTGAAGGGGTTTCAGTTCCAGGCCAGGCCCGCCGCGCATCATTTGTGGCTGCGGCTGCCGGAGGGATTGGGCCGCCGCGATGTCACCGCGCAGCTGCTGCGCGAAGGGCTCGCCGTCGTGGCGAGCGACTCTTTCGTGGTCGATGGCGACCCGCCGAATGCGGCGCGGCTGTCGCTCGGCGCCGCGCGCAATCGTGCGGAACTCACGCAAGCACTCCGGATTCTGACCGGCGCGCTGCAAAGACCCGCTGATACCAGGCAGATCGTCTAAGGCGCGTTAGCCACCTTGTCTCACACTATCGAGAAATTGCTCGCGTTCGCCAGGCGCGTAACCCTGGGAATCTCGCGGATACATGCCATAGTCTTCACCGTATGGTGCCGCGCGGGGGTAGATCGCCGCCCCGGATGGCGCGTAACCAAAAGCCGAAGCTGGGTCTGAGGCGCCCTGATCGGGACGAACAGTCGGGTGCCGGTGCGCGTGGTGCACCGTGGCCGCGTTCACAGAGCCGGCCAAGGCGATCAAGAGGCTCGAAGCCAGAATCATACGCATCGTTTTTCCTCCAATCCAAAGCCGCCCGCGTTAGATACGAATCAGGGCGCGCTTTTCCAACAAGGAGCGGGTTCACGATTAATCACATCGGTGGCATCACCGGCGCGCCCCACCTATGGTTGTTCTCCTTTGTCCACCCTGGACTGCGGAATCAACGGGGCTACGGCTGATCGAGCCGCGAATCCAAATTCCTATGCGGACGATCTGGGCAATGTCGTTCGAAAATGCCCGACGATCGCAGGCCGCGGTTGCGTGCAAGCAGCATTTGACCGCCACGTCCGCGGCCGTGCTATGCACGGTGCGGTGATCACGAGATCGCGCCAGCAGGAACTTAAGGCTTGGAAACGTTCACGATTGCGCTGCTGCTGTTCGGCGCGCTGGCCGGCGGCTTCGTCTCGGGGCTGGCGGGGTTCGGCACGGCGCTGATGGCGCTCGGCATCTGGCTCTATGTTCTGCCGCCCTCGCTCGCGGTACCCTTGGTGCTGATCTGCTCGGTGATCGCGCAGACTTCGACGCTGCCATCGATGTGGAAGAGCTTTGATCTCTCGCTGGTGTGGCCGTTCCTGATCGGCGGATTGATCGGCGTACCGATCGGGACCACGCTGGTCGCCTCCGCCGATCCCAAGGTGTTCAGGCTGAGCGTCGGCGTCCTCTTGCTGATCTTCTCGAGCGCGCTGTACTTCAACAAGAAGCAGTTCGCCGTGACCTTCGGCGGCCGCATCGCCGATGGCGCGATCGGCTTTGCCGGCGGCATTCTGGGCGGCCTTGCCGGCCTGTCCGGCCCGCTCCCGATCCTGTGGGCCAACATCCGTGGTTGGAACAAGCACGAGCGGCGAGGCATCTTCCAGCTGTTCAATTTTACCGTGCTTGCGACCGCGCTGATGTTGCAGACGGCCTCGGGCCTGGTCGCATTCAAGGTGGTCTGGCTCGCGATGGTCGCATTCCCGGGCACGCTGATCGGCGCGTGGCTGGGGGCGCGCGTCTATCACGCCCTTAGCGACAAGCATTTTGGCGACGTCGTGCTCGGCCTGCTGTTCCTGTCGGGCGCGACCCTGGTCTGGAACAGCCTCAGTGCGTTCTAACTCTTCTTCGCCAGCGCCATGCCGCCTGCGACACCGACACCGAGCACGTAGATCCAGCCCGGCGTGAAGTCGAACAAATGGGTGTTGAGCAGCGAGGACAGCATGTTCTGCACCACGACCAACAGGCCGATCCAGCAGGCGAGCCCATGCCAGCGGAACATCCGCAAATGCGCAAACCACAGCGCGTAGAGCACCAGGACGCCCACCCCGCCCCATTGCACCGCAACGCTCAGCGTCTGATTGTGCGGATTGCTGACGATCTCGCTGCGCAGCGGATCCACCTCCGCATCCGCAGCCGCGCCGGCGAACAGAGCGCGGATCGAGCCGGTGCCGTGGCCAAGCAGCGGAGCATCCGCAACGAAGCCCAGGGATTTCCGCCAGTACTCCAGACGTGAGCCCATGCCGCTGACCTGCTTGCCCTCCACGCTCATCTCGTAGTCGCCCTGGAATTTCGCAACGGTTGCGCGCAGATGCGGCGAGACCGCCCAGAGGAACACAGCCAACAAGGCCATCGCGCCCGCGGCCAGCAAGGCGGCGCGCCGACGCAGATGCAGGAGAGCAAAGACCACGAGCAGGATCGGCAGCGTCACCAGCGCGGTGCGCGAGACTACGACAAACATCATGTTGACGAGAAAGCCGGTCGCGATTGTCCCGAGCACTATCGCGATGCGGGCGCGTCCCTCGCGAAACAGCGTCACGATCGGATAGATCAACGCAATCGCGCAGAGGGCGAACTCCTGGCTCTGATCGATATAGTTGCGCACGGCGACGCCACTCTCGATCTTATAAGGTCCGCGCGACAGATAGAGCTTCAGCGACAGATCGGGGTCAACAGCCACAGTGAAGGAGACCAGCATGACCAGCGCGCAAGATGCGAGAAAGGCCGCGAACACCCATACGCCGTAGGGCCAGCGCTCGAACTGGAAGATCAGGAGCGGGATCACCAGGAGCTTCAACACCGGCCCGATCGCATGAATTCTTTCCGGCCATGGGGCACCCGACCAGAGCATGCCGACAAGCGCGAGGACCACGAGCGCAATCGGCAGCAGGCAGACCGGACGCAGCAGCGAGCGAGGAAAGTCGCGCAGATCGAGGAACGCGAAGGCAATCAGCCAGGGGATCAGCGCGAACGTCGTCCCGGTCGTCGTCCACGGCAGCAGCAGCGCGATCAGCGCGACGAAACGAGCCGGCGTGCGGTAGCGCGCCGCCCAGATCGCCGAGAGCCAGGTCGCCGGCCGCCCCTCGTCCGCCACTCCGCCCATTCGTCCCTTCGACAATCCACTCCCGCGGCCCGACAAGTTAGCCGGAGCCGCGGGGATGGAACAAGCCGTCGCTACGCCGGCTCGCGTGCCAAAGGCGCGGTGGGCTCCGGACGCGCGGGCTCCGCAGCAGTCTCTTTTGGCGTCACCAGCCGCTTCCTGAACTCACGGCGCAGCAACCACAGGCTCTGGACGGCCTGGAGCGTCGTCGCCGCATTCGAGATGTACCAGACGTATTCGATCCGAAAGCCCGGCCGTGTCGAGAGCCAGATCGCCGGCAGCGAATAAGTCAGGACGCGCGTTGCCGAGCTCCACAGCACCGGCTTGGTGTTGCCGAGGCCCTGGAACATGCTGGAGCAGACGAAGATCAATCCCTGCGCCACCATGTTCAGCGAGATCATCTTGAGAAACAGCAACGCGACCCTCATGGTCTCCGGATCATTCGAGAAGCCGGCGAGAAGCAATCCGGGCGCGAGCTGCACGAACACAGTGAGCACGATCATCACGGCCGTCGCAATCAACGCCGCCTTGACGAACGTCTCCCGCACCCGCTCGCTGTTGCCCGCACCGAAGTTCTGGCCGGCGATCGGCCCCGCCGCAAGCGCGACGGCGAGGGCCGGCATCTGGATCAAGCCGATGACGCGCGTGCCGATGCCAAAGCCGGCCTGGGCCGCCGGACCGAGGTCTCGCAGCACGTAGTAGATCGCGGCCATGAAGATGAAGATCATCACGAACTCGCCGCCCGCGGGCAGGCCGACATTGAGGATCCGTTTCCATTCCCGCAAGCGTGGACGCCACTGCGCCGGATGGAACGCGACGTAGCGCTCCAGCCTGTGGAAATAAGCGAACAGCATCAGCACGCCGATGAACACGGCGATCGAGCTTGCGAGACCCGCTCCGGCGACACCGAACGCGTGTCCGGTGCCCCAGCCGGTGATCAGGACCGGCGCCAGCGCGATGTTGAGGAGCACGGCAAGCACCTGCACCAGCATGCTCGGCCGCACGATGCCGGTGGCCCGCAGCGCCGCCCCCATCACCTGCGTCACGAATTGCAGCGCCAGGGCCGGCATGAACCAGTGGAAATAGGTGGCGCCGGCCTCGATCGTGGCCGCGTCGACCGAGATCGCGCGCATATAGGGGCGCGCCAGCGCCAGGCCGCCGAGCAGCGTCAGCAGCCCTGACAGCACCGACAGCACGACCGACTGGTTGAAGATGAGGTTGGCGTCGTCGCGATCCTTGCGGCCGACGGCATGCGCGATCAGCGCGACCGCGCCGACGCCGAGCATCTGCATCAGCGCGTTGACGAGGAAGCCGGCGTTGCCGGCCGCGGCGACGCCGGCAACGGCCGCATCGCCGAGCCCGGACACGAAGTACAGGTCGACGAGCTGGCAGATCATGATCGTGATCATGCCTGCCACGATCGGTGGCGCCATGCTCAGGATGTGGCTCACGATGGAGCCGCGCGTCAGGTCCTTCATGTCATTCACCTTCGACGTGACGGCAAGGCTTCGCCCTGCCGTCGCGCGTCATTCAGCTGCTGCGATATGCCCGAGCTCCACCACCTGGCGCTCGAACAGGCTGCGATAGATTCCACCGGGCTTGTTCGCGAGCATGGCATGGGTGCCCTGCTCGACGATCTCGCCGCGGTCGAACACCAGGATGCGATCGAGGCTCTTCACCGTCGACAGCCGGTGCGCGATCACGATCGAGGTGCGGCCCTTCATCAGCCGCTCCATTGCCTGCTGGATCAGCGCCTCCGATTCCGAATCGAGGCTCGAGGTCGCCTCGTCCAGGATCAGCACCGGCGCATCCGCCAGGAAGGCGCGCGCCAGCGCCACGCGCTGCCGTTCGCCGCCGGACAGTTTCACCCCGCGTTCGCCGACCAGCGTGCCGTAGCCCTTCGGCAGGCGCAGGATGAAATCGTGCGCGTTGGCCAGCCGCGCCGCCTGCTCGATCGCCTCAAGGCTGGCGCCGGGCCGGCCGTAGGCGATGTTCTCGGCGAGCGTGCGGTGAAACAGGATCGGCTCCTGCTGCACGATCGCGATCTGGCTGCGCAGCGATTGCTGCGTTGCCAGCGCGATATCCTGCCCGTCGATCAGCACGCGGCCGCCGGTGACGTCGTAGAGCCGCTGCACCAGCTTGACGAACGTCGTCTTGCCGGAGCCGGAGCGGCCGACGAGGCCGATACGTTCACCGGCGCGGATCGTGAGCGACAATCCGTCGTAGAGCGGCGCGCGATGGCCACCATAGTGGAACGTGACGTCGTCGAACACGATCTCGCCGCCTTCGATCGCGATTGGCAGCGCGCCTTCGGCATCCGCAATGCCGATCGGCTCGTCATGGATCGCCACCAGTTCGTCCATGTCGTTGACCGAGCGCTGGAGGTTGTTGATGTGCATGCCGACATCCCGCAGGTAAGCGTGGATGACGTAGTAGCTCGTCAGCACATAGGTGACGTCGCCGGGCGAGGCATGCCCGGAGATCCACAGCAGCACAGAGCCGCCGATCACGGACCCACGCAGGCACAGCAGCAGCGAGAGCTGCGCCATGGCGGTGTAGTTGTAGCGAAACCAGGTGCGCCGCACGCGCGTGCGCCAACGCTTGATGACGCGGGCGAGCCGCGCATCCTCGCGCATTTCAGCGCCGAACGATTTCACCACCGCGTTGCAGGTTAGCGCGTCCGCCAGCGTGCCGCCGACCTTGGTGTCCCAGGAATTGGAGACACGCGCTGCAGGCGCGATGTAGCGCGTCGAGAACAGCACCGTCATCGTGACATAGACAGCCGCGCCGAGCGCGATCACCGCACCGAGCGAGCCCCAATGCACGCCGAGCAGGATCATCGACCCGATCAGCACCGCAAGCGACGGCAGCAGCGCCAGCAGGATGGTGTCGTTCAGGAGGTCGAGCGCCCACATGCCACGCGTGATCTTGCGCACGGTGGAGCCTGCGAAGGAATTGGCGTGCCAGTCGGTCGAGAAGCGCTGCACGCGCAGGAAGGCATCCTGCGCGACGTCAGACATGATCTTCAGCGTGAACGGCACGATCACCTGGAGGCCGCCCAGGCGCAACACCATCGACGCCGCGCCCAGCACCACGATGCCGCCCAGCGCCACCAGCGCAGCGTGGCGCGCATCGGGATCGGACGGCCCGCGCGTCAACGCATCGACCAGATGCCCTGAGAACACCGGCATGAACAGGTCGGCGACGGTCGCACCTAACAGCGCGACGGCGATCGCAAGCGCCCGCGCCGGCTGCTTCAGCCAGTGCCTGAACACGAAGGGCAGCACCACGCGGATCGCCGCGGGCTTTTTTGACAGAACGGTCATGGCTTCATCCGGCCGCTGTTGCTGCGGGCCGGCTCCATCGATGGACGCAAGTCGGCCCGAAGGCCGCAACGGCGTCACGTAAGACTGATTTTGACTTGGAAAGCGGAACGATCGGGACTTGGAGCCCAATCGAAGCTGGCGGAAGAGGCCTCTAACAGGCCGCGTACATACCGAACCAGAAGAACATCGAGCGCGGGGGTACGATCTGCGAATGCGACGACATCATGCAAATCTCTCCCCGGTTCGATTGAAATGAGGTGCGCTTTATAGATGTGTCATTTGCGATTTGCAACGGGGCCTCCGCGAGATCACGCACGAGTGTTGCATTTTGGTGCGCGGCTCGGTGCGCCCCCACTCTCCGCTGTCATCCCCCGCGAAGGCGGGGGATCCAGTACGCCTCGGCCCATCGGCTCAATCACAACTGTCTCGGCGTACTGGGTCGCCCGGTCGAGCCGGGCGACGACACTGATCGCTTGGCCGGCTAATGCGCGTCGCCGCCGCTGCCGAATGGCGAGGCCGGCTTCTTCAACAGCGTGACCAGCACGCTGAGACACAGGTAGAACAGCGTCAGCATGAAGAACGCATCGCCAAAGCTCATCACCACAGCCTGACGGTGCACGATCTGGGTGAGCTGCTTCATCGCCATCAGCGCTGAATCGCCGAGCCCCTGGAACTTTTGCTGGAGCATGGTCAGCGTTTCGGTCGCGGTCGCATTGCCCCAGGTGATGCGCTCCTGAAGGCGCGTGATGTGCAGGTCGGTGCGATTATTGAGCACGGTGTTGATG
>NZ_JACOFQ010000051.1:0-31233 GCF_019455395.1 Bradyrhizobium sp. BR 10261
CTGCTGCGCGGCGGCAAGCTTGCCGCGTGGGGCGTGATCCGCCCCTGCCGGACCGGCCATAAGATCGGCCCGCTGGTAGCTGATGACCGTGCCGCGGCGGAAGCGGTTGCGCAGGCCTTGCTGGCGAGCCCCGGCTGCAACGAATTTGTGCTCGACATCCCCGCGAGGAACCGCGATGCTATTGCGCTTGCGGAATGCCTCGGGCTGAAGCCGACATTCGAAACGGCGCGAATGTACACTGGACCGATCCCGTCACTGCGGCTCGACCGCGTGTTTGGCGTAACCAGCTTTGAACTAGGCTAATTCGATTTTGAATTAGGGTCGTGCCCACCTGGAATTTGTAATCTGGTTCACGTCGCCGCTGTGGCGCAACGTGTATGCATGCTGCATCCGCCGATTTTGCCGGACGGCTCGAACGACATTTGTTGACCAGCGCTATTTGATTGAGAGGATTTCATGAGCGAAGCCAGAACCAAGATCCGCTCTTCCCGGCATACGGCCGACGACACGGAGCGCCTCGGCATCGCAGCCGCGTTGGTGCTTGCCGTTGCGGCGGCCCTTGGGCTTCACACGCTCGTCTCCGTGCCGACGATCCGGGAAGCCGCGCGGGCCGAGCTCACGCGCGTCATTGCCGATGAGGATCGGGATGTCTGCGGACAGCTCGGGCTGCGCCCGGGAACGAACGCGTTTGTCGTCTGCAGCCGTGAGCTCGCCAATGTCAGGCGAAAACAGTCCGAGCGCGACCAGGCGGCCGCCGCGGGCTTTTTGTAGCAAGCCGTGAAATGCGGCGCGCTGCTCAGTAGCAGCGCGTGATGTTGACCGTGTGCTCGGCGCCACCGCGGCCCGGCACCGTCACCTGCTCCGTTGGGCAGCTCGACACATAGGGCCGGTCTGAGGGCACGACGTTCGGCGGGAGGCGATGCGCCCAGTCCCAGGGAACGTCGTAGGTGTAGGTATATCGAACATCGTTGGTGGCGGGCTGGTCGGCATAGGCGAACGGCTCGCTGTAGCCGGCTCCGTCGTTGTAGAAAGCGCCGCCACCGGGCCAGTAAACCCAGGGATTGTTGAAGCGATGGCCGTGGCCATGGAACCGCGCGCCCGGCGCGATCGGCGGGCGCACTGCCGGCGCGGCGGTCACCATGCCGTGCGGCGCGGCGCCGCCCGGTCGTGCAAAGCTTTCGCTGGAGCTGAGAAGCAGCGCGGCTGCGCTGAGCGAGGCGAACAAGGCCCCATATGATCTGGACATCATGATACGCACCACACTCGTTTGGCTTCGCGAGCCTGCTCCCCATCGCAACGCTAGGCCGGTCCATCACCCGTCCGCAAACCTATAATTAATTATTGGTTAAGGCACGCGATTAACGCGGAACCCAGGTGGTCTCGTAGGGTGGATTAGACGACGGCTGCGCGAAGCAGTCGGCGACGTAATCCACCGCGTTTATCACCGCGAAGAGGACAGTGGTGGATTACGCCTTCGGCTAATCCACCCTACGAAGGGGCGACAAGATCTTGCGTTGGCTGTCGGGCAAAACACCCAAAATGCCGGTCAATCCGCTCGCCTAAAAATATTCAACTTTACCGAAATTCGGAAATGGCGTATGTGTCGTCGCAACCCGGCCCATGGAAGAGGGGCGTATCGCGATCGTCACGACGCGGGCCGGACGGCGGTGGGCGTGGGTCACATCGGCGCGATCAGGCTTTGCAGGGCGGGCAACCGTGAGCGAAACCATCGCGCAAACGACCGGTGTGGTTCCTGCGTACGGCAAAATCGTGTGGTCCTGGCGCCCGGAGCCTGTGCGCCAAGGCTCGTGGTGAGGTGCGATGTCCAACCGGACGTGCACCTCAGTCATCTGCGAGACGACGGGGGCAATAGTGCATCGCTCCCCGGGGAGATCACGACATAAGCCGTCAAACCACTGCGCAGGGAAGGCCGGATGTTGCGGCTTCACCTGTATGCCGCTGTGCAGCCTCTTGTAGCGCAGACTATCGCACAGTGGACCGCGGGTGCCAGTCGGGCACCCGGCCTTCCCTGCACCCTCTTTCATTGAGGGTTAAGGCGATGAAAACAAAGCTCGGGCGAGATGAGCCGCGAGGATGCGAAAGTGTGTCTGCGATGAAGATGCGGATTGAAGAGCGACGCCGCCACCACACACTCCGTCATTGCGAGCGCAGCGAAGCAATCCGGAGATGTCGCGGAAAGACTCTGGATTGCTTCGCTGCGCTCGCAATGACGGTGTTGATGCAGGTGTGCCCAAAACGCAAACTCGTGCCCCGGACGCAGCGCAGCGTACCCGGCGATGCGGAGCATCGTCCGGTGCGGTGCGCTGCAGAGCCGGGGCCCATCTATCAGCGAGCTCTGACGCTTGCTGGGTCCCGGCTCTGCGCAGCAGCGTAAGAACGCTGCAGCGCGTCCGGGACACCAGAGGCTCGCTCTTCTTCGCCCCGCAATGACGAAACCGTGGATGCTCCTCGCCTCACCATCACTTCTGCATGCCCGCTAGCTCTTGTAACATAATCGTCATACAGCAAAACTAAACGATTGCCGGGGGCCGCGGATCAGCGGCCGAGCCGCCTCACCGCCAGGAGATTTCGATGCGACGTTCACTGCTGTTGCTGTCCGCCGGGCTGACAGTGCTGTCCAGCGGTTTTGCCTCCGCTGAGAACAACACGCCCCGCAACCTGATCCTGTTCATTCCCGACGGGCTTCGCGCGCTGAAGGTCACCCCCGAGACCGCGCCGGCCATGGCCGAGGTCCGCGACAAGGGCGTCAACTTCAAGAACTCGCATTCGCTGTTCCCGACTTTCACCATGGCCAACGGCTCGGCGATGTCGACCGGTCACTACCTCGGCGACACCGGCGTGTTTTCCAACACGATCTGGACCAACTACACCTCGGTGCCAGCCGGCGACACGGTGGTGCCCTTCATCGAGAACGACGCCGTGCTCGGCGACATCGACGAGCATTTCAAGGGCGACTATCTCAACGAAGAGACGATTCTGAAGATGGCCCGCGACAGGGGCTACAGCACCGCCGCCCTTGGCAAGCACGGTCCAACCTATCAGTTCGACCACACCGACAAGCCCGAAAAGCCCGGCCTGCATTCGGTCGTGTTCGATGACGCCACCGGCGGCAAGATCGGCGTGGCGCTGTCGGACGAGGTCAAGGAGGCGCTGACCAAGGCCGGCCTTCCCCTCGCCGCGCCGTCGCGCGGCGACAACGCAAAGGCGGGCGACGCCAAGACGCCCGGCACCACGGTCGCCAACGTGGCGCAGCAGGCCTATTTCGCCGACGTCGCCACCAAGGTGGTGCTGCCGATGTTCAAGGCACGCAACAAGCCGTTCGTGCTGGTGTTCTGGTCGCGCGACCCTGACGGCACCCAGCACAATCAGGGCGACAGCCTCAACCAGATTATGCCAGGCATCAACGGCCCGAGTACGATGGCGAGCATCAAGAACGTCGACAACAATCTCGCCCAGATCCGCAAGGCGCTGGACGAGCTCGGCCTTGCCGCGAGCACCAACATCATGATCCAGGCCGACCACGGCTTCTCGACCATCTCCAAGGAGAGCAAGACCAGCCCCTCGGCCAAGGTCGGCTATGACGACACGCCGAAGGACTTCCTGCCGATGGGCTTCGTCGCCCTCGACCTGGCCAAGGCACTCGACCTGCCGCTATTCGACCCCAACGACAAGAACGCCGCCGTTAGCGGCAACGCTCATCCGAAGGCTGGCAACGGCGTGCTCGGCAAGGACCCGACCAAGCCCGACCTCGTGGTCGCCACCAATGGCGGCTCGGACCTGATCTATCTGCCGAACAAGAAGCTGGCGGCCAGGACCATCAATGCCCTGCTGGAGCAGGACTACGTCTCCGGCCTGTTCGTCGACGACGCCCTCGGCCGCTTCCCCGGCACCCTGCCGCTGTCGAGCATCAATCTGCGCGGCAAGGCGGCGACGCCGACGCCGGCGATCGTGGTCAACTTCCGCTCCTATGCCAGCGAATGCGGCGAGGCGCCGACCAATTGCTCGGTGCAGGTGGCCGACACCGTGCTGCGTCAGGGCCAGGGCATGCATGGCAGCTTCAGCCGCGGCGACACCTACAACTTCATGGCGGCGATCGGTCCGGACTTCAAAGCCGGCTATGTCGACGAGCTGCCGGTCAGCAATGCCGACGTCGGCATGACGGCGGCGCAGCTCCTCGGCCTGCGCGGTTCGCACAATGGCGGCCTGGTCGGCCGGGTGATGTCGGAGGCGCTGCCCAACGGCGTCGTGCCGAAGGCGTTCAAGTCAGTCGAGCGGTCGAAGAAGAAGTCCGAGAACGGTCTGGAGACCGTGCTCAACGTCCAGCGCGTCGGCAGCCAGCGTTATTTCGACGCCGCCGGATTCCCCGGCCGCACGCTGGGGCTCGAGCCGGAGAGCGGCAAACAAAAAACGGCGGGGAAATAACCCCGCCGCTTACTCTCGCGCCTCGCAAGGGGCGCGGGACTATCTCGGTTCTTACAGGCCCAGATTCTTTTACATTCCAATGTCGAAGACGTTAGGCAGTTGGCCCGCCAGAGGCAGCGCGGTGGCACCCAGGAAGGTCGCCACCATTGCCATCAGGCGACGGTTGTTCTGGCGCTTGCCGCGCATCTGGCCGGCGATCCACTCCAGCATCTCGCTCTTGACCTTGGAGGCATAGGACGGCGCCCAGCTCTCGATGTCGGTGTCCTGCGCCAGCGCGACGCTGCGCGGCGGCACTTTCAAGCCCGAAGCGCTCGCGGCATAATGGGCGACGGCCTTGGCCAGCAAATCGTCGAAGCGGCCCCCGTCGGCACGTTCGGTCCCGGCCTCATTGATCTCGAACAGCGCCTCGGCTTCGGCACGGCTGACCGGCTGGTCGTTGACCGCGGCGGCGGTCAGGATGCGCGCGCACCAGGCGGTGTCATCGGCATCGATGGAGCGGGAGAAGTGCACCCTGCCCTTGGTGGTCGGGCCTTCCCCCGTGATCACGCCGTCGCGCACAATGGTGAGGGCATGGGCCGCGGTGTCGCGGCAGGACGGTTCGAGGGACGGCGACTCAACGGACTCTTCAAGGGACTTGGGCAGTGCGGCAGACATAGTTCACTTCCAGATTTCTTCTGATCGACCAGCATTTTCATGCGGGCGTAAAGGGGTGGTTAATGATTGGATTCGGGGGTCGCGACTTTTCTCGATGGTTGCCGATTAGTCGCTGCGAGGACCGTTCCGGTTCCGTAAGAGCGTCGGGCGGGCGTGATGCGGGTTATAGAAGGCATTATCGGGGCAAGCGAGACCGTGAAGCCCCGGTGGAGATGTTTCGCCGCAGGTGCGGCCGTAACAAAATTGTGCTGAGAAATCAGCCCTTCAGAGCAAGAATTCACATTTTACTTCAAGCCGTTCAGTTGGCGTTCACTTGGCGCCGGCAAGCCCCTATACTGGGCCTGACGGTCAGACGGTAATTTCCAAGCAATTTCAATGCGATGAGGTCAAAACCATGACACTTCCGATCGGCACCACCGCCCCCGACTTCGAAGCCGAGACCACTGAAGGGAAGATCAAGTTCCACGATTGGATCGGTAATAGCTGGGCCCTGCTGTTTTCCCACCCCAAGGACTTCACGCCGGTTTGCACGACCGAGCTCGGCGCACTCGCCAAGCTGAAGCCGGAATTCGACAAGCGCGGCGTTAAGCTGATCGGCCTCTCGGTCGACCCGATCGACCGCCATGCCAAATGGGCCGAAGACATCAAGGAGACGCAGGGCGCCGCGCCGAACTATCCCTTGATCGGCGACACCGACTTCAACGTCTCGAAGCTCTACGAGATGCTGCCGGCCTCGACCTCTGGCGATCCCCTCACCCGCACGCCGGCCGACAACCAGACCGTCCGCAACGTCTTCATCATCGGACCGGACAAGAAGATCAAGCTGGTGCTGGTCTATCCGATGACCACCGGCCGGAATTTCCAGGAGATCCTGCGCGTGATCGACTCGCTCCAGCTCACCGCCAAGCATCGCGTCGCAACGCCGGCCGACTGGTCGCAGGGCGAGGACGTCATCATCGCGGGCTCGGTCTCCAACGACGAGGCCAAGACGATCTATCCGCAGGGCTGGAAGGAACCGAAGCCCTACATCCGCATCGTGCCGCAGCCGAAATAACCAATCGTCATCCCGGGGCGATGCGAAGCATCGAACCCGGGATCTCGAGATTCTCCGGTGTGCAAGCGCGCACCGGGGTTCGGTCGTATGGACCGCCCCGGAATGACGGTGTCAAGTCACACGATCCGCCACCAACAGACCCGCGGTCGACGAGACCGCGGTCACCACCGCGCCCCAGCCGATGTCGACGAACGCGACCGGCCAGCTCCAGTGCTTGAGCAGTGCCAGCGCGGTGAGATCGAACGTCGCATAACAAAACAGGCCGAACAGCGCGCCATAGAGCAGCGTCGATTGCCAGATTGCATCCGCAGAGCCGCTGACAAAGATCAGAACGCCGCCGACATAGAGCAGGTAGAACAGGATCGTCGGCAAAGGCTTCAGCTCACCCAGCATGTCGCCAACTTCCGCGGTGAAAAAGCCCTTGGCGATCAGACCAAGGAACAGGAAATCCAGCCCGGTCAGGACGAGCAAGGTTACGACGTACAGGATGGCAATGCGGTTCACTGGCGGCCTCCCTGCCCTCGAGAGACGGGGCAGACACCGTCAGTTACGCTAACGGCGGGCCTAGGGTTTCAGCCCGCCAGACTCCAATCAAGCCGCTTGCACGCGGTCGAGGAAGCTGTCGACCTCGGCCTTCAGGCTCAGGCTCTCGCCCGACAATGCCTGGGCGGAGGCAAACATCCGGCTCGAGGTCTCGCCCGTCTCGCTCGCGCCTTCGGCGGCCTGACGGACATTGACGGCCACGTCGGCGGTGCCCGAGGCGGCCGCGCGAACGCTGGCCGCGATATTGTGCGTGGCGCTGCGCTGCTGCTCGACCGCAGCCGAGATCGAGCCCGCGATGCCGCTGATGCGCTCGATGGTCTCGGTGATCGCCTTGATGGCGGTGACCGACTCCTCGGTCGCAAGCTGCATGCTCGCGATCTGTGTCGAGATCTCGTCGGTCGCCTTCGCGGTCTGACCCGCGAGCGTCTTGACCTCCTGGGCCACCACCGCAAAGCCACGGCCCGCATCGCCCGCGCGCGCCGCCTCGATGGTGGCGTTCAGCGCCAGCAAATTGGTCTGCTCGGCGATCGAGGTGATGAGCTTGACGACGTCGCCGATGCGCGCGCCTGCTTCCGAGAGCTGCGCGATGCGCTGATCGGTGGCCTCGGCCTGCTGCACCGCCTCGGCGGAGATCGCGTTGGATTCCTGTACCCTTTTGGTGATCTCGGAGATCGACTGCGAGAGCTCGTCGGAGGCTGAGGCCGCCGCTCGGACGTGGTCGGAGGCCTGCTCGGATGCGCCGGCCGATTTCGCCGACAGATCAGCGGTGGAGCGCGCGGCGTCGGTCAATTGCCGCGCCACGCGCTCGAACTCGCCCGAGGAACGCAGGACCTTGTCGAGCATGCCGCCGACGCCGCTGCGGAATTCAGCAACGAAGTTGCGAAGGTCGGCCTTGCGCTGCTCGGCTGCCGCGGCCGCGGCTTCCGCCTGTTCGCTGCGCATCCGCGCCCGCTCCAGCGAATTGCTCTTGAACACCGCAACGGTGCGCGCGATCTCGCCGATCTCGTCGGCGCGGTCCTCGCAATCGATCGTAACATCGCTCTTGCCATTGGCGAGAGCCGTCAGCGAGCGGGTGACCGAGCTCAGTGGCCAGGTGACGCGGCGGACGACCAGCATGGTCAGCACCAGGACCAGCAGCGCGGCGATGCCGGCCGCAATCGCCATGCTCGCGATGGCCTGAGACAGCATGGTCTCGTACTGCGCCATGGGGATGCCGACATAGAGAATGCCGACGATTTTGCCAGTTGCATCCGAAATCGGGAAATAAGCCGTCATGAAGGACTTGCCGAACAGCGTGGCCGGCCCCTTATAAGCCTCGCCACGGCGCAGCCCGGCTTGTGCCGGATGGTCGGCGGCAAGCTGGGTGCCAACGGCACGGTCGCCGTTCTCCTTTTTCACGTTGGTCGAGCGGCGGACGAACTGCCCGCTCGCATCGTCGAACACGAACAGGGTCGCATTGCCCCCGACATAGGACACCGCACGATCGACGATGGCGTGATCTTTGAACTCAGGCATCTTGGCGATCTCGGCGCGCGCCACCGCACCATCGCGCATGGTGATCCTGGCGTCAGGAACGACCTCGGCGAAGGCCAGCGCCAGCGTGCGCAGGCTGACCTCGATGTCGCGCAACGCGCGATCGTTGAAGGCGGAGGTAAGAGACCAGTAGCCGGCGCCGACCACCAATGCGGTATTCATCGCAATCAGCAGGACGGCGCACAGGACGGCCTTGGTCCCCAGCTTGAACCGAGGCAAGAACTTCACTGTCGATGAGTTGGTCATGAATGGAACTACCCCCGGAATTCCTGCATATTCATGCAATCCGCTTACGGCCCCATTAACGCTGGTTCACACCACCTCCCGCGCCATACTTTCCAAAGCGTAAACGAGGACGCACCTGCCCCCGCCAAGCCCCCGGCCTGTCATCGTCTGGCTCCGCGACGACCTTCGACTGTCCGATCACCCCGCCCTGCACGCCGCCGCCAGGTCCGGCGCGCCTGTGATTTGCCTTTATGTGCTCGACGAAGCGGCCGCACGGGCCCTTGGTGGCGCTGCACGCTGGTGGCTGGCCCAATCGCTGCGCGCGCTCGACGCCGACATTGCGGCGCACGGCGGATCGCTGGTCCTGCGCAAGGGATCGGCGGCCCGGGTGATCACCGAAGTGGCGCGGGAGACTGGCGCAGGCGCCGTCCATTGGAATGAGATCGCTCAGGCCCCGCATCAGCTCGTCGAGAAACAGCTCGAAACAGCGCTGGCAAGGCTCGGCGTGGACTCGCAAAGTTTTCCCGGCGACTTGCTGGTCCAGCCGTCGGCGATCCGCAACAAGGAAGGCCGGGGCTTGCGCGTGTTCACGCCATTCTGGCGGCGGGTGCTGTCGCTCGGCGCCCCACCGAAGCCGCTGCCCGCACCGAAGGAGCTGCGCCCGGGTCCGAAGATCGCGAGCGACAGATTGGAGAGCTGGCAGCTCGAGCCAAGCACGCCCGACTGGGCCGGTGGCCTGCGCGAGAGTTGGACGCCGGGCGAGGCATCAGCCCGGGCGCGTCTGCGCGACTTCCTCAAGCACACCGTGCACACTTATGCCGGCGACCGCGACCGCCCCGATCGCCGGAGCACCTCGGGCCTATCGCCGCATTTGCGGTTTGGCGAGCTTAGCCCGCGCCAAATCTGGCACGCGGCGCGCTTCGCCGCGGCGGAGAATCCGGGGATTGGCTCAGGCATCGACAAGTTCCTGAGTGAGCTGGGTTGGCGCGAGTTCTGCCGCCACCTGCTCCACGACCATCCGAATCTCGCCACCGAGAACCTCCAAACCAACTTCGACGACTTCCCCTGGAAGGCTGACAAGAAGGCGCTCGCCGCCTGGCAGCGCGGCTGCACCGGCTACCCCATCGTCGATGCCGGCATGCGCGAGCTCTGGCACACCGGCGTGATGCACAACCGGGTCCGGATGGTGGTCGCATCGTTCCTGGTCAAGCACCTGCTGAACGATTGGCGCGATGGCGAAGCCTGGTTCTGGGACACGCTGGTCGACGCGGACGCCGGCAGCAATCCGGCCAATTGGCAATGGGTCGCCGGCTGCGGCGCCGATGCAGCACCTTATTTCCGCGTGTTCAATCCGGTGCTCCAGGGTGAGAAGTTCGATCCTGAGGGAACCTATGTCCGGCGCTGGCTGCCGGAGCTGAAGGACATGCCGGCAAAGCTGATCCATCAGCCGTGGCAGGCCACACCAATTGAGCTTGCGAGCGCAGGCGTTACACTCGGAAAGACCTATCCACAACCGCTCATCGATCATGCCAGGGGACGCGAGCGAGCGCTCGCCGCCTACGCAAAGATCCGCAAAGGTTGAGCGTTGCTTTGACACAATTGTGAAACCCGCTATCGTCATCGTTCCATGCAAACCGTGGGGGACACGATATGGACGACGACAAACCGATCACCGCGCAGGTGATGGAGACGATGACCACCGCCGTGGAAGCGACCAAGGACGCCGCCGTCACCGCCGTCAAGAAGGTGAAGAAAGCCGCCAAGAAGGTCGCGAAGAAATCCGCGCCCAAAAAGGCTTCGAAGAAGAAAGCCAAGAAGACTGCAAAGAAGGCTGCAAAGAAGTCCTCGAAGAAAGCGGCCAAGAAGTCCGCGAAAAAGGCTGCCAAGAAATCTGCCAAGAAATCTGCGAAGAAAGCCACCAAGTCGAAAAAGAAGGCCAAGAAGGCCAAGCGCTGATCACGGCGCAAAGTGGGCCTCCGGGTGTGGGCGCGTCCGGAGGCCCTCCTACCCTCGCCGCTTGGCGGCGCGCCGGCCCGGGTGATGCTGGCCCTTCGGATCGCGAAACTCGCTGCGATGGCCCCGCCGGTCCTCCTTCGCGAAGCGTCGCCGCTTCCCAGGTGAGCCGAACGCCCTGATCACCTTCCGTCCGTTGACCTTCTTGATAACGTAGCCGCCTTCGGTCATCGAGAACGGCGCTGTCAGCGTTCCCTTGTGGTCGAATCTGGTGCCGCGGGGATGCCTGAACGGCTCGAACCAGGACGGATAGACGAAGTTCGACATCGGCAAACCGTCGACGTCAAAAGTGTCCTCCTCCACGGCGTCGCAGACTTCATAGGCGTATTGCGTGTTCCGATTTTGGTCGGCCCAGAGATTGGCCATGGGATCGAGCACCATCTCAAACAGTTCGTGCGAGGCCGCCACGCTGACCGCCTCGCCATCCAGCGCCTTGACGAAGATCTTCGAGATCGGTTGGCCGCGATAGGTCAACTCGTGGCGTCCAAGCATATTCTTGTGCAGGGCATCGTCGAAATAGACCAATTGCCAGTCGGTGGCCTTCGGCTTGCGCGTGACATAGAGGTCGACCGGATAGCCCCACACCGGCAGGAAATGCTTGTCGTAACACTTTTGCAGTGCCGCGGTGAGCAGCCTCATATCGCCGTCGCCAATCGACTCCCGGGCATAGTTGATGCAGGCAATCCTGACCGGCTTCATGGACCTGCCGAGCAATGCGCGTTTTGCCGTCTTCATGGAAATCACCGTGTGCGCGGGCCGCTGAAATACGGTCAGCCTAACATGATCGACCTTGCACGTCAGGGATGTATTCCCCCGCCTACGCGCCGAAGCGGCGGTTGACCACGAACACCGCAGCCGCGCACATCGCCATGCCGGCGATCGCCAGCGCGTCGAGCTTCTCGCCGAACAGCAGATAGGCCATCAGCGAAGTCACGGCTGGCACCAGGTAGAACAGGCTCGCGACCGACGTCGCCGCAGCGTGGCGGATCAGCCAGTACAACAGGCCGATCGATCCGATCGAGAGCGCAACGGCAAGCCAGCCAAGCGCGAGCACGAACTCCCGTGTCCAGTGCACGACCCGATCCTCGAACAGGAACGCGCCGAGCGTGAAGAAGATCGTCACCGCCACGTACTGCACGAGATTGCCGGCACGCCAGTCTATGCGGTTGCAGTAGCGGCGCTGGTAGAGCGTGCCAAGCGTGATGCTGATCAGCGAGACCACCGAGGCGAGCCAGCCCAGCCCAGCTTCGCCGGACATCGGGCGGTTGTGCAGGATCAGCGCGACGCCGCCGAGGCCCAGCACGAGGCCCGCCCATTGCACCGGGGTCACCTTCTCGCCCAGCCAGCGGTTGGCGATCGTCGAGGTCAGGATCGGCTGCAGCCCCGGAATGAGCGCGGAGAGCCCCGCCGGAATCGAATGCGCGATCGCAATCGCGGTGCCACCGAGATAGAAGCCGTGGACGAGGATGCCAGCGACGGCGCTATGCGCTATCCCGGCGCGATCAGGCCATTTCGGTCGGGCGACGCCTGCGATGATTGCCATCAGGCCGACCACCACCGCCATGCGGATGGCGAGGTAGGTGAAGGGATCGGCGTCGTTGACGACGTATTTGGTGGCGATAAAGCCGGTGCTCCAGAGCAGGACGAACAGCACCGGCGCTGTGCGGGCAGCGAGATGATCTTGGTTGTGATTCATTGCGCCCCTCATTGCCCGAGCGAGCGGTCGTGCGGCAATGCGAATTTCTGATGCTGCGCTGCGATGGACGCGGCGGCTCAGATCAGCCGCTCACCATTCTTCCGGACAGGGATCGATGATCTTCCAGAGTTCGACCCCGTTCTTGATCTTCTTCATGTCGGTGGTGAGCCCGCCATTGCGGCGGATCCAGTCCTTCACCGTATCGGGATAGTAGGACATCAGGTCGGACGTCCCTTCCGCACTGGTGACCTTGATGCCGAAGGTGAAGGCCTTGTCGTAGTAGGCCTGGTGGAAGCCGAGGCTCGCCTTGGGCGTCACGCAGATCTTGTTCAGCGGCACGATGCCGAGAACCAGCGTGCAGGCCGAATTGCAGATGCCATCGATGATCACACGCTCGCCGGTGTCGCGGACGCGCTTGTATTTGGCCTTGTACTCCTCGACATAGCCGCCGTGGTCGCGGGTGATATGCAGCTGGGCCCGCGCGGGAGTAGCGGCAGCGACGAAGAGCAACAGCAGGCTGAGGAGCGTGATGCGCATGGCGGCTTGACGACGAAAACCTTGCAAGGAAACGTACCGACCCCGAAGAGCACCCCAAACAAAACCCCAAAGGAGCCGGCGCGAGAAATCTTTAACCGGATTCTCTTTGGCCATACTTGTGTGGGGAATTCGTTAAGCATCCCGAAAAGGCCAAAAATGGGCAGCGTTCGCCCCTGGGTCCGGCAATTCTGTCACACCCGTCGAGGAATCTGCTGGATTTGACCCGATTTCCAGGTTTCAGACGGGTGCCCCGGCGGCCCGAAATGGCTATAGATGACAGACTTATTTGCGGGTTCCGGAGAATCGAGATGAGCAAGCTGGCCCTTGTAGCCGCTGTTGCTGCCCTGTCGGCGGCAGTCCTTGCCCCTGGCTACGCGGAGGCGCGGGTGCACCACCGACACCATCGCTATTACGCCAATCCGCTGCCCTACCCGATCAGCTATCTGCACAATTATGGCCCGGGTATCACCCCCGGCACCTTCGCCTACTATGACGGCCCGTCGACCAATCACTGCTACCAGAGCGCGGCTGGCTATGTCGGTCAGGACCGCCGCCGGCACCCCTGCTACTGAGGGGCGCGGCAAGCGTCCTCTCCCGGCGGGCAGTCCCTATCCGACCGCCCCCGACTGCAGCAACTGCTTCTCGATCTCATAGACCGGCAACTTGACGAGGTCCTTGCCGACCTCGCCGCGAAGCGCCCTGCGCACAGCGTCCGAATAATCGGTCCGGATCATGCCCAGCGCGCGCGGTGAGGCCACCATGGTCAGGCCCGAGGTCTCCCCGGTGCTGAGCGCGGTATCGAGCCGCTCAGCCAGACTGCGCAGGAAGGTGCGTTCGGCCTCGTCGTGCCAATCGGTCTGCTCCGCCGAACTGCGGGCACCGCCGACCGACGCATGGAGCCTGCCAGGCGCGTCGGTCCCTTGCGCGGCCGTGGATGGATTGTCCTGCTCGCGAACCTCCCTGGTGTGAAGGTTCGGAAACATCTCGTCACCGAGATTCTCCAGGATGAGCGCCTTGCGTCCGTCGCACACGACGAGCCAGTCGCCCTTGTCGATCCTCATCTTGCTCATTGCACTGCTCCAAACCATCTGTGCGCCTATTCTTCGAATTCGGAGAAGGACGGCCCACTGTTGCAAGATTAGGCACGAAGCCGCACTGACGAATTGCGCAGGATCAACGAGGGCTGCGATGATCGAAGGGCTGGCTCGGCAAGTGATGGTCAGGCCCACGACGGAGGAGCGGAAGATCTGTTCATCAGCATTACATTTCGGCTCCGCCACAATTTAATCAGAACAACTTCGATATCCTTCGTTGCGTAAACGGAGGAATACATCATGAATCTCAAGATCGGCTTCGTCGCCGCGTCCCTGTTCGGTGCTCTTGCGGCATCGTCAACGGCGTCGGCCATGCCGGTTGCGCCGGCGCCAGCGACCGCGCAGGTCTCTGACGTCGAGCAGGTCCGCATGGTCTGCAACGCCTGGGGACGCTGCTGGTGGCGGCCGAACGTCTATTACGGCTACGGTTACGGGCCCGGATATGGATATTATGGGCCGCCGCGCTATTACGGCCCGCGTTATTATGGCCCGCGCTACTATGGCTCTTACGGCTATCGCCGCTGGTGAGATTTGCAGGGGCCTCTGGGCCCCTTCGCTTTTGCGAGATAGCGGGACTGCCACGGCCGATCAGCCTGGCGCAATTCCAAAACTGATCTAGATCAAAGATAAAATTTGCCGTGCTGTCATTCTGTCTTGATGGCTGATTTGATTGTTTTCCGATGCCCACAGACGGGCATGAATGTGCAAACCCATCTCGAAAGGCGGCAGGAGCACGAGGGCCGGAGCTTTGAATCCTTTAGCTGCCCCGCCTGTACAAGGCTCCATTTCATCGACCTTACCACCGGTCAGCCGATGAGCCGCGAACGTTGACGGTGATATCGATGGCGGCATGATGTCCGCAATACTACGGCCGGAAATCCGGTTTACTGAATCGCCATGTTTCGCCATGGATGGCCACATATCGACGTTCATTTTATTGTCACATTGCAGCATCCGGCCAGACGCATGTTCTTCGACGCTCTCGCCCCCTCCTCCGCGCTCCAGGTAACCCGGTTTACCGATGTGGACTCGTTTCGACCGGCCGAAGCCTTGGAAGATTCCCGGAGCATTCCCCTCGACGTCGCCAATTTCGCGGCAGCGCGAGCAATCGTGAACCTGCCGGCATGCCGGATCATCGTCGCAAGGTCGTTTGCGCGCATCCTCGAGACCACCTACCGCGCGCCGGGCGGCATGGTGATCCTGCCCATGAGCGATGATCTGCGCGCCAGTTCGAGCGGAATGGAAATCGATTCGCGCTTCTTCATCGCCCTGCGCGGCAACCACCATTGCCATTTCGTCGAGCCCCAGATCAATCATCACGCGTTGATCATGTTCTCGCCCACGCTTCGGGACCGCGGCTGGTTCGATCATGCCGATGCCTTGTGGGTCCGCATTGCCGACCCCTCCGCACAAACCTACGCGCGGCAGCTTGTGCAGGACATCCTGCGGACCGCGTCGGTCCAGCCCCAGATGTTCGAGACCACGGAGGCCGCCGCCCATCTTCAGGAGGGCCTCCTGCTCGCCTTCGACGACCTGTTTCGAATGAACCCGCTGTCGGATCGCTGCGCCCCAAGAGCGGGCGTACGGTCGGCCAGGCTCGTGCAGCAGATCGACGACTACGTCAGTGCCTATCCGACCGCTCCGATCTATACGGCCGATCTCGCCGATGAATTCGGCGTCTCGGTCCGGACGCTCGGGGGCGCCGTAGCCAAGGTGCGCGGCATGAGCCTGCATCAATACATCCGCCTGAAGCGGCTTTGGGCCACGCGCACGCAGCTCCTCAGAAGCGGGGGCACCTCAATCGCCTCGTGCGCGCGCGCCCAGGGCTTCCATCACCTCGGCGAGTTTGCCGCGGCCTATCGCGCGACCTTCCACGAAGCGCCCTCGGACACACTGGCGCGGGCCCGGCAAACCCGGCTCCGGGCCAGTTAACGCGCAGTCATCAAGCGCGCTGCCGGATAACAGGCCCTGTTCGCGGCCTTCAGGCGCACCCCCTGCCCATGACCGCGGGCGGCTTCCCTGTGGATGACGCGTTCCCTGTTCCGGAATCTATCCGCAGCTGACGGCCCGTCATGGCTTGGCGCGCTCGGAGAGATTCGAACTCCCGACCCTCGGAATCGAAATCCGATGCTCTATCCAGCTGAGCTACGAGCGCCTGCCCCGGGTATTGGGGTATTGGGCCACCAGCCGAAGCGCCGCGGTCGTATGCTGGCAGGCCAGCACACCGACGACGTTCGGTTCGGTTCGAATTAGCAGAGAGGCCGGACAATAAAAAGCCCTCCCGTCTCGTTTCGAGACGGGTCAAAAGCGCTCTCACCAAGTGGTGTTGAACAGACCGAAATGTGGCTGCTGCGCCACCAGCATCATCGGCTGGCCACGCTGCGGCATCGGACGCGCCCGGACGACCTTGCGCCTCGGGTGCGCCGGCGCCTGGGGCGTCTGGGCCTGGGCAAGCTGAGCTTGCGGACCGGCGCCAGCCTTCTTGGCCGCAGCCGCATCGGCTGGCGTGAGCTGAGCGAATGTCTCGCGCACCTGTGCCTTGGCCGACATGTCAGCCAACACGTCTGCCTGCGCGGTCGGCTGCGGCGCCGCGGCGGAAGCCGTCTTCACCACCGGCGCGGCAATGCTAGGTTGGTTGGTGTCAAGCACGACCCGGTCAGGCAAATGGCGATCGGACCTGATCCGGATCAGCGGCTGGTCGTAGCTCGCAACGCCCACGGGTTGGGCAATCGGCGCTATCGTCCAAACGAAATCTGCCGCAAACAGCAATGCGAGCAGCGCTCCGCCGACGAACATGAAATACCGAAAGATGGGCATTGACCGCGCTCCGCCCCCCGCATCCCCGCGTGGGCCCATCGCCTCAACCGGCGATCCTCTAATTGGTTCCTGCGCCCAGCCTTAGGTTCAATTGGCAACGCGAAGATTTTTGGCCAAGGGGCAAGGACGGTAACTTTTCCGCTAGCGGAATGTGGGCCCCTCAGGCCCGCCGCGCCGTCACCAGCGAACACTTCGCTTGATCGGCGTTCACGTTGACGAATCCAACGGGAACGCGCGCAAAAGTCTTGCGGCTCTTCATGCTGACCGTATCCGCCAGAACGCGGCTGCGGTCGGTCAGGTGGCTGCCGTCGCGCCGCGTGAACGCACAGACGATCTCGAGATCCTTTACGGCATAGTCGTTGCCATTTCGCACGGTGAACGTCACCAGCGCCTTCGAGCCGAGTCCGCCGCGACGCCAGGTCTGCGACGAGATCTTCATCCGGTCGAGCCCGGCGGCTTCCAGTGCCGAGGTATCTGAGGCTGAAATTGGCGAAGCAGAATCGTCACTTGCCAGTGCCAATTTCAGGGGTTCGGTTTGGACGACATTGCCTTCGGAGGGAGGCATCAACAGCCAGACGGAAGCGCCGACCACGCTCACGGCCAGCAGCCACAATAGGCCTCGTTTCAGCCAAATGCTGGTGGCCGCCTGGACCCGTTGCCGCTCCTCGCCGTTCCCGACGAAAGGTCCCAGTCCGGTCTGGCCAAGCCCTGATTTCATGGATGCATGGATGCGTTGCTCGCTCCTCGTTTAATCCGCGAGACGAATTGAGGTTCCCGCCGCTGGCAAATCTCAGGGCGGAGCCATAGTGGCGATCATCGATGGGGATCGCTAACATGCGCTGCAACATCGAAGGCCTTATCGGGAGGAATTGAAATGCCTGTCGCCGTCACCTGGGATCACGTCCATCTGCGCAGTCCCGATCCGGAAGCGACCGCGGCCTGGCTGCGCGATATCCTTGGCGGCGAGATCGTGCGCGCCCCGGGGCGAATCGACGTAAATCTCGGCGGCGCAAGGATCTTCATCGCGTCGCTGGAAGGTGACAGCGCCGTCAACCCGCCGCCTCCACATCCGCATCAGGGCCTCGACCATTTCGGTCTCACCGTGAAGGACATCGACGCTGTCGCTGCCGAAATCAAGGCCAAGGGCGTGACGTTCACGCGCGAGCCGACCACGATTCGGCCCGGCGTACGCATCTGCTTCATCCGTGGTCCCGAAGGGATCTCCGTCGAGCTGCTCGAGCGCGACAAGAAATATACGTGACGCGGCGGGCGAGGCGCCGCCCGGCCAGCTAGGTCATGCTACCGGGCATAAAGCAGCGAATGGTGACGCCCATATAGCCATAGATCGGCCACACCATGGTTCGTCCAACCCGATTGGGCTCCGAGATCACGGCCTCCTCAGGCACGTCAACCCAGACCAGCTCTTGCTGCTTGCCTTCGATGACGTAGCCGAGGCGCGGGATGCGGACACGATAGTGCCCGTCCTTGCTCTCCCAATCGGAATCCGATATCGCCGAACCGTCGGCATCGGAGCAGCATGGTCCCTTGCCGCTGCGTAAGCTGTCGAACCAGGCCTTCAGCTCGGTACTGGTGTTGACGAACTGGCCGCGGTCGCGCGCGTGCCCGAGCGGGGCAACCAGCGCGATCAGCGCCAGCGCGCATGCTAAACTTGCCGCGCTTCGCCATCGTGTAGAACGGCCGATCCGCCGTCGTTGCATTTCAAAAATCGTGGGACGCGCATCGTACAGACGCGGCTCATCGCCGCCGGAATTGATCCAGTTGCTCACGTTCGTCTTGCTCCAGCACCCCGCGGCCAGTGCAACAATGGTTATGCATTTCGCGGGCCAACTCTGATTCGCAACGACTGGCCTCGCTGCATGATCAGACCGTCATATCTGCATTACAGACAAGCCGGGACGACTACGGGTCGCATGCCGGCACGGGACACCGCCGGCAAAATTGCCGCGTTGCGCGAGGGGTTGCGCTTTGGCATAAAAGCTTCACCGGTGACGCCATTGGGCGATGGTGGCCGGCCGATGGGACGTTATGAAGAACGGCCTCTATTCGATTCACGTGAGCCTGCTCGATGGTCGAGTCGGCAAAGGCAGCGGCGTGATTCTTTTTCGCGACGGCAAGATCCTGGGCGGCGATGCCTACCTCTATTACACCGGCCGCTACGTGGTGAAGGACGACCACACCTTCAAGGGCGAGGTGCTGGTGCAACGACACACCACGCCGCGCGGCGATGACAATCCGCTGTTCGGTGGCCCTGCCCCTGTTGGCATCGGCGTCAGCGGGACCTACACCGATACTCGTGCGGAGATGACGGGAACGGCGCTGGTCGGCAAGGCCAGCCTGATTTTCGGCGCGACCCTGCACAAGCTCGTCGACGTCGATTAGCGCGTCAAAACAAGAATCTAGAGCCCCCGTTCCGATTCCATCGGAACGGGAAAGGCCCTAACGCGAACTATTCTGCGGCCTGCTCCAGCGGTGCGACTCGCGGCAAGATCATCTGGATGCGCGTGCCGCCGCCAGGCTCGGAATCGAGATCGAGCCGGCCGCCGAGCCGGTTGGTAACGATGCTGTAGACGATGTGCAATCCGAGACCGGTACCGCCCTGGTCGCGCCGCGTGGTGAAAAACGGATCGAAGGCGCGGCGCCGCACGTCGAGGCTCATGCCACAGCCATTGTCGGAGACGATGACCTCCACATTGTCCTTGCCGGACTCGCGCACCTGGATGTCGATGATCCCGGGACGTCCGTCGGGGAAAGCGTGCGCCACCGAATTCAGGAACAGATTGGTCAGCACTTGGCCGTACGGGCCGGGATAGCTGTTCATGGTCAGATTGGGCTGGCACTCAACGTTGAGCGTCAGGTTCTGCTTGCGCAGGCCCGGGCGCAGGCTCATCACCACCTGCTCGGTGAGGTCGGCGAGGTCGAAGGTGCGCTGGTCTGAATAATTGCGATCGGCCGCGACCTGCTTGAATGACTGGATCAGCTCGGCCGCACGATTCAGATTGGAGACGAGCTGCGAGGACGCATCGCGACTGGTGTTGAGATAGTCGTTAAGCGTCGAGCGGCGAAGCTCGCCGCGCTCGACCTCGGCGCTGAACATGGCGGTCTTGCGCTCGAGCGCAGAGGCGACCGTCAGGCTGATGCCGACGGGATTGTTGACCTCGTGCGCGACGCCGGCGACCAGGCGTCCGAGGGCGGCGAGCTTCTCCGCCTCGATCAGCGAGGCCTGGGTCTCGCGCAGATTGCGCAAGGCGGTTTCGGCGGCGTCCTTGGCCTTGCGCATCTCCTGCTCGCCGCGCTTGCGTTCGCCGATGTCGAGCGCCACGGTGACGATCCGCTCGATCTCGCCCTCGGCATCGAGCAGCGGCAGCTTGTTGACCAGCCATTGCCGCATGTTGCCGGAGGCGTCCTTGTATTCCTCCTCGTAGAATCCGAGCCCCTTGCGCTGGCTCAGCACTCGCTTGTCGTTCTCGTCGGTCTTGGCAGCGCCATAGCGCGACATCAGGTCCGCGGTGGTGCGGCCGAGCGCATCACCGGGCTCGATGCCAAAGATGCCGGCCATGTAGCGGTTCATCAGCACGTAGCGGAGATTGCGGTCCTTGACGTTGATGACCGCGGGCACGGTGTCGATGACCTGCTGCAACAGGCGCCGGCCTTCGGCGATGGCATCTTCCGCCCGTTTCTGGTCGGTGATGTCGCGCAGCGTGCCCTCGTAGCGGACGATCGTGCCCTGCTCGTCCCGCACGCCGGTTGCGCTGTCGGAAAGCCAGAGGATGTCGCCGCTGCGTTGGCGCACTTGATACTCGAACTCGCGCACCATGCCGTCGCGATGCATCAACCGTTGATATTCCGCGCGCGCCTCGGAATGGACATAGATGGTGTGGGCGATGTCGTTGATGCTGTCGATCAGGTGCTGCGGACTGTCATAGCCCATCATCCGCGCCAGCGCCGGATTGGCGTTGAGAAGATCGCCTGCCGGCGTCGTCACGTAGATGCCGTCGACCGAGCCCTCGAACAGTTTTCGGTAGCTTTCTTCGGCCAGCCGCTGCTCGGTGAGCGCGCGCACCGCCGCTTCGCGGGCCGTATCGGCCTCCTCCAGCGCACGGCGGAACACTTCGGCCGCGCGTGCGATATCGCCAATCTCGTTGTTGAGATCGGCCGACGGGATCGACGTATCCTTCACGCCAGCCGCAAGCGCGCGGATCGAGCGCGCGATCTGCGCCAGCGGCCGTACCGTGCGCCCCACCACGAGGACGGCGGCGAGGATGCCGATCAACACGCCCATACTGCCTAGGACGATGCTCTGCCAGCGGGCCTCCGCCAGCGTCCGGGCAAAGTCGCGCGACAGCACATGGCCACGGCGGTCGCTGACGTCGCGCAGCAATTCGGTGACCCGGCCGATCAGCCGGCCCTCGGTGCCCAGCACCTCGCGGTCGATATCGGCGATCTGCCGTTCGCGCACGGCGACAGCGATGATGGCATCGGCGTAATTGTTCACCGCCGTTTTCAATTTGCCATCGGCAATGTTCATCGTCCGCATGCCCTGGGCTGCCTGTTCGGCCGCCGAGGGATTGCGCGCGAGCAGCCCAAGCGCGATCCGGCTCTGGGCTTCCGACAGGCGCGCGGCGAGATCACGGTCCCCGCTTTCGGAGACCGCCGCGTCGAACTGGTCGCGCAGCGGGGGCAGCCCGGCGAGCAGTTGCGCGCGGCGATCGATCAGGGTCGATATCCGATCCAGCCCGCTGCGATAGGTCGCGAGCCGCTCGGAGACGCCGTCGATCATGTCCTGCTGCTCGGGCGCGAGCTCGATCCGGGTCTTCTTGAGGATGTCGCTCAGCGTCGAGGCGGCCTCGCCGACCTGCTTGAACTGGATGCCGGCGCCGGGGTCGGTGACGAAGTCACGCGCGGCGAGGCGCAAATCATTCATGCGGCGGTCGATGTCTTCGGCGAGATCGCCGACGCTTTGCAGCCGCTGGAGCTCGGCGAAGGTGGCATCGATGTGCCGGATCGCGATCACGCTCGCAGTCGAGGTGACGATGATCACCGCCAGCACCAGGATGAAGCTGCCATACGTCATCTGGCCGATCGATAGCGAAAATGATCGCTTCGGCGGCGGATTCGGTGGCGTTTCGGCGGACATTGGGGCGGAACCGGACTCCATACGCCCCTAATATACGCTGTATCGCCCCTCCGGGGGAACATGCCTCCACGGGCCGGAAGGGGCTGTTCTTCATGATGGTTTAACGACGGCCGCCCGCCGCGCCGGGATCGTCATGGCGGCGACACCGAGGACGACGCAGGCGAGGCCAATCCATGCGGTCCGGCGCAGGGTCTCGCCGAGGAAGGCGACGCTGATGGCAACCCCGATGGGGACGCGCAAGTAAGCCTGAGCGGTGGTGCCGACCGAGCCGAGGGTCTGGATCAGGCGGAAATAGATCGCGAAGGCGGCTGCGGTCGAGAATACCGCGAGCGCGAGCAGCGCGAGGACGGAGCTTAGCGACGGCGACAGCGTCCAGGGCTGCTCGAGCACGAGCGAAGCCGGGATCAGCACGGCCGCGCCCGCCAGCAGCGAGCCGGCGGCGGGCGCCATGGGATCGAGGCCCTTGAAGCTGCGGCCGAAGATCGCGGCGCAGGCGTAGCAGATGGTGGCGGCGACGATTGCCGCCTCCGCAACGAGGCCGCGGCCGATCTCGCGGAACGCATCGACGCCCACGATCAGCAGGATGCCGGCCATGCCCGCGACCACGCCGAACAGCTTTCGCGGCGTCGTTGCCTCATGGCGGGTGATGATCGCGGTGAGCAGGAAGGTGAAGATGGGCCCGGCCGAATTGAGGATGGTGGCGAGCGCGGCATCGACGTGGCGTTCGCCCCAGGCGATCAGGGTCCATGGAATGACGCTGTTGAGCACGGCCTGGAACGCGAAGCGCTGCCAGGTCGCGGCATCCGTCGGCATGCTGATGCCCCTCGCCCACATGACCACGAGCAGCAACAGGCCCGCAACCGTCGTGCGCGCGGCGATCAGCGTAACCGGGGGGATGGTGGCGACGCCGAGCTTGATGAAGGTGTAGGAGCCTCCCCAGAGGGTTGCGAGCGCGACCAGCAGCGCCAGCTCGACGGCGATATTGGTGTCCTGCCTGGCGTCCATCTGATCCGTCCCATCCATTCGCGATGGACGGAACCTAGCGCATCAGTGGTCGCCAATACTTCGTTCGGTAACGAAGTGTCCTAGCCGACCGCGCCGACCTCGAACACCTCGCCGTCATAGCCAGCCTCGCGGGGGATGCGGAGCTGCCGCCCGCTTTCGGTTTTCGTCATCACCGGCATCACCGTGACGATCGACATCCCCTTGGCATGATCGAGCGCAGCACTCACGCTTGGCTGCTTCGCGAGCCGGATCAGATTTCGCGTGGTCGGGAACGGCAGCTTGAAGCGGCCGCTCTCACCGCCCTCCACCGCCTCGCGTGCTGACAGCCAGATCGAGTCGGTCGACTCCCGCCCGTCATGCGCGCCGAGCTGGTCGGGCGGTGCAGCCGCGAGAAAAAACCAGGTGTCGAACCGCTTGGGCATGCCCTCCGGCGTGATCCAGTGCGCGTAAGGCACGAGCGTGTCGAGCGCGAGCTGAAGGCCGTTATCGTCGAGAATTTTCAGGAAGCTGATCTTGTGCTCGTTCAGCGCGACGCGATGCGCGTCGGCGATCTCGCCGGCGCGTTTGGCATCGATCGGCATACCCGACTCCGCCGAACGCGCCAATAAAATGCCGCTCTCCTCAAACGTCTCGCGGATCGCGGCGATACGAAAACCACGGTCCGCTTCGCTTAAGGCCTCGCCGCCCGAATAGAGATCGAACCGTTTGACGATCTCCTGATCGCCGGCATCGACGCTGCCGCCGGGAAACACCAGGGCGCCCGAGTTGAACTCGATCTGGTGATGGCGAACCATCATGAAGACCTCAACTTCGCCGCGGCCCTTGCCGTCGGCCTTCGGCCCGTCGCGGAGCAAGAGGATGGTCGAAGCGGACCGCGGTGCTGATGTCTCGGGCATGCAACTAACCTGCCGCGCTGGATTGCGGGCCGAGATTGGCGCGCTTGTCGAAACGGGCTACGCGCGACAAGAGATAGTCGACTTCCGCTTTCGCGGTCGCCGTCATCGTCGCGCCCGGCTTGCGCTGTGCGCTGGAGGCGATGATGCCGCGCTTCTGCAGCACGTATTTGCGCACGGTCAGGCCGACGCCGGGCTGCTGCTCGTAGCGGATCAGCGGCAAATGCGCGTCGAAGATGTCATGCGCGGCATCGCGCTTGCCGGCCTTGGAGAGGTTGACGACGTCGATCAGAAGCTCGGGGAATGCATAGCCGGTCATGGCGCCGTCAGCGCCGCGCTCCATTTCAAAGTCCAGGAACGTGCCGCCATTGCCGCAGAGGATTGAGAGCGGACGGAGCGAGCCGTCCTTCTGGAAGCCGCGCAGGGCCGTGATCTTTTCCAGGCCCGGCCAGTCCTCGTGCTTGAGCATCACGCAGTTCGGATTGTCCATGACGATCTTGCGGATCACGGCGGGCGTAAACACCACCGTGAGCGTCAACGGATAGTCCTGGAGCACCCAGGGCACATCGGGGCCGATCGCCTCGGCCGCCTGCTTGAAATAGCCAACGATCTGATCGTCGGTGCGCAAGCTGGGCGGCGGCGCGATCATGACGCCGGCCGCGCCTGCATCCATCGAGGCCCTGGCCAGCGAGCGCATGGTGGCAAAGCCCGGCGCGGAGACGCCGACGATCACCTGCATCTTCCTGGCGCGCTTGACGTAGCGAACCGCGACCTGCTCGGCCTCGACGGCATCGAGCTTCGGGGCCTCGCCGAGAATGCCAAGCACCGTGACGCCGTCGCAGCCGACCTCCTCGTAGAAATCGGTCAGGCGGTCGATCGAGCGCTCGTCGATGCGGCCGTCATCGTGGAACGGCGTCGGCGCGATTGCGAAGGTGCCCTTGGCGTCGGCGGTGAGCTTCATCGTCGTCCTTGTCTCTTCCGTGGCTAAAACCGCCGCGCCCCCATCTTGATCTGCTCCTCCGAGAAGAAGATCTCGTTGGCGTGATCGACGATGTCCTGGGCCTTCCAGCCCGAGTGCGGCGGCTTCCAGCCTTCCATTTCCATCATCCGCATTTCGCGCACGCCGCGGGGCCCGGACACGCCCAGCACCTTGCCGGTCTGGTCGCCCGACAAATCGCTGACCATGTATAGCACGGCCGGGGCGATCCCGTCCGGCCCCAGCGCTGCACCTGGGTTCTCCTTATAGCGGGGCAGGTCTGCGGTCATGCGGGTCAGGGCGCCCGGCGCGAGCGTCCAGATCCGGATGTTGTACTTGCGACCCTCGATCGCCAGCACGTTGGACAGGCCCCAGATGCCGCCCTTGGCGGCGCCGTAATTGGTCTGACCGAAATTGCCGATCAGGCCTGAGGTCGAGGAGGTGTTGACGATGACGCCGCCGCCATGTTCCCGCATCCAGCGAAACACCGGCATGGTGCAACAGAAGGTGCCTTTCAAATGCACCTTGATGACCTTGTCCCAGTCGGCCTCAGAGGCCTTGTGAAAGGTCTGGTCGCGAAGGATACCCGCGTTGTTCACCAGGATATCGGCGCGGCCGAAATGCCTGATGGCGTCGTCGAACACCGACTGGCCGCCCTCCATGGTGGAGATGTCGGCGCCGTTGGCGACCGCCTTGCCGCCCTCGGCCTTGATCGCGTCCACCACCTGCTGCGCCATGGACTTGTCGGCACCGGAGCCGTCGCGGGGCCCGCCGAGATCGTTGACCACGACCGAGGCCCCTTCCCGCGCGAACAGCTTTGCGTAGGCCTCACCGAGCCCCCCGCCCGCGCCGGTGATCAGCGCAACCTTGCCGTCGAGTAGTCCCATGATGGCTTCTCCCTGTTCTTGCTCTTTCGTGTCCCGGCTCTGCAGCGCACCGCTAAGGAGCGCTGCGCTGCGTCCGGGGCACGAGATCGACTTAACCCAACACCGTCTTGCCGTTCTTGATCACCGTAACTCCGCGCGACTTCACCTTGGCTTCGAAGGAGATCGTGTTGCCGTCCTTCCAGAGGTCCATGGTGACAGTCTCGCCTGGATAGACGGGCGAGGAGAACCGCGCGACGTGCTGGCGGAACGCTGACGCATCGTAGTCGGCATAGGTCTGCAGCACGCCGCGGCAGGTGATGCCGTAGGTGCACATGCCGTGCAGGATCGGGCGCGGGAAGCCGGCCTTCCTGGCGAACTCGGGATCGGAGTGCAGCGGATTGCGGTCGCCGCAGAGACGATAGACCAGCGCCTGGTCCGGGCGCGTCGTGATGTCGATGGTCTTGTCGGGCGCGCGCGAGGGGATCTTGTGCGGATCGGGCTGGGTGAGATTCGGCCCGCCGAAGCCGCCGTCGCCGCGAGCGAAGCGCGAGGCGACAAGTGTCGCGAGCTTCTCGCCCTTCTCGTTCTTCAGCACGGTCTGGTGGCTGATGACGACGCCCTTGTCCTTGCCCTTGTCGTAGACCTCGAGCACGGAGGAATCGGCGGTGATATTGGCGGCGACCGGCAGCGGCTGGTGGAAGGTGATGTCGCGCTCGCCGTCAACCACCATGACGCGGTTGAGATTCATCTCGCCCGGGCCCGAGCCCCAGGCCGCGACGGAGGCAAAGGTCGGCACGACCTTCAGCGGCCGCGGCGTGAGCGTGCCCTCGTTGACGAAGGCGAGTTCGTTCTCGTCCATCGGGTCGGCGCCGAGACCGATGCCGTAGGCGTAGAGCATCACCTCGCGGTCGGTGTAGGCATATTTCTGGCCGAGGTTTTTCAGGCCTTTGAGTTCTTCGTATCTGGCGGACATTTTGTTTGTTTCCTCCCGGTGGTTCTCATCCTCATGGTGAGGAGGCGCTGTTGCGCCGTCTCGAACCATGAGGATGTCCGAAACGCTTCTTGTCGTGGCCATCCTTCGAGGCGCTTGCTTCGCAAGCTCCTCAGGGATGAGGACCTACACCGGCGTAAAAAACGGCAGTGGCGCCCCGTCCGTCGGCTTGAACACCACCTTCACCTTCTGGCCGATCTTGAGCTTCTCGAGATCGCAGTCGACGAAATTGGTCTGCACCGACGGTCCCTCCTTCAGCGTGACGTAGCCGATGGCGTAAGGACCGGTCGGAGATTTCCGCATCAGGCTATAGGTGTAGATCGTGCCCTCGCCCGAGGCTTCCTCCCACACCGTCTTGTCGGAGTAGCAGAACGGGCAGATCGAGCGCGGGAAGTAATGCGCCTCGCCGCACGCCGTGCAGCGCTTGATCATAAACCTGCCCGCTTTCGCGGCGTCCCAGAACGCAGCGGTCTCGGGGTTCGTGACCGGCGCTGGATATTTTTTCGCTTCGCTCATCACACGCGCTCCAGAATGGCCGTCGAGGCGGCGTGGCGAACGCCCAAAAGGCCGCCGGTGCCGTGGGCGATGGCGAGATCGCAATTCGAAACCTGCACCTTCGGATGCGCCTCGCCGCGCAGCTGCCTGACGGCCTCAATGATCTTGGTCATGCCGCCGCGATTGACCGGGTGGTTGCTGCACAGGCCGCCGCCATCGGTGTTGAACGGCAGCTTGCCGACGCCCGAGATCAGATTGCCGTCGGCAACGAACTTGCCGCCCTCGCCCTTCCTGCAGAAGCCGAGGTCCTCGAGCTGCATCAACACCGTGATGGTGAAGCTGTCATAGATCGAGGCGTATTTGATGTCCTTCGGCGTGATGCCGGCCTCCTCGAACGCGCGCGGGCCGGACCAGACACCGGCGGAGTAAGTGAGATCGAGATCCTTGCCGCCCCGCGGACCCTTCATCGCCTCGCCATGCCCGATCAGGCGCACCAGCGGCTTCTTCAGGCTCCTGGCGATTTCAGGCGTGGTCACGATCAACGCGCCGCCGCCGTCGGAGACGACACAGCAATCCATGCGATGCAGCGGATCGGAGATCATCGGCGAATTCAGCACGTCCTCGACGGTGACGACGTCCTTGAGCATCGCATGCGGATTGTATTGCGCATGATGGGAGGCCGCGACCTTGATCCAGGCGAGCTGTTCGCTCGTGGTGCCATAGTCGTGCATATGGCGCATGGCACACATGCCATAGGCATTGTGTGTGGTCGCACCGTAAGCAGACTCGAAATCGGCTTCCGCGCCGGCCGCGCGCGGCGGCATCGCGCCGGTGCGCGGCTTGCCCGCGAGCGTGATGAGCGCGATCGAGCACTTGCCTGCCGCGATGGCTTCAGCGGCATGGCCGAGATGGATGATGTAGGAGCAGCCGCCGGTCTCGGTGGAATCGACATGACGGAGCTTTTTGGTGTTCAGCCCGAGATAATCGACCATCGGCCAGGCGCCGCCGGGCGCATCGCCCGCGCAGAAATAGCCGTCGACATCGTCCTTGCTGATCCCGGCATCCTCGATCGCGCCCTTGGCGACCTCGGCATGAAGCTGGGCGGTGGATTTGTCCGGCGCATGCCGGGTCGGGTGTTCGTAGATCCCGGCAATGTAGGCCTTGCCCTTGATGGTCAAAACAGAGGTCTCCGCTCGCGTTTTTTCTTCGCGCTTTTTTCTGAACCGCACCGCGCGGATTGGCAAGCGCGGAAATATTCCGCCTCGCGAGAGGGCGGCGTGTGTGCCCGACGGCACAAGCCGCTTTTCGTTTTACACGAAATGGAGCCGGACTCTCGAAAACAACCCCATGCACAGTAGAACGAGGGTTGATTTCAAAGAGGAAATTGTAGGGTGGGCAAAGCGACAGCGTGCCCACGCATTTTCCGTGATCGAGAGAGATGGTGGGCACGGCGCAAGCGCGCCTTTGCCCACCCTACATGACTTTCCTACTCCGCCGCGATCTGCCGCGGCGCTGGCGGCGGGCTCGCCAGATCGGCGGCGAGCTGGGCGTAGCGGGCCTTGGCGTCCGCCACGGCCTTCTCCTTCACCGGGCCGTAGCCGCGGATGCGGTCGGGCAGCGAGAGGAGTTCGACGGCTGTGTCGTGCGTGAGCGGCGACAACAGGCCGAGCACGGTGGCGACGTCCTTCTCGTAGCCTGCGATCAGGTCGCGCTCGAGCTTGCGGTCGGCGCTGCGGCCGAAGATGTCGAAGGGGGTGCCGCGCAGGAATTTGAACTTGGCGAGCACGCGGAAGACCTTCAGCATCCACGGGCCGAAGGCGCGCTTCTTCGGGCGGCCCAGCGCATCGACGCCGGACGCCAAAATCGGCGGGGCGAGGTTGAAGCTGAAGACGTAGTCGCCTTCGAACTGGTCGCGGAGCTGCTGCTCGAAAGCGCCGTCAGAGAACAGGCGCGCGACCTCGTACTCGTCCTTGTAGGCGAGCAGTTTTGCGTAAAAGATCGCGACCGCGCGCGGCAGCGCTTCGCCATGGCCCCCCTTGATCGCGGCATCGCGAACCTCATCGACCAGCTTGCGATAGCGCTTGGCCAGGCGGCCGTTCTGATAGGCGGTGAGATGCTTGGCGCGGTGCTCGATGATCTCGTCAAGCATCATGGCGTCCAGCGTCTTGGGCGCGGCAACCTCGTCCGTGCCCTTCAGCATCTCGGCGAGGCGCGCAGGGTCCGCGACGGCAAGGCGGCCGAGGCGGAAGGCTTCCTTGTTCATCTTGATCGAAACGCCGTTGACCTCGATGGCCTGCTCGATCGCTTCCGCCGACAGCGGAAACAGCCCCTTCTGATAGGCATAGCCCATCATCATCATGTTGGTGGCGATGGCATCGCCGAGCAGCTGCTCGGCCGGCCTGGTGAAATCGAAGAACACGGAGTCCTTGTGCAGCGCCGTCTCCAACAGGCCGGTCAGCTTGCGGGTCTGGAAGTTGAAGTCGCGGTTGAGCACGAAATCGGCGGTGGGGATGACGTGGCTGTTGATGATGCCGCGGGTGCGGCTGGTGTCGCACAGCGAGATGGTGTCCTTGGCGACCGCGACCACCTCGTCGGCGGCGAGCACGACATCGGCCGTGCCGGTGACGATGCGCGAGCACGTCACTTCGGCCGGATGATCGGAGAGGCGGACGTGGCTGAGCACCGCGCCGCCCTTCTGCGCAAGGCCGGACATGTCGAGGATCATCGAGGCCTTGCCCTCGATATGGGCGGCCATGCCGAGCAGCGCCCCGATGGTGAGCACGCCGGTGCCGCCGACACCGCCGACGGCGATGTTGTAGGGCTTGTCCAGTGTCGGCTTCGAGGCCGGTTCGGGCAGCTCACCAATATCGGCGAGCTCGGCCGGCGCGCGGTGGCGCGGCTTGCCGCCGTCCACGGTGACGAATGACGGGCAGAATCCCTTGAGGCAGGAATAGTCCTTGTTGCAGGCGGACTGGTTGATGGCGCGCTTGCGGCCGAACTCGGTCTCCAGCGGCTCGACCGAGATGCAGTTCGACTGCACCGAGCAGTCGCCGCAGCCTTCGCAGACGGCCGGGTTGATCATGACGCGGCGCGCCGGATCCTCCATCAGGCCGCGCTTGCGGCGGCGGCGCTTTTCGGCGGCGCAGGTTTGCACGAACACGATCGCAGAGGTGCCCTTGTACTCGCGGCACATCTTCATGACGTTCTGCAAGTCGTCGCGGTGATATTTCTTGACGCCGGGCGCAATGCTGTCGGCGGGATAGGCGTCCGGGTTTTCCGAGACCAGATAGATCTCGCGGATGCCTTCGGCGTGAAGCTGGGCCATGATCTTCTCCGGCGAGAGATCGCCGTCATGGCGCTGGCCGCCGGTCATGGCGACGGCGTCGTTGTAGAGGATCTTGTAGGTGATGTTGGCCTTGGAGGCGATCGCCTGGCGAATGGCGAGAATGCCCGAGTGGAAATAGGTGCCGTCGCCGAGGTTGGCGAATATGTGGTTCTCGTTGGTGAAGGGCGCGATACCGACCCACGGCACGCCCTCACCGCCCATATGGGTGAAGGTCTCGGTCGAGCGGTCCATCCACAGCGCCATGAAATGGCAGCCGATGCCGGCGAGCGCACGGCTGCCCTCAGGGACTTTCGTGGAGGTGTTGTGGGGGCAGCCGGAGCAGAAGTAAGGGGTGCGAGAAACCGGCGCCGTGGGGATCATCTGGGACGCCTGCCGGCCGTTGAACCAGTCGGCCTTGGCGCGAAGCATCTCGGCAATCTCGGGGTTGAGATTAAGTCGAAGCAGCCGTTCGGTCAGCGAGGTCGCAAGCGAGGCGACGCTGAGCTCGGCGGCGAAGGTCAGGAAGCGCTTGTCGTGCTCATCCATCTTGCCGACGATGCGCGGGCGGACGTCGTCGCGCCAGTTGAACAGCTCCTGCTTGACCTGGTTCTCGACGATCTCGCGGCGTTCCTCGACGATGAAGATCTCCTCCAAGCCGACGGCGAACTGGCGCACGCCCTCCGGCTCCAGCGGCCAGGGCATGCCAATCTTGTAAAGACGAAGACCGATTCTAGCGGCGATCTCTTCGGTGATGCCGAGCTCGCGCAGCGCCTGCCGCACGTCCTCATAGCTCTTGCCCGAGGCCATGATGCCGAAACGGGCGTTCGGCGAATCCATGGTGACGCGGTTGACCTTGTTGGCGCGTGCGAAGGCGATCGCGGCAAAGCCCTTGTAGTCCTGCAGGCGCCGGTCCTGCTC
>NZ_JACOFQ010000052.1:0-29918 GCF_019455395.1 Bradyrhizobium sp. BR 10261
CCATCATCCTGCGCACGCTGTCGCTGTTCGTCGACGGCGAGGGGTATGCCTTCGTCGCAATCCCGACGCTCGCCGAGGATTGCGATGGCCTGTCGGTCGACACGGTGCGGCGGCGCCTGGTTTGGCTGGAGCAGGTCGGCGCAATCGCGCGCACGCCGCAGTGGCTCGACGAGAATGGCGTGCGCAACGGCGAGGGGCGCGGCAAGCGAACGACCGACAAGATCCGGCTGATGTACGACGCCGACGTCGAGCTGATCGAGGCGCGCGCGCAGGGCCGTTCGCGCGAGGACGATGCTGACGAAAATGCAGCAGAAACAACGGCGATTAGCCCTAGCAGCCTGCTAGGGCTAAATTCGGAGGTTAGCCCTCGGCCAGCCCTCGGTCAGCCCTCGGTTAGCCCTAGCAGTACTTGCGACCAGCTAATCTCTGAACCTGAACCTGAACCTGAATCCCCCAAAGCCCCCGAGGGGGGCGAGGGAGGGCGCTGCGCTGATGAAGGAAGCGAACCGGACGGTTTTGCGGAAGCGTGGTCCTCCTGGCCGGGCCGTGAGCTGCAGGGCCATCGCCGCGAGCTTGCCGCGGTTGAGTTCCGTAAGCTGTCGGCGGATCAGCAACGCCATTGCCGCGCCGCCGTGCCGCTATTTGCGGCCGCGCGGTCCAAAGCGGGCTATGAGAAACATCCGAATTTCCATCTCTGGATTCGAAATCGCGGCTTTGAGGAATTCCCGTATCGCCCCGATGGCACGGCGCCGGTTGCGACGGGTCCGATCGACGAGGCCTCCGAAGCGGGCCGGGCGATCACGGTGCTCTACGCGGTCGCCAGGACGCGCCCGTTCGTCAGCAACGGCAGGGTGATCTATCCCGGCGGCGTCAGCCCGCAAATCCTCGCCTTCGCGGCCGTGGCCGACAAAGCGGCTTGGCAATGGATCACCGATCGCCAGCAGATTGCCGCATGGCGAGCATTCCTCGCGGCGCATGTGCGCGGCGGCAGACCGGAGCTGCTCGAAAAACGCGGCAACGAAACCGGCTTCTACGCGCCCGGCCCATGGCCGCCGCGCAAGGACGGCGGCTGGCCCGACCAGACCGCAGCGTAAGCATCACCGCGAAGCATCACGACGACGCATCACCAAGGGCAGGGGGAACCATGAACATGCATTACGAAATCGGGCAGTTTGTCGGTTATGAGCCGATCGCTGAGCCTGTTGCCGTGCCCATCGCTCCGGAGCGCTGGTTCATGCTTTCGGTCACTCCTGGCCGCGATGCGCGCGTCGTCAGGCGGCTGCTCGATCGGGGCGTGTGCGCCTATTCGCCTGTGATCGTGCGCTATGTCGATCGGCGCACCAAGATCGAGTCTCGCAAGCCGCATCTCGGCAAGCGTGTCGAGAAGCCGTTTCTTGCTGGAATGATCTTCGTTCCCGACTTCGACGTGCTCAATCCGGAAATCAATCGCGTCGACGACATCGGCGATTGGCTGACGAAAGACGAGGGCCGAAAGGCGTCATTGAAGTCGACCGAGATGGCGATCGTCCGCGGCATCGTCCATGCGATGAACCGGCCTCACGGCGAGCGCGATTACGCGGTCAAGCAGCTTGTGCAGATCGTCGCCGGGCCGCTCGCCGGCTTTGTCGGCAAGGTGACGCGGCTTGACTCTCACAGCCGACTCACT
This sequence comes from Bradyrhizobium sp. BR 10261, assembly GCF_019455395.1. Classification (NCBI taxonomy): domain Bacteria; kingdom Pseudomonadati; phylum Pseudomonadota; class Alphaproteobacteria; order Hyphomicrobiales; family Nitrobacteraceae; genus Bradyrhizobium; species Bradyrhizobium sp. BR 10261. The sequence continues at coordinate 1,667 of NZ_JACOFQ010000052.1, forward strand.
GTCTTTGTCGACGCCATGCGCGGCGCCTCTGTGCAATTGTCCGAGGCGCAGGTCGAGCCGGTTCCTACAGGAGATGCCTGTAGCACGGCTCACCGTCAGAAGCGGAAACGCTCTGAGCGCCGCTCGGCTTAAGCCGAGGTGCGAAGCTTTCGAAAAAACGTTTCACTGGAACAAGCCCGGCCATCGCGCCGGGCTTTTGCATGCATGGTTGCAGGGCTTCGCGGACCTGCATGCGTTGACGTTTCCTCCCTGACTAGGCCGCCAGACGCAACGCTGGCGGCCTTTCCTTTTTGTAGATGCCAAAGCTGCCGTGGAAAGCCTGGTACAACACGGCGCGTTGGCGAGCGCTGCGTCTCAAGATCTTCCTGCGCGATCTCTACACCTGCCAGTGTGGCTGCGGTCGAATGGAAGCCAACACATCGCTGCTTGTGTGTGACCACAAGAAACCGCATCGCGGCGACGAGCGTCTGTTCTGGGATGAGACCAATCTGCAGACGCTACTGAAGTCCTGCCACGACCAGGCAAAGCAACAAGCCGAGCAAGCCTCGCTGCACCAGCGCGGCGTCTGGCATTGAGGCCACAATGGCAACCGATCTGTATCATCGCATGCTGGCCTATAACTACGGCGACGACGAGCGCGGCGAGCTAATGCGCAAGGTTTGGAGCGGTCACCCTTGGATGGTGAACGCCTATACCGGCGGCTACTCCAATGATCGCGACCGCGAGCACGCCATCCAGACGTGGTGCATCGAGAACATCGGCGAGCCAGCGTCGCCCATCCACGGCAAGCCTGGCGCTTGGTATCGAGGCAGCGCCACCATCAACGGCTGGACCTGGATGGGCTTCACCAATGAAGCCGACATGCTTCGCTTCATCGAGCGCTGGCCGGCGCCTGACGGCGTCGTCGAGCACTGATCGACCATGGCAGGGGTGGGGGGGTGGTCAATTCCTCCCGACCCTCGGTCCCGCGGACCGGCCCCACTCTCACTCGCAGGTTTTTTTTCATCGTGGCCGCTAATTTCGACCTGTTTGGCGATCCCATCCCTGCCAACCACGGCGGACGTGGAAGGCCGGAGCATGTGCCGACGATCGAAAACCGGAATCGCGTCAATATGTTGCTGGCGATGGGCTGGAGCAATGAGCGGATCGCCGCTGCGCTTCGCGTCACGCTGCCGACGCTGCGGAAGCATTATTTTTCTGAGCTGCGCTATCGCGCGGTCGCACGCGATCGGCTCGATGCGACGCTGCTGATGAAGGCGTTCGAGGGCGTCGACAAAGGCCGCATCGGCCCGTTCCTCAAGCTGGTCGAGCGTAACGACCTGATGAATTTCGGCCAGACGTCGCGGCCGCGCGCGGCCGAGCCGGCGCCGGTTGAGACCAAGCCGGAGAAGGCGCCGAAGCTCGGCAAAAAGGAAGCGGCGCTGCTCGCCGCGCAATCGCCTGACGCCGGCTCGCCGATGGGCGAGCTGATGGCGCGTCGACAGCAAGGGTTGTCGCACTGACATGGTTGACCTCGGCGATACGATCGAGGCGCTGATGCGCGCCGTCGCTTTCCTGGCCGTGTGCGGCGGATGCTTCCTCGCCGGCATCCTGCTGCAGTATTTTGGCGGCTATGCCGGCGCGCCGGTTTGGTCGGTCGGCATTGGCGTGATCTGCGGTCTGATTGCCGCTCGCCTGGTGGGGCGCCTCGTCTGATGACGCCTTGGGACACGTCCTGTCCTGATTGGGAGACCCGCATCCGCGAGGGCCGCTCGCTGATGCCGGATCTGCCGCTGTTCGAGGCCGAGGCCGACATGGGCCTGGCGTTCTTCGACGAGCTGCGGCTGCCCGACGTGCCGGGCAACCCGCGGCTCGGCGATGCCAGCGGCGAATGGTTCCGCGACCTGGTGCGCGCTGTGTTCGGAAGCTGGGACCCGGTCAACAAAAAGCGGATGATCCGCGATTTTTTCGCGCTGGTGCCGAAAGGCTCGTCGAAAACCACCTATTCGGCGGCGCTGATGCTGGTCGCGATGCTGATGAATTTCCGGCCGCGAGCCACGGCGCTTTTTCTCGGCCCGACGCAGGCCGTCGCCGATCGCGCCTATGAGCAGGCGGTCGGCATGATCGAGGAATCGCCGGACCTGAAGCGTCGCTTTCGTCCGCGCGACCATCTCAAGACGATCGAGGACCTGGTCACCAAGTCGGAAATCATGGTCGCGACTTTCGATCTGCGCATCCTGACCGGCGCGATGGCGCTGATCTTCGTTCTGCTCGACGAGTTGCATATCCTCGGCAAGGCCGCCAACACCTCGCGCGTGCTGCGGCAGATCCGCGGCGGCCTCGACAAGACGGCGGAGGGCGCTCTGGTCATCACCACGACTCAAAGCGACGACATTCCGGCCGGCGCATTCAAGACGGAGCTGAAATTCGTCCGCGCGCTGCGCGATGGCGGCTTCCGCGGCAAGGTAATCCGCCCGACGCTGCCGCTGCTGTACGAATTCCCGCGCGACATCGCGACCCTCACGCGCGAGGAGCGCGCGCAGAATGTCGAGCCGCGCTGGATGGACCCGGTCAACTGGCCGATGGTGATGCCGAATATCGGCCGCCCGATCACCGTCGAGGGCATGCTCGCCGATTACAGGTCCGAGCAGGAAAAGGGCGACGAGGCGGTTAGGATCTGGGCCTCGCAGCACCTCAACATCGAGATCGGGCAGGGCGCGGGCAACGAGGGCTGGTCCGGCGCCGACCTCTGGGATCAGCAGGTCGACGAAAGGCTCGACCTCGAGTCCCTGCTTGAGCGCTGCGAGGTCGTGACGATCGGCGTCGACGGCGGCGGCCGCGACGATCTGCTCGGCCTGGCCGTCATGGGCCGCGAAAAGGGCACGCGGCACTGGCTGTCCTGGTGCTACGGCTGGGCAGATCCGATCGTTCTGCAGCGGCGCAAGGATATCGCCGCGCAGCTCGAGGATTTCGTCACCGAGGGCTCGTTCAAGGTGCTCGATATCGGCGCCGCGCATGCGGATCTCGGCGCCATCGTCGCGCGTGTCGTCGCGAGCGGTCTGCTGCCGCAGAAAAATGCTGTTGGCATCGACCCGAACAAGGCCGCGGCGCTGTTCGAGGCGCTGCTCGGCGCCGGCGTCACCGACGACATGATCCGCCGGCTGCTGCAAGGCCCGGCGTTGGCGCCAGCGGTCTACGGGCTCGACATCAAGCTCGCTGACGCGACCTATTTCCACGCCGACCAGGCGTTGATGAACTGGGTGGTCGGCAACGCCAAGACCGAGCAGCGCGGCAATGCCGACATGATTACAAAGCAGGTCGCCGGCCGCGCAAAAATCGATCCGCTGATCGCGCTGCTGCAAGCTGCGATCCTGATGAGCTGGAATCCTTCCGCTGGCATGCTTGTGACCGGCGCCGACATCCTGACGGTGATCTGATGGGGCTTTTCTCCGGCATCGGCCGCGGTCTGCGCATGGTCGCCAGCAGCTTCGACGGCGCGCCGGCGCGCGACATGAACGACCCGCAATATTGGGCCGATTTCGGCGGCGGCATGGCAATTTCCGGCGTCGCCGTCACCGATCATGCGGTTTCGCAGCTCGGCTCGGTCCAGTCCGTGCGTTACGGCCTGTCCTCGGCAATGTCGACTTTGCCGGTGATGGTCTATCGCCGCGGTCCGAACGGTGCGCGCACGCCGCTGCCGGATCATCCGTTGACGCGGCTGCTTGGCTCGCGGCCGAACGATCAGAATTCGCCGGCCGAGTTCATCGCTGAGATTTCCTGGCACCTGTCCTACTACCGCAACGCCTATTGCAAGATCCTGCCGCCGAGCGACGGCCTCGGCGATCAGCCCTATGGCCTCGGCGGCCTCGAGATCCTGCATCCGCGGCGCCTGTCGCTGGTGCAGCGCGGGTTCGACGGCCATCTCTATTACACGTTCAATCCGCCGGCGACGATCGTCCAGGGTGCGCAGCTCAAGGCCGAGACCTATCGCGACGACGAGATCTGGCATCTGCGCGGCAACCCGCTGCGCGAGGACGGGCTGCTCGGCGAGCCGATCTTTCACACGGCCAAAAACGTGTTCGGCCGCGCCATCGCCGTGCATGAGTATGGCGACATCTGGTTTGCCAATTACGGCGCGACCGGCGGCATCATCAAGCATCCCGGCACATTCAAGGACAAGGAAGACAAGCGGGAGTTTCTCCAGACCTGGCGCGAGGCCGGCACGGGCCGCAACAGGCATCGGGACAAGCTGCTGACTCATGGCGCTGATTATATTCAGCAGAAGGTCACCAACGCCGAGGCGCAGCTGCTCGAGACCGAGGATGCCGCCGACACGGCCGTGTTCGGCCTGTGGAGCTATCCGCCGCACCGCGCCGGCCGGCTCAAGCGATCGACCAACAACAACATCGAGACGCAGGGCGGCGAATTCGTCACCTACTGCCTGGCGCCGCTCGCGATCGCGATCGAGCAGGGCGCCGAGCGCGATCTCTTGCTCGACAACCCCGACAACAGCCTGTTCGTCGAGTTCAATTTCTTCGGCCTGCTGCGAGGCGATCTCAAGACTCGTTACGCCGCTTACCTGATGGGCCGGCAGGGCGAATGGCTGTCCGCCAACGACATCCTGCGCTGGGAAAACATGTCGCCGCGCACGGACGAGGGCGGCGACGACTACAAGAATCCGCTGACCAAGGATTCCGGCGCAGCGTCAGGCGATGGCGGCGACGCCGGGCAGGGCGGCAAGGGATCGACCGAGGAGCAACCTAACGATGAGTAAGGACAAGAAGCTGCGCCAGGTCATCACGCAGATCACGGCGATCGATCCCGTCGTCGCGATCGAGATCTCGGCGATGATGGAGTGTCTCGCCGGCATCGAGGCGCGCGAGCAGGCGCTCGCGGCCGCGGCCGAAACCGTCAGCGCGCAGCCGTCCAAGATCGCGCTGATCGGCGTCTATGGCGGCCTGACGCCGCGCGGCTCCTGGTATGGCTCGAGCCTCTCCGGCATCGCTGCCGCGGCGACCCGCGCCGGCAATGATCCTGACGTCGCCGGCATCATCCTCGACATCGACAGTCCTGGCGGCACGGTCTCCGGCACGATGGAGGCCGCCGCGGCCGTCGCTGATGCCGCGTCGAAAAAACCCTGCATTGCCTGCGTCAACACGCTGGCGGCGTCAGCGGCCTACTGGATCGCCTCGCAGGCCTCCGAAATGGTGATCGCGCCATCCGGCGACGTCGGCTCGATCGGCGCCATGATCATGCACCAGGACGTCTCAGGCTATCTCGAGCAGATGGGCGTCAAGATGACGCTGATCCGCTCCGAGCAATCGCCGATGAAGAATGAGGCGCATCCGTTCGCGCCGCTATCGGAGGATGCGCGCGGCTTCCTGCAGAGCCGTGCCAACGCCGCCGGCGCCGATTTCATCAAGGCGGTCGCATCGGGCCGCAAGGTCACGCAGACCAAGGTGCGCGAGGAATACGGCCAGGGCCGCGTGTTCGGCGCCCGCGATGCCGTCGCGCGTGGCATGGCCGATCGCGTCGGCACGCTCGACCAGGTCATCTCGGGCATGATGCCGAAAGGCCCGACGCGCGCCGCGCGCCGCCGCTCTGCACTCGCTTTCGAGTAGCTCCAAGAAATCCGAACCGTTTTTCGGTTGCTCCTCCCGCGTCCGGCCCGGACAGCGGGAACGCGGGCTGTTTCCTGTCCGGGCCATCATCAAGAGGAGTTTTCGACAATGTCGAAAAAGGACATCAAGAAGCTGCGCCAGGCCCGCGCCGAAAAGGCGGCGTCCGGCAAGAGCAAGTTGACGGCGTTGAATGCGTTGCTCGACAAGAGCGAAGCCCTGACCGACGCGGAAGGCGCGCAAGCGACCGCGCTCGAGGCCGAGGTCGACGCGCTCGAGAAGGAAGTCAAGGCGCTCGACGCCGAGATCGCCGCCGAGGAGGCCAAGACCCGCCGTGCCACGCTGTTCGGCACCACCTCGCTCGGCGGTCCGGCCCGCGCAACCGTCGTCAACGATCTCAATCCGGAGCGCACTGCCGGCTTCCACAACCTCGCCGAATTCGCCGTCGCCGTCCGCGGTGCCGCAACCGGCAGCCTCGACCAGCGTCTGACGGCGGCCGCTAGTGGCTACCAGCAGAACCAGGGCACATCAGGTGAAGGCTTCCTGGTCCCGACCGAGTACCGCGAGCAGATCTGGTCGCTGGTGTTCTCGGACTCGAGCCTGCTGTCCTACTGCAACCCGGAGCCGACCAGCTCCAACACCATCTCGATCGCCAAGGACGAGACCACGCCTTGGGGCGCCGCCGGCGTCCAGGCGGCCTGGCGCTCGGAGGGCACGCAGATGGTGGCGACCAAGGCGGCCATCACCGGCACCATCCTGCAGCTGCACGAGCTCTATGCGTTCGTGACGGCGACCGACGAGGTGCTGTCCGATGCGCCGCGGCTGCAGAACCGCATCACTGTCCAGGCGGCCCGTGCGATCCAGTGGAAGGCCTCCGACGCGGTCGTCTCCGGCGACGGAAACGGCAAGCCGCTCGGCTTCATGAATTCCGGCGCCCTGGTGACCGTGAACAAGGAATCCGGGCAGGCCGCCAGCACCATCGTCAACGCCAACGTGCTCAAGATGTACTCGCGTCTCTTGCGCATGGGCGGCGTGCCGATGTGGCTGGCCAATTCCGACGTGCTGCCGCAGCTCGGCCAGCTCACGCTCGGCAACGTGCCGGCCTGGCTGCCGAACAACCAGCCTTTCGCTGGCGCGCCTGACGGCGGCGTATTCCTCGGCCGCAGCATGAATTTCAATGAGCACATGCAGTCGCTCGGCACGCTCGGCGACATCGCGCTGGTCGATCTCTCCGGCTATGCGCTGGCGACCAAGGCGGGCGGCGGCATCGACTTCGCGGCCTCGATCCACCTGTTCTTCGACCAGAACCTGACCGCGTTCCGCTGGGTGTTCCGCCTCGGCGGCCAGCCCTACCTGACCGCGCCCGTCTCGCCGGCGCATGGCAGCAACACCAAGTCGCACTTCGTCACGCTGCAGGCTCGCTAAACGCGCGCCTGCGATCTCGCCGCCGGTCTCCAAGCCGGCGGCGGTGCTTCGCGTTCTCCGCAACCTCGCAACCATCAGAAAGGCGGGCCATGTCCCAGCTCAATCTCAAACCGTCCCAGCGCGCCAGCGTCGTCGGCGTCATCGCGCCGATCTCGGCGTCCTCGGTCCAGACCTCGGGCTGGATCGATGCGACCGTGTTTCATTCCTATCTGGCGCTGATCCAGCTCGGCGTGCTCGGCGCCTCCGCGACCGTCGACGCCAAGCTGCAGCAGGCCAGCGACAACAGCGGTACCGGCGCCAAGGACGTCACCAACAAGGCCATCACGCAGTTCACCAAGACCAACACTGACGATGGCAAGCAGGCGCTGATCAATCTCCGCCAGGAGGATCTCGACTTCGCCAACGGCTTCAAGTTCTTCCGCCTGTCGATCACGCCGGCAGTCGCGGCGTCGCTGATCGGCGGCGTCGTGATGGGCATGGACCCCCGTTATGGCGCGGCCTCGGATAGCGCCAACGCCGCCACCACCCAGGCGCAAGTCGTCGCCTGATTTCGTCGCCGTCTGGCGGCCCGGCATTCCGCCGGGCCGCGCCTTTTCATTGTCTCAACGTCGATAGAGGGCCGTCATGGTCGATACCGTCAGCCAATCCGCAGCGATCGCGATCAGCACGTCGCTGTCGGCCGCCATCGCTCTTGGTGAAAAGGTCGCTGTCGGCATCGTCATGCCGTCCGGCTGGGATGCAGCCAATCTGACCTTTCAGGGTAGCGCGGACGGTGGCGCGACGTTCAACAACGTCTATGACTCGAGCGGCAATGAGCTAACCGTCACCGCCGCGGCCAGCCGCTACATCTATCTCGATCCCTCCGCGTTCGTCGGCCTCAATCAGATCAAGGTGCGTTCTGGCACCAATGGCACGCCGGTCAATCAGACCGCGGCGCGCGCGCTGACCATCGTCACGCGCTGATAATCCGAAATTCGCCGCGCCGGGGAGTGAACCGATGAGCCGCCTGCTGCCGGTTAAAAAAGCGGTGCTCGATCTCAAACGGCGCCGTGTCCTTGGGAGAGCGCAAATGCCCTCTCCAGCGGGCTTCGACGTGTTGAAGGGACCTGACGGCGCCTATCTTCTCGGGCCAGACGGCGCCTTCTTGCTTGGCCCCAACCTGCCATCGTCGGCAAAATCGGCAATTGTTTCCGTCGATCTCACGTCGCTCGGCAGCACTATCCCTGCGGATTTCGTTAGCATCAGTGCGGAGGTCGGAGATTTCGCTTCCCGTGGGATGTACCAGAGCACGACCGGCTCAATGGGCTCCTATATCGGCTGCCTCTCTCTGCTCGGGAGCAATGGTAAATTTCGTATCGGAGGCGGGTCTTCTAACACAGCAACGACGCCAGCCTTTGCGCAAGTCAACGCAAACAGCCTAGCTTCCTTTCTCGCTGCCGTCGGATCAGGTTGGAGTTTGATCTATGGCCTTGATTTGGTCGCGAATGATTCCTCGACCGCCGCCACCCAGGCAGGCTATTTGAACAACGCCTTCGGAACCAAGGCGATCTTCCAGATGTGCAACGAGCCATTCACTGGCGGCTCGTTCACGGTCGGCAACTATCAAACGGCTTGGAATTCATACTACACAGCCATCACTGGCGCGGTCGCGGCTGCGAAGTTCGGCGCGTGCGACGACAATAACCAGACGACCTCTCAGACGGCTATTCCTGGGCTTACGCCGGGCCTGGCTGGCCTTAGCCTCGTTTCGATCCACAACTACAGTGCAGTTGGTGGAAACGGCACGGTAACGGACTGGCCGTCGCTGCTCGCTAGCTCGCTCACGACAGACTTCAACATCATTTACCCATACACCAGTGCTGGGGGCATCCCGCTAATCTTGAGCGAGACGAATTCCCTCAGCAATGGCGGCCAGCTCGGCATCAGCGACAGGTTGATGGCGCAGGCATGGTTCATCAACAACGCAATCAGGACGGCGAAAATTGGATGGGCTGGCATGTGCGTTCACAGCACATACAGCTTCAACGGGGGGCAGGGTGTCTACAATCCCCTCGTCCAGCAGGGGAACGGTAACTTTAAGCCTAGCCCCGTTTTCTACGGGATGTACCTGTTCTCTCGGATTGCGGGCAAGCAGATCGCAGCATCCACGCAGGGCGGCACGGCCTACATCAACTCGATCGCCGTGAAGCAGGCCAACAACCAAGCTGCAATTCTCGTCGTCAACAATGAAAATTCGAACACCGCGTACATCAAGCCCATGCAGTCGGCAGCGTGGGCAACAGCGACAGTTCTCCTCTCGCGCGATGGAGATGGTGCGGGCGCCACCTCTGCATCCCCCATCCTTGGCGGCCAAGCGATCGGCGAAAGCGGCGTTTGGTCCGGTACGACCTTCACCATCAACAACGGCGACACGGTTGCGATCCCGCCCTGCGGCGCCGCCCTAATTTCAATCCAATAAGGATACAAAACATGACCCAGCGCACGATTGCCCAATCGGATATCTGCAGCACCTTCTTCGATCACGTCGTCTACATCGCGAACAGATGGTATGACACCGCCCAGTTCGGAACGATTTCAGGCGCTCCTGGCGCCCCTGGAGCCAACAATATTCGCCTTGTGCCATTCTTCGTCAGAAGCACGATTACCCTTAATTCGCTAGGTCTTCGGGTGCAGACCGCATCAGCGGGCGGCAATGTGCAAGCCGCGATTTACGCCAACAACTCAACCACGAACCTGCCGACAGGCAATGCTCTCTGCTCGACTGCAAGTATGTCTACCACTTCTACGGGAAGCGTTAACTCCGCCGTCTCCGTCCAATTGACGCCCGGCCTGTACTGGTTCGCGACAAATTGCGACAACGGGACCGCGGCTTTTGCCGCAACTAACGTCGGCAATTGCTATATCGGTTGGCTATTTGGTTCGACGACGCAGGGGACTGCTTTGGCATCAACTCAGTCATTCTCTGGATATACTGTTGGTCAGACTTTTGGAACGTGGCCCGATCTGACTTCGGCCTCCCCAACGGAGGTGGCAAACTCGAACGTGCCAATCGGGCAGTTCAAGGTCGCAAGCGTGCCGTAATCGAAAGTTTCGCTTGCGGGTACGGCGTCCGTCATGCAACTCTCGCGTATATCGCAGTGGAGGATTTCATGGCTGCCGGCGTTATGCCCGACGATCCCTATCTCTATTTCGGAAACCTTGGAAAAACAGAGCCGCAGTTTGCCATCCCAAATTTCGTTGGGCTTTGCTTAAATCCTCGCTATGAGCGGGAAGTATTCCACGATCTCAACAATCCGCTTCCTGCGGTTGATAACTCGATCAGAAAAATCCAGGCCCAGGACGTGATGGAGCACCTCCCAAAGGAAAGGGTGCCGAGTTTATTTGATGAGATTTTTCGAGCGCTAATGCCTGGCGGCATCTTCCGGATGAGCGTTCCCGATTATCGGAGCCCGCTGTTGACGGCGCGGACGGTGTACGATCACAAGGGGAAACCTCTTGCCGACCTGATGATGGGCGGAAAGGTCGACTATGACGCCGACAAGGCCGTTTATAGGACGGTCTTCACGACGGATGGCTTTGCCCATCTGTGGTTCCCTACCTACGAACAAGTTATGGAACTGATCCTCAAGTCCGAAATTCGGAAGTGCTCTGAGATCACGTTTCACCACTATTGGGCTGATGACGAAACGTCAGTAACGAATCCATTTCCCGAAAACGATATGTTTGTGTTCCGCTGCCCACCGCGCGACCAGCGGGCAGGCGGCAAGGCGATCTCGATCATTGTCGATTTTGTGAAGTAGTCCACTCCCTTCAAGGGAGCAGATCCCCGTTCACAGGGATGATGCAGGATGGACCGCCAGCTTTCCAGCCAAGGGATTATCCACTGGCGGCCCGTGCCAGCGCTGAAAATTCTGGCCTCATGAGGTCAGACGACTGGCGATAGCGATACTCGCGCAACGGTCCGATGGCTTTCAACCGCGCGCTGAAATTAACCTAACGCGGCAAGGTTACCGCGTCCGTTTCAGGTAAATCCGAACATGCTCCGCATCGTCACGCCGCCGGCGAGCTTTCCGGTCACCCTGGCCGAGGCCAAGGCGCAGCTGCGCATCGACACCGGCGACACCAGCAACGACGTCATGATCAACGCGCTGATCCCGGCGGCCACCAAGTTCTGCCAGTCGCTGGTGCAGAGGGTGTTCGTGCTGCAGACGCTGGAATGGGTGTTGCCGTGTTGGCGCGAATGCCTCGATCTGCCGATTGCGCCGGTTCTGTCCGACCAGGTGACCTCGATCAAATATGTCGATTGGGTCAGCCAGACGCAGCAGGCGCTCGATCCTTCGGCCTACGTGGTGCAGACCAAGGGCGAGAGTTGCCGCATCGTGCCGAAGATCGGCACGACTTGGCCCGTCCTGTTCGCCCGCTCGCCGGAGCCGGTCGTCATCCGCTTTGACGCCGGCTATGAGGACCCGACCGAGATGCCCGGCAACGTCAAGGTGGCGATCCTGCTGATGCTGCGCCACCTCTACACCATGGGCGAGACCAGCCTGATGCTGTCGAGCGACACCGTGTTCGGCATCGGCCAGCAGCAATATAGCGTGCCGGCGAACCTGGCGACGCTGATACCGGATGCGGTGCGCAACCTGATGCTGGATGAGGTCTGGTAATGGTCCGCACCGTCAAGCTGCTCGCGCGCACGGCGCGGCATGTGTTTCCGCCGAAAGATCCGGCCGAGCGCCGCGTCGCCTATGCGGTCGACTGGACCGATCGGCTCGCCGGCGATGATCTTGCCTCGTCGACCTTCGAGCTGCCGTCCGGCCTCATCGCCGAGAACGCCAGCAACACGGCGAAAGTCGCGACGGTGCAGATCTCCGGCGGCGCTGCGGGGCAGGCTTATGAGATCACCAATCGCGTCACCACGGCTGCTGGCGCGGAGCTGCAGCAGGTCATCCGGCTGCGCGTCAAGACGCGTTGATATCGATCGCCTGGTCGCCATCGCCCATCGCCGCCTGGCGCTGCGGCGGCTGCTGGTCGCGATCGAGCGCAATCCGTCACTTCTGGAGGCAACAGACATGAACCGTTCCATCAAGCGGCCGATCGAGCTGGCCGGCTTCTCCTCGCGCCTGGCGCGCGCCGAGAAGCTCGAGGAGGGCCTCGCCGTCACCGGCGAGCGCTATGACACCGTGCTCGACGACATCGACGACCAGCACGCCGCGCTGCGCGACCACGTCGGCTCGCTCGAGAAGCAGCGCTCGGATCTCGACAAGATCCTCGACCGCATGGGCGCCAGGAGCAACGGCGGCCCAAACGGTGGTGGGGAATCCTCGAGCGGCTCGACCGAGCCGCCGGTCGGGCAGGTCATCACGTCTGAAACCAAGACCGAGGGCTGATCGCCATGATGACCGCCTCGGCCTCGATTGCACAGCTCAATCGCTTCCTGGCCGCTTATGGTGAGGATGTCGTTCTGGCGCGCCTCGATGACGACGGCGTCGTTGTTGCGCAGGTGACCTGTCGCGCTCGGGTCGACCGCACGAAGGCTGATGACCTGCCGGCCGGCATCAAGCCATCCGGCTTCAACCTGATCCTGTCGCCGACGCAGATCCTCGCCGCCGGCTGGCCGGACGGCGATCCGTCCCATGTCGCGCCGGAGGAGAACGCCGGCGACAAGATCGCGCTGGACGGCTCGGCACGCTACCAGACCGTGGTGTGGGTCGACGCCAAGAAGATCAACAACCAGATCGTTCGGATCGACGTGAGGATCTCAGGCTGATGGCGCTAACAGATCCTGCTGCCGATATCCGGTCCGCGATCGTTGCGAAGCTGTCGGCTGATCCCGCCCTGGCCAACCTGATCGCCGATCGCATCTATGACCGCGTGCCGGCTAAGCCTGATTATCCGCTGGTCACCATCGGCAACATGCAGGTGATCCCGGAATCGGCGGATGGCATCGACGCGGCCGAGACCGCGGTGACGATCCACGTCTGGGATCAGTTCAAGGCGGCCGACAAGTCGCGCCAGGTCGGCGGCGCCGTGGTCGGCGTCTTGCACGATGAGGAGTTGTCGACGGCATCGAGCGGAACGCAATCCGTGCTCCTCGAGAGCGCCAACTATCTGCGCGACCCGGACGGCGTCACCAACCATGCCGTGCTGACCTTCTCGATCCTTACGGACGCCGCGGCGTCCTGACGTTCGTCTCTGCGTCCCCTCTCAAACCCTGGAGCCTTCCATGACTTCGCTCAAGTCGACTGTGCGTGCCTCGATCTTCGCCATCAACACCAAGTCGCTCGACGGCCGCGACGTCGTCGACCGCATGCCAGACTCCGCCGACATCCACCTCGGTTCGGGCACCGGCTACGGCAATGCTGATATCGCGTTCATGGACACGCGCACGCTGGCGGCCTCGACCAGCGAGAACCTCGACCTCGCCGGCGCTCTGACCGACGCTTTCGGCCAGACCATCAACGCCGCCAAGGTCAAGGCGATCGAGATCGAAAATCCGGAGGCCTCGCTGTCGTCGCTGACCGTCGGCGCCGCCGCCTCCAACACCTTCAACGGCCCGCTCGGCGGCGCCACCTACACCATCGTGCTTGCGCCTGGCGATAAGGCCGTCTTTGTCAGCCGCACCGGCTGGACCGTCACCGCCGGCACCGGCGATCTGCTCAAGGTCGCCAACGGCGCCGGTGGCAGCGTCAACTACAACATCAAGGTTATCGCGGCGTCGGCTTAGTCGCCGCGCGCGACAAGGTTTCTCGGCATGGGCAACAACGCCAGCGTCAAGCAGTTCAAGACCGATATGCTGGCGTTGAAAAACCAGATGGCGAAGAACTTCCGAAACGAGTTTCTCGCGCAGGCGGCCGAGCTGCGCGAGAACATCCAAGCTGCGATCGAGCATAGCGTGTCGGGCCATTTGAAAGACTCCGTGCGCATCAAGGACGTCTCGACCGACACCAAACCCTCCGTCCTGGTGATCGCCGGCGGCCCACAGACCACCAAGCGAACCGAAAATGGCGCGTTCGATTATTCGCTCGCTGAAGAGTTCGGCACCGTCAAGGAAGAGGCGCGGCCGTTCTTCTATCCGACCGTGCGCGGTTACAAGAACCGCTATCGTGAGGGCGTGCGCGAAACATTCGAGGAGACGCTCGCCGAGAGCAACAAGACACGCGCCACGCGGTCCGCCGGCGGCTCCGGTGCCTATCGTGGCGCGCTGACCACCCGTCGCTAACCCTTTCACCTCATATTTCCCAGGAGACCGCTGCCATGGCGCAGGCCCAGACGCTCAAATATTCCACGTTCCTGATCCAGATCGGCAGCGGCTCGCCGGTCGTTTACGCTTCGCCCTGCGGTCTAAATTCCAAGGGTTTTGCGCGCACCGCCAACACCAATGACACCAATGTGCCGGACTGCGATGATCCCGACGCGCCATCTTGGCTCGAGCGGGACGTCGTCTCGCTGTCGGGCCAGATGACCGGCTCCGGTGTGGTCGCCGACGAGGATTTCGATGTCTGGAATGACTGGTTTGAATCCGGCGCATCAAAGCCGGTGCAGATCAAGCTCGGCACGCGGATCTGGCAGGGTAACGCCATCCTGTCCAAGCTCGACGTCACGGCCAATCGCGGCCAGCGGGTCAACTTCTCCGCGACCATTGATAGCGACGGCGAGATCACGAAGATCGCATGAGCGAGGTCGAGCTGATCTGGGGCAGCGGCCTGCAGGCCTTCAAGTTTGGGCTTGGCCAGTTCCGTGCGCTCCAGGAGAACGTCAACCGCCGGCGCCTCGCGATCGGGGCGCCGCTGGCTGGTCCCATGGACCTGGTCGCGCAGCTCAAGGCCAAGAATGTCTGGCCGGATGATCTGCGCGACATCCTGCGTCTCGGCCTGATCGGCGGGGGCATGTCACCGCGCGATGCCTCGATCGAGATGGGGCAATATTTCGACAACACGCCGCCGGTGCCGCACATGCTGCCGGCGCTGACCGTGCTGATGGCGGGCCTGGTCGGGCCGCCGGAGCAGGCGGCCGATGAGGCAAAAAAAAAGTAGATGAAGCCGGCGAAAGCGGCCCCGTCGATTTCGCCGTGATCTACGGCAACGGCGCGGCGATGGGTTTTTCGCCCGACCAGGTCGACCGCATGGCCTTCTGGCAATTCCGCGCCTGCATCGACGGTTTCAACAAGGCCAACGGCGCCGAGGAGATCATTCCGGCGCCAACCGACGCAGAGTTTGACGCGCTCCTGTCTGGAAGCATGAATGTCATCTGATCTCGTCGCCGTTCTCGGCGCGCGCCTCGACCAGTTTTCGGCCGATCTCGATCAGGCCGGCAACATGGCCGATGACGCGATCTCGCGTATTGAGTCCGCGTTCTCCGGGCTCAATCCGGGTTTCGGCGGTCTGGCTGCGTTCGGAACGGCTCTCGGCGGCGCGACCGCTGCCGCCGGCGCATTGTTCGCGGCGCTGACCAGCATCAACTCAGAGGTCGCGAGTATCGGCAAGAATGCCGAATATGTCGGCCAGACGGTCGAAGATTTTCAGCGTAACCTCTACGCCGCCGGGCAGGGCGGCGTATCAGGCGAGCAAGCCACCAAGGACCTGCGCAACGTGGCCACCCTGTTGGCCGATGCGAAGGAAAACGAGAATTCGCTCACCAAGCTGCTCGACGCCAACAACATCAAGTACAAGGACCGGAACGATCAGGTCATCAGCGTCAGCCAGACGCTGAAGATCGCGGGCGACCTTCTCAATCGGTTCCCGTCGTTGCCGGAAAAAGTCAAAGCGGCCGAGATGCTCGGACTATCCGAGGGATGGGTTCGCGCGCTAACGGAAACGGCAGGCGGCTTCGATGCTCTTGCAAAGAAAGCTGACGCGGCCGGCGTCGTGATAGACGGCGCGACGGTTGCTAAGGCCGAACTGTTCGAGCGAGCCTGGCAGCAGTCGACCGATGCTTGGGGGAAGCAGTTCAAGGCGGTTGCAGGGGACATTGCGGTCGCGCTGAGTGACCTGATCGATCAGGCCGGTGATTTTCTCGCCAAGCTGGCCGCGGCCAATGGCGCGGCCCCCGGCAGCGGCCAGGATAAGGCCAATGCGTATCTCGATGCACTGGACGTCGCGCGCAAGGATGCGCTCGGGCTGGCGCAAGACGTCGATCAGCTCACCCGCGTGATCGACCATATGTCGAAAACGGGTGGCGATCCTGACATCATCCAGGGGCTCGAGGCCGCGCGTTTCAAGGCGCAGGTGTTCCGGCTAGAACTAGAGAAGGCACAGGCCGCCGAGGCGAAACAGCAGTTTCCCGACGGCGTTCCACTGCCGTCCTCGCGCCCGGCCGCGGCCGATGCGCCGGATCCGAACGCAGCCCATTTGCCGGTGCGCAAGAAGGAAAGCAATGCGCGCGATCAGTTCGATATCGCCGTCGACGACATCACCAAGCGGACCGCGACACTGAAGGCCGATACGGCGGCCGTGTTCCAAAACAACGCAGCACAGGCGCAGTTCCGCGCCGAGTTTCGCGAGCTGACGGCGATCATGCGCGACAACGGCGAGGTGACGCAGGAGCAGATCGACAGATATGAGGAGTTGCGCAAGACCATGTCGGCGCAGCAGGCCCTCGAGGCCGCCGGCATCAAACTGACGTCCGACCACGCCGCCAAGTTCATCAGCTCCTCGCAGGCGATCGCGACCGCAACCGCGTCCTATGATGCCGCCAAAAAGTCGCTGACCGAGATCAACAGCGCCAGTGCGCAGGTCGGCAGTGCGCTTTCGACGGCGTTTTCCGACGCGGTGGTGGAGGGCAAGAACCTCAACGATGTGCTGTCGAGCCTGCTCAAGACGCTGGAGAAAGCAGCGATCAATTCCGTCTTCTCGTCGATCTTCAATGCGCCGGCCGCCGGCGGTCTCTCGCCATTCGCTTCGCTGTTCAAAGCGTTCATTCCCGGTTTCGCTGAGGGCACCGATTATGCGCCGGGCGGCCTTGCCTGGGTCGGCGAGAACGGCAAGGAACTGGTCAATCTGCCACGCGGCTCGCAGGTGATTCCGAACGACGTCGCGCGGTCGTCGCAGTCTGGATCGACGCTCCATATCAATAACTACATTGCTGGCGAGATCAATCCAGCGACCATCGACAATCTTCAGCGGTCGCAGATCGCGACGCAGAAGAGGCTCGGCCAGATCAACAAGCTGCTGGTCTCGACGCAGCGCCTACAGTCGACGGGAGTGGGGTGACGGATGGCTTATGTCTTCCCGCGCGCGCTGCTGCGTGAAAAGACCCATGCCTGGAACATTGCAGGCGTGGCCGTTTCCGGCGGCCAGAATGCCGGCGCCAGCATGCCGATGCTGGTGCGCTCAGATGGCGGCGGCTTCTGGACCTGCAAGATGTCGGCCATCAGCCTGTCAGGACGGCAGGGCGTCAATGACACGGGCCGGGACCGTCAGAAGCGGTCGCTGCTGTTGTGGCGCGCCCTCCGGCAACTAGCGCAGGGCGGCGTCAACGCACTGGTCGTGCCGCGTAACGACGCCCTGGCGCGGCCGTGGCCGGCGGGAATCGCGCAAGGGCTGGAAATCTCCTACGCGGATGGAACGTTTTTTGACGACGGTGTCGGCTTCGAGCAGCCCATCATCGACATCACCTGCGGCGCCGCAAGCCTGCGTGCCAATTCGCTCGCGATCACTGTCAATCGTGCGGGCGAGCTGCTCGGCGGCGAGAGCTTTTCGATCGATCATCCGACCTGGGGCTGGCGGATGTACGAGATTGCCACGGTCGACATGGCCTCGAGCACATCAGGAACGATCACGTTTAATCCGCCGCTGCGCGAAGCTGTCGCGGACGGCACCCGGCTCGAATTCGACAGGCCCCGCTGCACCATGCGCCTGGCCCAGCCGTCGTCGATGGATCTCACAGTCCAGCCCTGGACGTTCAACACGGCCGACGTCGATTTCGTCGAGGCGCCCCCCTCATGACGTTCTCCGATGATGAGCTCGCCGCGCTGGCATCAGGAAATGTCAGCATAGGTGTTTTCTTCCGCCTCGAGACCGATCCGATCGTCCGTCTCTGGCTTGGATTTGGTGATATCGCGCCGGGCGTCAATGTCCTCGACGTGACGGGCGCGATCTATCACGGCTTCGGCGAATTGCGCGACGTGCCGGCGTTCAAGCAATTGCTCAACGGCGCGGCGGAGCGCGTCGAGTTCAATCTCAGTGGTGTCTCTGGGGAGCTGTTGACCCTGGCTTCCGGAAGCGATGCCAATGTGGTGAAGGGAAAGCCGGCGACGCTCGGTTTTGCGCTGATGGACGCAGACTGGGCCTTGATCGGGCCAGTGCACTGGTGCGCGTTCTATGTCGCCGATTTCCTCTCGGTCGGCCAGCAGCCGGTTGATGCACCTGAGGCGACGCCGCTGCGCGCAATCACGCTGTCGTGTGGCACGCGGTTCACGGGCCGGCGACGTCCCTCATTCTCGTATTTCTCGGATTCCGACCAGCAGGCACGTTATCCCGGCGATCTGTTCTGCAGCCTGACGCCCAACTACGCGCACGGCTACAACAAGCCTTGGCCTACTTTTTGATGCTGCTAGCCGATTATCTCGCTTCCGCCGCCGCGCGCGATTTTGCCTATGGGCAGTTCGATTGCGCGATCCTGATGGCCGATTGGCTGATGGCCTGCGGCTGGCCGGACGCGATGCCTGACCGTCGCGGCACCTACAGCACCGAGCGCGCCTTTCGCGCCGCCGTCAGGAGCGAGGGTGGCCTGGTCGCATCGTGCCGCCGGCGCTTTGCCCGCATCGGACTGCGTGAAGCAAGCCAGCCGCGCCACGGCGATGTCGCCCTGGCCCTGGTGCCGTTCGCACGGCGACGAGGCCGTTGGCTGCGTCGGCCCACCGGCGCGCTCGTGCTAGATGGCGGCGGCCTCGTCGTGATGGCGCAGTCGCCGCGTGGCGTGGTCGCCGCACGTTTGCCTCTGCTCGTGTCCTGGAGCGCATCCCATGCCTGAGGCCGTTGGCTTGTTGATCCTGTCCGGCGCGGGTCTGACCGAGTCGGTTACCAGCTTCGGAGCCGCTGCCCTCACGCTCGAGGTCGCGGGCACGTCGGTCAGCGTCGCCTCGATCGTGGGCGCGACGGCGATCGGCGCGGCTGCGATCGGTCTGCAATATGCGCTCAAC
Source organism: Bradyrhizobium sp. BR 10261 (assembly GCF_019455395.1). Lineage (NCBI taxonomy): Bacteria > Pseudomonadati > Pseudomonadota > Alphaproteobacteria > Hyphomicrobiales > Nitrobacteraceae > Bradyrhizobium > Bradyrhizobium sp. BR 10261. The sequence continues at coordinate 20,828 of NZ_JACOFQ010000052.1, forward strand.
AATCCGGATGTGCCCAAGCCGGAGGCCGGCGCACAACCGCTCAAGCAATCGGTCCCGCCGCGGCAGCGTGGCTATTGGACCAATCGGCTGTCCGGCTATTACATGCTGTTCCTGGCGGCCGGCGGCGACTCCTTGGACGTGCTGGCCTTTCACAGCGGCCCCATCGAGCAGGCGCTGCAGCTCTATCTGCACGATCATCCCGTCGCGACCAGCGGTTCGATGACCGATGGCGCTTACGTTACCGTGACGCCGCCGGTCGGCATCTGGTTCCAGAACGTCAATCTGCAGGTGTTCTACGGGACTGCTTTTCAGAATTCCTCGAGCACCTCGGTCAATGCCACCAACACCAACGGCCTTTGGACCACGGCTTACGCCGGCAAGGGTATCGCCTGCATCTGCATGAATTGCGGCCATGCCAGCGACCCTACGCAGTTCACCAAGATTTATCCCTATGGCCTGCCGCTGCCGTCGATCGTCGCCAAATGCGCGCCGATCTGGGATCCGCGCGACGTCACGCAGGCGGTCAGCAATCCCGCGACCTGGAAGGCCTCCCCCAACGGCGTGCTGCAGCTGATCGACTATCTGACCGCGACGGATGGCGGCATGGGTGAGGATCTCGACATCATCCTGCCGACGGCGACGCTTACGCAATGGATGTCCGAGGCCAATCTCTGCGATGCCGACGTCGGAGGTCGCGCGCGGTATCAATCGGCGGGCTTCTATCAATTCGACAATTCGCCCGAAAGCGTCATCGGCAAGATCCTGTCCACGATGGATGGTTGGCTCGCGGAAGCGGGCGACGGCACGCTCGTGTTGACGGTCGGTGTCTATCGCGAGCCGACCGATCCGCCGCTGACATCAGACTGCGTTCTCGGCTTCACCGTGCGCAAGGGACAGGCGGACGAGGACAGTATCAACCAGCTTGACGTGACCTTCACCAATGCCGCCGCGCATTACGTCACCGACCAGATTCCGCCCGTGCGCGATGCCGCTGCGATCGCGCTCACCGGCATTGTGCGCGCCAAGCCGCTTGATCTGTCCTGGGTGCAGAACGCCGATCAGGCCAACATCCTGGCGCAGCGGGCGCTGCTGCGGCTCAACCCGAAAATGTCAGGCACGTTCGTCACCACGCTCTACGGCATGCGCTACCTCGGCAAGCGTTGGATCAAGGTCCAATTCCCCGTCGTGAGCGGGCTTGAGGATTGCGTTGTTGAGATCCAGCCCAATGCCGAGGTCGACCTGCTCGGCGGCCGGGTCACGCTCAATTGGAACCTGGTCGACGTCGCTGCGCTGACGGCGCTCGACCTATGAGCGGGCTCGCTGGTCTGTTGTTGCGCTAACGGCGCTGCAGAAATCACTTTTCAAATGATGGGTGGGGCAAATGCCGATACTTAAAACGGCTGCAGAAATCTTTCGTCGTTACGTGCTGGCAGGCGTGCCGGCGTCGGGGCCGAATCCGGTTTCAAAGGACGACGTCATCGCGTGGGGCACCTTCCTGGAGACCATGCTGAATGGCTCCAATGGCGGCCTTGCCTATGCGACGCTGACGGCGCTGACCGCGGATCTGGCGCATGCCGCCAACGTAACGGCGATCGTCTATAACGATACGACGCCGGCCTACAACGGGCTCTACATCAAGAGCGGCGCCTCTGGCTCTGGCTCCTGGACGCGGATCGGCGATCTGCCGACGAGCGTGGTGCCGCTGACCGTGACCGGGGGCAGCGCGAATGCGATCGTGGCGAGCGCGCCCGAGACACCTACTGCGCCCGGCAAAAAGCTTTTCATCCTGACACCGGGCGCGACCAACACGGCGGCGACCTTCATCAGCGTGAACGGCGCTGCGAGCGTCGAAATCAAGAATGCTTTCGGGGTGTCGCTGGTCGCCAATTCGCTCCTGATCAATTCGCCCGTGCTGATGATATGGTCGGTCGATCATTATCAGCTCGTCGTGTCGGCCTCGGTCGATGCGAGCGCGATCCTCTCGGCGGCGCAGACCTCCGAGACGAATGCCGCGGCGTCCGCTGCGGCGTCCGCCGCTACGGCGGCCTCGCTTGCAACGGCCCTGGCGGGCTTTACCATCCAGCCGCGGCCGCAGGGGCGCCTCACCTTGACCTCGGGCGTCTCGGTCACCACGACCGACGTCGTCGCCGCCGGCACGGTCTTTTATATCGCTGGCCCGCATATCACCTGCGACGGCACCAACATCCTCGCCGACAGCGCCGCCGAGGCCTCCATCGCGCTCGACAGCAACAACGCGCACACGAACTATCATCAGTCCGGCAAAAATTTCGATGTGTTTCGCATCAACGATTCCGGCACCATCCGTATCGGCACAGGCCCGGCCTGGACCTCGGATACATCGCGCGGCAGCGGCGCGGGCACGACCGAGGTCCACCTGTTCGGCAACACCGGCGTGTGGACCAATGCAAATTCGATCGTGATCCGCTTCGGCAATGCCTCGGGCAACACGGTCACCGTGCCCGCGGACAAGGCGGTGCTGATCGGCACCATCCGCATGACGGCCGATGGTCAGACCGAGGACTCGGCGGCCAAGCGGTACGTTTACAATGTTTATGACCAGGTCGGACGTGTCCTGCGCAATGCGGTCGAGACGACGGACAACTGGAACTACACGACCGCCTCGTTCCGGCAGGCCAATGGCAACGCGGCAAACCAGCTTGATCTTGTCGTCGGCCTTCCCGGCAATCTTCTCAATGCCGAGGTCTATGGTCAGGCGTCCAGCTCGGTCGGCAACATTTTTATGGCGGTCGGCATCGGCGTCGATTCCACCAACACCAACAGCGCGCAGCTGATGACGCCGGCTACCAACTTGACGGCGAACGCCAAGACGGCCCTGCTCGCGAAATATCAGGGCTATCCCGCGATCGGTCGGCATTTCTATGCCTGGCTTGAATTTTCGACGGCGTCGGGAACGACGACGTTCTTTGGCGACAACGGCAACCCGCTCGAGGCGCAGTCCGGCATTTCCGGCACGATCCTGATGTGAGCCGCTGGCCATGACAATCTCCGCGCCAGATCCATTCGTGCTACCTGAACTGCCGACCTATCCGCAGGGCAACCAGGCGACCGCCGGTCGCACGCTCGTCTCCAAAGCGCTAGTTGCTGGCGAAAGCACGGCCGTGTTTTTGACCCTCGGCGACAGCCTCATGTCGAACACGGTCTCGAGCACCTACACCCCGACGCAGGCGAAAAACCAGAATTTCAATGTCTATGATGGCGGCCTCTATGCCACGGTCGAGCCTTTGCTCGGCTGCAACACCAATCTGGCGCAGTTCAATAGCGGCTGTTTTTTCACCCGTGCGGCCGATGCGCTGATCTCGGGGGCCGTATTTCAGCGCGTCATTCATGCGCCGATCGCGGTCGGCGGATCTGTGTTGTCGGATTATGCCGCGGGCGGGCCTGTGGCCGGGCGCTTTGCCGCTGCGCATCGCCGCCTGGTCGCCAATGGGCTTACGCCGACCCATGTCTTCATCATGCTCGGCGCGAACGACACCAACCTCGGCACATCGCAGGCGAGTGCGACGCTGTCTCTTCAAAGCATCATCGCCAACATCCGCGGCCTGAGCGCCGCGAATATCTTCGTGGCGCGCCATTCGATATTCGGCCTTGCCACCAGCGCGGCCGTCCAGGCGGCACATGCTGCCGTCCTCGACCCCACCAACAAAGTCTTTACCGGGGGCGACATGGACAGCCTCACGTCCTCGGCCAACTACTGGGACAACACGCACTTCAACGCCACGGGTGCCGCGGCGGCTGCGGTGCTGGCGACATCGGCGATAAGCGCTCATCCGTGAGTCACAAGCGCCGCCGGAGGGTGAGCGGTGAAAAGCCGTCAATTACTCCGATAGGCCACTTGCGCCAGTTCCAACATCGGCTAGGTTCCATTCTGCAACTTTTACGAGATTCCATGTTGGACCTTATCCGGATAGTCGCCGTAGCAGGCGTGATGGCCGTGTGCGCCGCACAATGCGTCGCGGGCGAGGCGGCCTTTAGCGACCCGCCGGCGGATTCCACGGCGGTCCTGCAGGCGCTTCTCGATGCCGGCAACGCGATCGTGCTGCCGGCCGGGAAGATCACCAACGTTTCTGGCCTGAGGATTCCTCCAGGAGGCGCATCGATCAGGGGCGAGAACGCGACCGCTGTGCTGCATGTAACGGGCAACGCTGCGGCTATTCTTGCCAATGGTGCGAGGGTGATTGTCTCGGACCTTACGATCACGGGCACAGCGCCAAACTATACCGGCTATGGAACAGGACCAACCGACCTCGGCCAGCACGGTATCCAGCTGATCAACAGCCCCGGCTCTCAGGTGCGCAATGTAAAATTGAGTAACCTGTCGGGCAGCGGTATCGACTACCAGGCGCCTTCGGCCTCGTTCACGGCGGCGAATGCCTCGATCTTCTCCGACATCTTCGTCTCTCATGTCTTCCGGGGCGTTCACGTCTATAATTTTGGGGAATACGCCAACTTTTCCAACATGCAGGCAAAAAACAACGTTGTCGGGATGGAGGTCGAAAGTGGCAACGTGACGTTCTCAAGTGTCAGCGCGCTCTACAATTCGATCGGTATCAAGATCAACGGACAGGCCAATCAGAACCCATGCCACGGCCGTTTCAACGGCGGCTCGTCGAACCATAACACATACAATCTCGTCGTGATGTCGTGCGGGTTCGGCCAAGTTTTCAACGGAATGGACTTCATCGGTGATCAGTCCGGCGGCCTTACGAGGGGCGCGCAACACATCCTGATCTACAATAGCCGCGGCATCAGCATCGCGAACGGTCAGATTGGAAGCAATGTCGTCGTGTCCGCGAAGGACCCGATCACCGGCGACTCATCTCTCTCAGGGTCTAATCTGCTATCGAACAATTTCGTCCGCGATGATCTGACGAACTTCTCTCCGCCGTCGATCGGAGCGGGCGCTTCGCTCTTGAAAAACGGCAATTATGGTGCCGCTGGACCGGTGAGCTGGAATACCGCGCCGGGCGGATAGACCCTACTCCTGATTTGAATCAGTCGTCGACCGCGAGCCTCTTGTGAGGCCGGCGTGATCGGCGCTGCTATTGCCGTGGAAAACACGCCTGATGCGCTGATCTCGCCCTAACCCGCGCGAGAGAAGCCGCTTCCTTCATTGTGAGGATACACAACATGCTCGACCTGCATGGCATTTCGCGCGCCGCGTTCGATCTCGTCATCGCCGAGGAGGTGACGAGCGAGGCGGTCTATAACCGTCGTTACCGCGGACTCGAATATCCCGGCGGACAGTCAGGCCCGACCGGCGGAATCGGCTATGATTTCGGGACGCAATCAGCCGCGCGGATCGAGGCCGACTGGCGCGGCCGCGTCTCTGAGGCCGAGCTGAAGATCCTGAAGGGCGCCGCCGGCGTGCGCGGCGACAGGGCAGCAAGCTATGTGCGGCGCTACGGCCATATGGTCGACATCTCCTGGGAAGTCGCGCTCGAGGAATTCTGTGAACGGGAGCTGCCACACTATCTCGAGGTGCTCGAGCATTATTGTCCTGGCGCGAGCGCGCTGGGGCCGGACTGCAAGGGCGTGCTTTGGTCGATTGCGTACAACCGCGACGCCTCCGGCTTCGTCAAGGGCGGCCCGCGCTATGCCGAGATGCGCGAGATCCGCGCCTGCGTCGCCCGCGGCGACCTTGCAAAAATTCCCGGCCTGATCCGCTCGATGAAGCGGCTGTGGCCGTCGACCAACGGCGTCTACAAGCGGCGTGAGCATGAGGCGCTGCTGTTCGAGCAGGGGCTTAAGCAATCGCATCCGGAGCAGCACGCCAAGCTCGCGACCACGCCGCCGCCGCCTGATCCTGATGTCGTCGCACAGGTGCAGCAGCGCCTGCGCGATCTCGGCTATTTCGACCTGGGGGCCGTCGACGGGCACCTCGCCGAGAAGGGCCGCACGGAAAGCGCCATCCTGGCGTTCCGCCATGAGCACGACCTGCCGCTGACGCCTGATATCGATGACGACCTGCTCGCTGCGCTCGCGCGCGCCGAGCCGCGCCAGGTCGCGCCGGCGCGCGAGCAGGCGACCGTGCAGGATCTGCGCGAGCAGAAGGTCGAGACCATCTCGCTGACCGACCAGGTCAAGGGCTGGGCCGGCAAGATGTTCGGTGGCTCGACCGGTCTTGGCGGCGCCGGCCTGCTCGCCTGGCTGACCGACAAGGCGACCGCGGTCTCTGGCGCGCGCGATGCCGTCAGTGGGCTCGGCATTCCCGCGCAGGTCTGGATCTGGCTTTGCGCGGCCGTGCTGGTGCTGGCCGTCGTCGCCGGATGCGCCGTGCTGGTCTGGCTGGTCGCGCACAAGATCGAGCTGAAGCGTCTCGCCGATTACCGCGCGGGGAAAAACACATGAGCGGCGCCGTCATCGCTGCCATCGTGCAGCTCGCAGGCTTTGCCGGCGTCAAGCTGTCGCCGTTCAAGGCCGGTGCCATTGTCGCCGGCGTCGCGGCTTTGGTCGTCGGTCTCTCGCTGACGGCCGCCGGCGTGCATCTCTTCAACGCCGGTTATGAAAGCGCAGACGGCGAGTGGCGTGAGAAGGCGCTCGAGTCGCAGCTCGCCGCCGCCCGCGCCGACCAGGCTGCCGCGCGGCTGGCCGCCGCCGATGCCGAAGCGCGCGCGGCTTCCATTCTTCAAAAGGCAGAGCAGGAAAGGGCGGGGACCGATGCCTATGTCGAGGATCTCAGGAAACGAAACGAGGCGCTGGCATCCGCCGGCGTCAAGAATGTTTGCGGCCTTACTTGCGATGACCTGCGCGGGATGCGCATCAATTCCGCAGCCTGCGCCGCTCCAGCGGGAGTTGCCGACGTTCCCGCAGGCGCTGGCGGCAAGCGACGCTGGCCCCTCTCTCGCCGTGAATGACGATGCGCGCGCCCGGCTCGCGCAGACGCGCGATGCGCTGAAAACATGCCGTGCGCAAAACGGCAACGTCCGCGCCTGGTACGAGGGCGTAAGGCGCGCCTACAGCGGCGAGGGCGGCAAGTGACAGAGTCGGAATCGATACAAGCGGCTCTGCGCGAAATGGCGAAGTCCATCGGCGGTCTCGAGTCGACGGTCGGAACGTTGACGCGGCAGTGGCGCGACCAGGACGAAAAGGCCTCGGTCGGCCGCCGCGATCTGCACCAGAAGATCGACGGCGTCATCGCCGAGGTGCATGGCCTCAAGGCCTCGGTCACCGCTGCGATCTCTGACATCGCGTTCATGAAACCGATCGTCGATGGCGTCGTCGAGGCGCGCCAGCAGGTCACCGGCGCCGTCAAGGCCGGCCGCTGGGTCTACTGGCTGATTTTCGGCAGCGGCGGCGGCGCCGCGGCGCTCTGGATTGCATCCCATTTTTTCACGGTGACACTCAGATGAAGCTCGAGCCTCAGATCCTCTATCAGCAGCACGCGTTCGGCCTCGGCCTGCGCGGCATCCTCGTCGCCGCCGCGATCGTCGTCGCGCTGCTCGCTATTGCGGCCGCGGCCGCCGAGCTGCGCAGACCTTCGGCCGCCGGCGGCTGGCTCGCGGGCGCCGCCCTGGTCGCGGCGATCGTCGCGGCCGCCCTGGTGATGAACGCCGCGGCCGCGCACGGCTGCGCTCCGCGCTTCGCCGGCCTGGCGTCCTACTATTCCAACGGCGAGAGCGGCCCGCGCACGGCCTCCGGCGCGCGCTTCGACGATCGCCTGGCAACCGCGGCGCATCGCTGCCTGCCGTTCGGCACCAGGTTGCGCGTCAGCCGGGCCGGCCGGTCCGTCGTCGTCACCATCAACGATCGCGGGCCGGCGGCCTGGACCGGCCGCGTGCTCGACCTGGCGCGGGGACCTGCGATCGCGCTCGGCTTGGCCGGCCCTGGCGTCGCGCGCGTCGAGGCCGAGGTCGTCGACTGATGTGGTTTTGGTTCCTGCTGGGGCTGCTCGAGCTGGCGCTCGAGGCCGTGCTCGTCTGGATGCCGCGCATCATTGTGGCGGCCGTCGCGCTCGCGCTGCTGCTGCTTCTGCTGGCGCCCGTCGCCTGAGATCCGCGCCGGGCGGTTTCCCGGCATCAAAAGGAGAAGACCGAAATGAGCACGGTACGCGCAAAGTTCTTCGTCGAGGACATCCGCCACAACGACGTGCCTGGCACCGATCAGTACGCCACCATCTCGATGAAGCCTGTTTTTGGCACCTACGCTGACGGCGACGTCGAGGGCACGAACAAGTCCTGGTCGAAATGGACGCCGAGCGGGCATCTGTCGATCACGATCACCAATCCGGACGCGATCGGGGCTTTCGAGATCGGCAAGGCCTACTACCTCGACTTCTCGCCGGTCGGCTGAGTTCGCCCGCGCGTTCGCCTCCCGCGGACGAGCGCCGCCGGCCTGAATGTCCCTCTCGGCCGAGCGGCGAGCCCGGCGCAACCATCCGGGGTTGCGCCGGGCTTTTGCGTTCTGGAATGCCAGCGCCTCAGGTGTTTCGCTGTGCGGAATGGCTCCGGGGTTTTCTCCGGGGTTTTTGTGCCTCAATGGGCCGCAAATGACCGCAATGTGCCGCAATTGTTCTAGCCAAGGCGTTTATTATTTCATTGCGCGGCTGGCTAAATGTCTCTGATCTATAAAGGTTTTTGCTGGCGATCCCGGCAGGAATCGAACCTGCAACCCTCAGAGTAGAAATCTGACGCTCTACCGCCGGTGCCACGGGCGGCTGCGATCCTCGTCGATCGCGCGGGCCTCTTTCAGCTGATCGTAGCTCACCTGCTGCTGCAAGTCGTCCCACGCGCCGCGAAACGCATCCTTGGCGGCTGTGAGGCTGCCGGCGTGGCCGCGATGCTGGCTCGGCTGCGGCACGTTCGGCAGGGCGCATGACCACGACCATGTGGCGCCGCCGCCGACCGCTTCGGTCTTGAAGATGCGCCCGATGTGCAGGCCGTCCCAGATGACGACGTAGTCGTCTGGCGCAGTCTCGCCGCTGATTATGGTACATCGCAGGGAGAGGTCGTCGGACATGATTTTTGCGGTTGGCTAACCCGATTGGCGAACCTGCTGGCTAACCCTCAAATATCGGCTTGGATTTGCGGTATTGTGGCGCTCCCTAGCGGAA
>NZ_JACOFQ010000053.1:0-27813 GCF_019455395.1 Bradyrhizobium sp. BR 10261
GGATCAAGGACCGCTATCTGTTCGAGATCGCCAAGGAATGCCTCGTTCTGGCCCATGCGGGCCTGCGTCGCCGAGGCCGCATCGATGCCATCGGCCGCGACGAAACCCGGCATCTGGAGCCGCTGGATCGCATCATCGATTCCGGCCGGACGCCCGCTGAGGACATGCTCGAGAAGTTCTGCGGCCCCTGGAAGGGCTCGGTGGAACCGGCCTACGCGGAGTACGCGTTCTAGTTTCCGGGCAGCTAGGCCAATGACCAGATTCTAGACCGTTCATCGCCCGTACAGGTTTGCGGCGATCAAATGACCGGCCGAAAAACCTGAGCGTCGTCAATAACTCGAAAGCTGTTCCGATGGGGAAGGGCCGCCTGCCTGGGACCGTCATGGCAAAGGTCTTGATGGCAAGGGCTTTGGCTTGCGGCGTGGCCTGTGCCGCGCTGCTCTCGCTCGTCCTTGCGAGTGTGCCCGCGCGCGCCCAGACGGCATTCGACCGGCCTGGCGGCGATTATTTCAATACGCCTGTTACATCGGGTGATCCCGAGGATTGCGCGCTGCTCTGCGAGCGCGATCGCCGCTGCCGCGCCTGGAGCTTCGCCTATCCTGATATCGACGGCGCCGCGGCGGTCTGCTGGCTCAAGAATACCGTGCCGCCGCGACAGCCCGCCAATTGCTGCATCTCCGGAGTGCGCGGGGCCGGTGTGATCGAGCCGCGCGTCGAGGGCGTCGAGACCTCGATCGATCGCCCCGGCGGCGATCTGCGCAATTTCGAGCTCAAGGAAGGCGAGGGCGAAGACGCCTGCAAGGCCGCCTGTAACGCCGACAACAAGTGTCGCGCCTTCACCTATGCCCGCCCCGGCTACACCGGCCGCGAAGCGCGCTGCTTCCTGAAGAAAGATATCAAGCCGCCGCGGCGGAAGGCCGGGTTCACGTCGGGCGTGGTGAGATAGGCGAGGTGTCGTAGGTGGGTTGGCCGTAGGGTGGGCAAAGGCGCACTTGCGCCGTGCCCACCACCTCTCCATGACTCCGACAGGACGTGGGCACGTCGCGCGAAGACGCGCGCCTTTGCCCACCCTACGAGATCTCACTCCGCGGCAATCACCGTCAGCTCCGGCCACAGCGCCTTCCATCGCGCGGCTTTCACCGCGTAATTCGCCGCGGAGAAATTCGGACCCGGATTGGGGCGCGCAATCAGGCCTGCGACGTCATCGAAGCCATGCGGCGCGTAGACTTCGAAACCATCACCGGCGCGCCTCACGCCCACTTGCGTGTTCTGCGTCAGGAAACGGTCGATGCCGTCAGTCGAGCGGGACAATGGTGGATAGGGCAGGCCGTGCTTGGCCGGGTACCACAGATGCACGCGGGCCTGGTTGCGGGTCTCGATCTTGACGCCGAGATGATCGAGGCGCGTTTGCAGCTTGCGGATGACGGCGTCCTCCGCGTCCCAGGAGGTATCAGGGTCGAAATAGAAGACGTCGTAATCGGCGATGCCATGATCGATGGCGCGGCCCGTGAGCACGTTCCACACCGTCTGCACCAGGCATCCCGAGACCAGCCACGCATCCGGCAGCGCAAGTCGATGCAGCTCGTCGATGATTGCGATGTTGACCGGATTTTTCAGGGCGAGGGCGAGAAACTCGTCCTTGCCCATGTCGCGATCCCCTCAGCGCACGGCGGTGAAGAACCGCGCGAGGCGGAAGCCGGAGAGCCAGGTCCAGACCGGCTGGCCGCGCATGCCGAGATCCCAGGAGCCGAGCACGGCATCGGCACGGCCGACCAGATTGTCGACCGGCAAGAGGCCGACGCCGCCGGAGCGCAGCGGCACGCGGCTGTCGGCCGAGTTGTCCCTGTTATCGCCGAGCACGAACAAATGCCCGGCCGGTACTTTCACCTCGGGTGTGTTGTCGAGCGGGCCGTTGTCGCGCATCTTGAAGATCAGATGCGAGACGCCATTCGGCAGCGTCTCGACGTAACGGTAGGCCGGCTCGCTGCCGCCATTGTCGTCCTCGGCGGCGCCAACGCCGTCAGGCTTCAATTCGGCGGGACGGTCGTTGATGAAGAGCTGCCCCTGCCGCATCTGGATGCGGTCGCCGGGCAGGCCGACGACGCGCTTGACCCAGGCCTGCGAGCGGTCGCCGGGCCAGCGGAACACGACGACGTCGCCTTGCTTCGGCATTTCCGCGAAGACACGGCCGGTCTCGGGCAAGTTGATCTGGATCGGCAGCGATGAGGTGCCGTAGCCATAGGGGAATTTCGAGGCGAGCAGCGCATCGCCGATCAGCAGCGTCGGCTCCATCGAGCCCGACGGCACGTAGAACGGTTCGGCCAGCGCGCCCTTGGCGATGAACACCGCGGCGACGATGCCGGCAAGCTGCATCAACTGGCCGGCCCAGCCGGAGCTCTTCCGCTTCGGAGCGGCCGTTACCTTCTCAACGCTCATGCGCCCGTTCCACCCACCGTAATTCGTTCCATCAGAAGCGACGGCTGGCCGACGCCGACAGGCACGCCCTGGCCGTTCTTGCCGCAGGTGCCGATGCCGGTATCGAGCGCGAGATCGTTGCCGATCATGCGGATGCGATGCAGGTCGGTCGGCCCGTTGCCGATCAGCATGGCGCCCTTCAGCGGCGCGCCCAGCTTGCCGTTCTCGATCTTGTAGGCCTCGGTGCACTGGAACACGTATTTGCCCGAGGTGATGTCGACCTGGCCGCCGCCGAAATTCGCGGCAAACACGCCGTTCTTCACCGATGCGAGAATCTCGGCCGGGTCGCGGTCGCCCGCGAGCATGTAGGTGTTGGTCATGCGCGGCATCGGCACATGGGCATAGCCCTGGCGGCGGCCGTTGCCGGTCGGCTTCATGTTCATCAGCCGCGCGTTCTGGCGGTCCTGCATGTAGCCGACCAGGATGCCGTCCTCGATCAGCACGGTGCGGTTGGTCGGCGTGCCCTCGTCATCGATCGACAGCGAGCCACGCCGCGAGGCGATGGTGCCGTCGTCGACCACGGTGACGCCCTTGGCCGCGACCTGCTGGCCCATCAGGCCCGCAAAAGCAGACGTCTTCTTGCGATTGAAGTCGCCTTCGAGGCCGTGGCCGACCGCCTCGTGCAGCATCACGCCGGGCCAGCCGGCGCCGAGCACGACGTCCATCTCGCCGGCGGGGGCGGGAATCGATTCCAGATTGACCAGGGCCTCGCGCAGTGCGCCGTCGGCGGCATCGCGCCAGGATTTGGTCTCAATGAATTCGGCGTAGCCGGCGCGGCCGCCATAGCCCTTGCTGCCGCTCTCCTGGCGGTCGCCTTGCCCGGCGACGACCGAGATGTTGACGCGCACCAGCGGGCGGATGTCGCGATAGCTCTCGCCGTCGGGCCGCAGGATCTCGACCACCTGCCAGGTCGCGCCCAGGCTGACGCTGACCTGCCGCACCCGCGGATCCTTGTCGCGCAGGTAAGCGTCGATCTCGGCCAGCAGCTTGACCTTGGTCTCGAAGCCGGGGGCATCGAGCGGGTTTTCATCGCCATAGAGGCGCACATTGGTGTGCGGAGGCGGCGCGGCAAAGCTGCCGGAATAGCCGCCGCGCACGGCCGCGACCGCATCGGCGGCGCGAATCAGCGCCGGCAGCGACACATCGGAGGAATGCGCATAGCCGACCGCATCGTCCTTGACGGCGCGGAGGCCAAAGCCCTGCGAGGTGTCATAGGTTGCCTGCTTGAGCCGCCCATTGTCGAACATCAGCGCTTCGGTCTGGCTGTATTCCAGGAACAATTCGCCGTCGTCGGCACCGTAGAGCCCGCGCGCGACCTCGTTGCGAACCTGGTCGCGGTCGAGATTGGCGCGGTCGAGCAGGGAGGTTGTGGCAGGGTTGGTCATGCGTCCGTCCATTATCGGGGGATGTGAGGCAAGATAATGGTTTCGGACCAGTTCCGCGAGGGCGCGACGCCTCACATTACGGAAACAATAGGTTTGCCGCGGCTGAGCCCTACGGCAGCTTGTCGTACCCCTCGCCGAGCCCGTTCAGGCTGAGCGGGAAGCCGATGCCTTCTTCCGGCGTCTCGAAGATGATGAAGGTCGCGGTCTTGGCGCTGCGGAGCTGTCCGAGCAGCTTGTCGTCCATGACGACCTCGGCGACGCAGCCATTGGGCAGGCAGCGCACGAAGCCGGCGCGGCCGACGTCCTGGTTGTCGAGCTTCAGTCCGAGGCCGGAGGGCAGCAGCACGCCTAAGGGGGCCACCACGCGCATCAGGCGGCTCTTCTGGTCGGCGGTCTTGAGCACGATCACGGTGAGGCCGGCATTGGAGCGGTCTTCGGCCACCACGCTCTGGATCAGCGCGCATTGCTCGGCCTGGGCGCCCGGCGGGGTATCGCAACGGATCTGCCAGTCGCCATGAACGGAGCGCACCGCGCCCTGCGCATGGGCCGCGCTTGATAGGAAAAGTCCGGGAAGGGACAGGAAAAGGGCGACAGCCACGACGCCGATCAGCGTCGTGAGACGGTCAGCCGGCCATACAACCGATCTTGGAGCCGATCTTGCCATGCATCTCGAAAGCCCCATCGGGGTCGGTCCCTCTGCTCGCTCGGGTCGCTCGCGCTGGTGGACTGATACGGGAATGACGGCGTCTTGAAGGCAATTCACAAGCAAATTCCGCGCCGCCTTGGCCGCCCTTGCCGCCACGAATCAGGTTCCTGCACGGCCCTGCGCCCGTGCCTACAGCGGGCAATTCGGCTGTCAAGCCGCGGCCTCCCGGGAAACGGTATTTTTGTCTGATGTTACTAGGAAATATCTTGCGGGTGATCGCTGACAGAGGGGGCTCAAGACTGCATTGCGATAGATCAAGAATTATGGTTTGAGAGGCTTGATTTCGGCGTTCTAGCGATCTGGCCCCAATTCCTCCTAGAGGTATTCTTGCGGCGGTTTGTCAGACGGGCGGATCGAATAAGCGTTCCCCAAAAATAGGGGAATGCACTCGGGGTGATTTCGTTAGGGGAGCGCGAACGGCATGAAGATGTCGATGGGCCGGGTGGGCCGGCACTTGCTGGGATTGGCCGTGGCGGGTCTGACGCTGGCGACGGGCGGTGCGGCATTTGCCGAGCTTGGGCAGCCCGAGCCGTGGGAATGGCACCTGCAGGGTTCTGGCTCCCCGGTGATGGACAACATCGTTTGGTTCCACAACTTCTTGTCCGTGCTGATCATCCTGATCACGCTGTTCGTGCTGGCGCTGCTGGTGATCGTGGTGATGAAGTTCAACGCGAAAGCCAATCCGGTGCCGTCGCGGACCACCCACAACACGCTGATCGAGGTGGTGTGGACCCTGGTGCCGGTGCTGATCCTGGTCGGCATCGCGGTGCCGTCGTTCCGCCTCTTGTTCCTCGAGCTCGACGTGCCGAAGGCGGATCTGACCGTCAAGGCGACCGGCAAGCAGTGGTACTGGTCCTACGCCTATCCTGATAACGGCAAGTTCGAGTTCGACTCGCTGCTGGCCCAGGACAAGCAGCCCCGCCTGCTCGGCGTCGACAACGAGATGGTGGTGCCGGTCAACAAGGTGATTCGTGTTCAGGTCACCGGTGCCGACGTCATCCACGCGTTCGCGCTGCCGGCGTTCGGCGTCAAGATCGACGCCATCCCGGGCCGGCTGAACGAGACCTGGTTCAAGGCCACCAAGACCGGCATGTTCTATGGCCAGTGCTCGGAGCTTTGCGGCAAGGACCACGCCTTCATGCCGATCGCCATTCGCGTGGTGAACGACCAGGAGTTCGCCTCCTGGGTCGATGCGGCGAAGAAGAAATTTGCGAGCGGCGGCACCAGCACCTTCGCCTCCGCAGCCGGTCCGACGCAGTAAGCGCCGGGCGACGGCTCAACCGGACTGAACGCGACATAAAGGGCGGGACCTCCACAGGTCCGAATGGGACGCAAGGCAGGATTTGAAAATGGCAACGAGCGCAGCGACACACGGCGATCACGCGCACCATGACGAGCACGCCCATCCGACCGGATGGCGTCGCTACGTCTATTCGACCAACCACAAGGACATCGGCACGATGTACCTGATCTTCGCGGTCATCGCGGGCATCATCGGTGCCGCGATGTCGATCGCGATCCGTGCCGAGTTGATGTTTCCGGGCGTGCAGATATTCCACGAAACGCACACCTATAACGTATTCGTGACCTCGCACGGCCTGATCATGATCTTCTTCATGGTCATGCCTGCGATGATCGGCGGCTTCGGCAACTGGTTCGTGCCGCTGATGATCGGCGCGCCCGACATGGCGTTCCCGCGCATGAACAACATCTCGTTCTGGCTGCTGCCGGCCTCCTTCGCGCTGCTGCTGCTGTCGAGCTTCGTCGAGGGCGAGCCCGGTGCCAACGGCGTCGGCGCCGGCTGGACCATCTACGCGCCGCTGTCGACCACGGGCCATCCGGGTCCGGCCGTCGACTTCGCGATCCTGTCGTTGCACCTGGCCGGTGCCTCCTCGATCCTCGGCGCCATCAACTTCATCACCACGATCTTCAACATGCGCGCGCCGGGCATGACCCTGCACAAGATGCCGCTGTTCGTGTGGTCGATCCTGGTGACGGTGTTCCTGCTGCTGCTGTCGCTGCCGGTCCTCGCCGGCGCGATCACCATGCTGCTCACCGACCGCAATTTCGGCACGACGTTCTTTTCGCCTGATGGCGGTGGCGATCCCGTGCTGTTCCAGCACCTGTTCTGGTTCTTCGGTCACCCCGAGGTGTACATCCTGATCCTGCCCGGCTTCGGCATGATCAGCCAGATCGTCTCGACCTTCTCGCGCAAGCCCGTGTTCGGCTATCTCGGCATGGCCTACGCCATGGTCGCGATCGGCGGCATCGGCTTCGTGGTGTGGGCGCACCACATGTACACGGTCGGCATGTCCTCGGCGACGCAGGCCTACTTCGTCGCCGCCACCATGGTGATCGCGGTGCCCACGGGCGTGAAGATCTTCTCCTGGATCGCCACGATGTGGGGCGGCTCGATCGAATTCCGCGCCCCGATGATCTGGGCCGTGGGCTTCATCTTCCTGTTCACGGTCGGTGGCGTCACCGGCGTCGTGCTGGCGAACGCCGGCGTCGACCGCGTGCTGCAGGAGACCTATTACGTCGTCGCGCACTTCCACTACGTGCTGTCGCTCGGTGCGGTGTTCGCGATCTTCGCCGGCTGGTACTACTGGTTCCCGAAGATGACGGGCTACATGTACAACGAGACGCTGGCGAAAGCGCATTTCTGGGTCACCTTCATCGGCGTCAATCTGGTGTTCTTCCCGCAGCACTTCCTCGGCCTGTCGGGCATGCCGCGCCGCTATGTCGACTATCCGGATGCGTTCGCCGGCTGGAATCTGATCTCCTCGATCGGTTCCTACATCTCCGGCTTCGGCGTGCTGATCTTCCTCTACTGCGTGCTCGACGCCTTCATGAAGAAGGTCCCGGCGGGCGACAATCCCTGGGGCGCCGGCGCCACCACGCTGGAATGGACGCTGCCCTCGCCGCCGCCCTTCCACCAGTTCGAAGTGCTGCCCCGCGTGCAGTAAGCAACACGACTCCCGCGGCGCCCGCGACGGGCGCCGCGGCTCTGCAACGAAACGAGCAGGTTTAAGTGTCCGTCCTCGATCAGAACGCCATCGACATCAATCCCCGCATCTCCGAGGCGGAGGTTGGTGACTACCTCGCGCTGCTCAAGCCGCGGGTGATGTCGCTCGTGATCTTCACCGCGCTGGTCGGGATGGCGATGGCGCCGGGACATTTCCACTGGGTGCTCGCCATCACCTCGCTGCTCTGCATCGCCGTCGGCGCCGGCGCCTCCGGCGCGCTCAACATGGCGCTCGAGGGCGATATCGACGCCAAGATGTCGCGCACCGCGAACCGCCCGATCCCGCGTGGCCGCATCACCCGGCCCGAGGCGATGACGTTCGGGATGACGCTCGCCTTCTTCTCGGTGATGACGCTGGGCATCCTCGTCAACTGGATCGCGGGCGCGCTGCTCGCCTTCACCATCTTCTTCTACGTCGTCATCTATACGATGGGCCTGAAGCGCTGGACCGCGCAGAACATCGTGATCGGCGGCGCCGCCGGCGCGCTGCCGCCGGTGGTGGCCTGGGCGTCCGTCACGGGCACGCTCGACGTCGAGCCGCTGCTGCTGTTCGCCATCATCTTCTTCTGGACGCCGCCGCACTTCTGGGCGCTGGCGCTGTTCCGTTCCGACGATTATGCCCGCGCCGGCATTCCGATGCTGCCCAACGTCGCCGGCCCGGACGCGACCCGCCTCCAGATCCTGCTCTACACCATCGTGCTGATCGCGGTCGCGGCCGCGCCCTGGGCGCTCGGCTATTTCGACGCCGTCTACGGCATCGTCTCGCTGATCCTCGGCGCCGGCATGCTGGTGCTCGCCATCAACGTCTACTTCCGCCGCGAGCGCAGCCAGTCGCTGCGCGCGACGCGAAAATTGTTCGCCTTCTCGATCCTGTACCTGTTCGCACTGTTCGCGACCTTGCTGGCCGAGGTCGTCTTCCCTGTGCTTGCTCGGATGGTAGGGGGCGCATGATCACGGCGATGGCTGACAAACCCGAGCCAGATGGAATCGTCCTCACCGAGGCGCAGAAGAAGAGCCGTCGTCAGCGCTCCATTGCCATTGCTTTGGCGCTCGGTGTGCTCGTCGTCCTTTTCTTCGCCGTCACCATGGTCAAGGGACCGGCGGTTCTGGTTCGGCCGCTGTAGGGGCAGATGGATCAGAAGCCGACCATATCGCAGCATCAGGGCCGAACGGCCGGCAAGGGCCGGCGCCTCGGCCGCGATGTGCTGGTCGCCTCGATCTGCGGCGGCGTGGTCGCATTGATGGTCGGAGCGTCCTACGCGGCGGTGCCGTTCTACAACTGGTTCTGCCGCGCCACCGGCTTCAACGGCACGACGCAGGTCGCGACCTCCGCGCCCGCCACCGGCCCGATCGCACGCAAGATCGCGGTGCGGTTCGATTCCAACGTGGCCCCCGGCCTGCCCTGGAAGTTCGAGCCCGAGCAGACCGAGGTCGAGGTCAATATCGGCCAGGTCACGACCATCTATTACACCGTGACCAACCAGGCCGCGCGCACCACCTCAGGGCAGGCCGCCTACAATGTCGCGCCGCTGACGGTCGGGTCCTATTTCCAGAAGATCAACTGCTTCTGCTTCACCGAGCAGACCATGGCGCCCGGCGAGAAGCGCGAGATGCCCGTGGTGTTCTACGTCGATCCCTCGATCGCCGGCGACCACGACAATGACGGGCTCAGCACCATCACGCTGTCCTACACGTTCTATCCGGTGAAGGATCCGGTGGTGAAGCCGCTCGCATCCGGTGACGACAACAAGCGCAAGGGAAATCTCCAGCCGCCGGGTTGACGCTTCGGAGGTTGGACCAGGGGATAAGTGCCTGACAGGCACGGGATTGAGGAGACAGACCGCAATGGCTACTGCGCAAGGCAAGCATCACGACTACCATCTGGTCGATCCGTCTCCGTGGCCGGCGGTCGGCTCGGTCTCGGCCTTCATCATGGCGGTCGGTGCGATCTCCTGGATGCACCACATGTTCTCCGCCGCGCCCATCGTGTTCGGTATCGGCACCGTCGGCGTGCTCTACACCATGGCGAGCTGGTGGGGCGACGTGATCAAGGAAGCCCAGTACAAGGGCGACCACACCCGCGTCGTGCAGCTGCATCATCGCTACGGCATGATCCTGTTCATCGCCTCCGAGGTGATGTTCTTCGTCGCCTGGTTCTGGGCCTATTTCAACGCCGCGCTGTTTCCGGCCGACGCCGTCCACGCCACCCGGGACGCGGTGTTCGGTTGCGGTCTCGGCACGGCGGCCGGCGCCTGCGCGGTGCCGGGCACCTGGCCGCCCCATGGCATCGAGACCTTCGATCCCTGGCATCTGCCGCTGCTCAACACGCTGATCCTGCTCACCTCGGGCACCACGGTGACCTGGGCGCACCACGCCCTGCTCGAGAACGATCGCCAGGGCCTGAAATATGGCCTGATCCTCACCATCCTGCTGGGCGCGACCTTCACCTGCGTGCAGGCCTACGAATACAGCCACGCGGCGTTCTCCTTCGCCGGCAACGTCTATGGCGCGACCTTCTTCATGGCGACCGGCTTCCACGGTTTTCACGTGCTGGTCGGCACCGTCTTCCTGATCGTGTGCCTGGCGCGCGCCTATGCCGGCCACTTCACGCCGAAGCAGCACCTCGGCTTCGAGTTCGCCGCCTGGTACTGGCACTTCGTCGACGTGGTCTGGCTGTTCCTGTTCCTCTGCATCTATGTCTGGGGACACGGCGCCGAGACCATGGCCCACGGCGCGCACTGAGCCGGGACGGATCAATCTGCAAAGGGCGGCCGCAGGGCCGCCCTTTCACTTTCCAACGGCCGGAATTTTGGCCGAAATTGTGATAGGCTTGCGTGTGATGAACGACACTGCCGACACCCCGGAGGCCCAGCCCACCGTCCTGCAAAGCGCGCTGCGCGGGCTCGCCTGCAAATGCCCGCGCTGCGGTGAGGGCAAGCTCTATGCGGGCTTCCTGACGCTGGCGCCTTCCTGCAGCCGTTGCGGCCTCGACTACGCCTTCATCGATGCGGGCGATGGTCCGGCGATCTTCATCATCATGCTGGCCGGCGCGATCGTGGTCGGCTGCGCGCTCGTCGTCGAGGTCAAGTATCAGCCGCCATTCTGGTTGCATGCGGTGCTGTGGCTGCCGCTGATCCTCGCCACCACGCTCCTGCCGCTACGCTCGATGAAGTCGCTTCTGATCGCGCTGCAATTCCATCACAAGGCAGCGCCCGGCCGGTTGATCGACCGCGCGAAATGAACGGGACGTCGCGCAAGGCCGGCGTCGCCGGCTTCATGCTGTTCACGCTTTTATTGACCGCGGCTTTCGTCGCGCTCGGGATCTGGCAATTACAGCGCCGCTCCGCCAAGCACGAGCTGATCGCAGCGCTCACCGAGCGCCTCGCGGCAGCACCCATTGCGCTGCCGCCTTCAGAGCAATGGCCCGCGCTGACGCCCGCGCGCGACGAATTCCGCCGCGTCAGCTTCACCGCGACCTATGCGCCCCTGCCGGATGCCATGGTCTATTCCTCCGGCTCCGCGGTGCGCAAGGATGCATCCACGCCCGGCACCTGGGCCTTCCTGCCGGCGCGGCTGCCGGGCGGCGAGATCGTGGTGATCGATGCGGGCTTCGTCGAGAACACGATGCAGGACCGCGGCGTCGAGGATCGCGCGGTGCAGAAGCTCGTTACCGGCACTCCCGTTGCGCTCACGGGCTATCTGCGTTTCCCGGAGGCGCCGGGATGGCTGACGCCGGCCGAGAATCGCGACAAGCGGTTGTGGTTCGTGCGCGATCATCTGGCGATCGCAGGTGCCCTGGGCTGGGGCACGACCGCGCCGTTCTATATCGATCTGGAGCAGCCGGTGCCCGCGAACGGCACCCCGCGTCCGGGGCCGCTCGATGTGCATCTAAAGGACGATCATCTCCAATACGCCATCACCTGGTTCACGCTCGCCGGCGCCGTGCTTGTCGCCTTCGCCGTCTGGGTGAGAGGACGGCGCCAGGGCAGCGCGAGCCCGTAGCTTCCCGGTGGGAACCCGGTATCGTCCGGACTTTATTATTCAGCGCATATTCACGAGGGTGGTCCTAATCCGCCTCCAAGTTTTTTTCCGCGGCAAACAGGATTGCTGACGTTGAGCGATTTCGATCAGATGGGACTTGTCATTGATTGGGTGGATGCCTGCCGCAAGGGCGACCTCGCGACGTTGCTCGACCTCTATGCCGACGATGCCAAGCTGGAATGCACGTGCAACGGCACGCAGATTTATCGTGGCCGGCGCGAACTCGAAACCTATTGGGGACCGAAGCTCAGCGCCTTTTCCTCGGCGGGTTTCGGCCTGGAGGAAATCCAGCCGGCACAGAGCGGCATCGATCTCGAATATTCCATTGCGGGTGCGCTGCGGATCCGCGCCTCGTTTTGCTTCAGTGCGGAAGGCAAGATCCACAGCACGCTGTGCGAACCGGCGCAGCAGGGTTCGCACAATTGCCGTGCGTGCTAATCTACCTCGGCTCGGCTCTGACCTCCCCGCGTGGAAGGCGGCAGCGCACATAGGTGCGTTGGTCCGCACGCAGCAATGACAGCGAGCCGCTGAGCGCGCGCACGCGCTCGTGCATGCCGGTCAGGCCGCGTCCGAAGACATTGTCGGCGGGAAAGCCGCCGCCGTCGTCGGAGACTTCGATGGTGAGCGCATCGCCTGACGTCGCCGCCTCCACATGGGCATTCCTCGCTCCGGCGTGGCGCAGCACATTGGTCAACGCTTCCTGGATCACACGATAGACGGTCTGGGCCAACGGCCCTCTGATCCCGTTGAGATCGGGATCGATCGTTGCGGTGAGGCCGATATGCGGTGCCTGCGCGCGAAAATTGCGCAGTAGCGTCTGCACGCTGGCCTCGAGCCCCAGTTCCTCGATGTAGAGTGGCCGCAACCGGTCGAGGATGCGGCGATTGGTCTGCTGGAGCGCCTCGATGGACCGCATCACCTCCTGCACGGAGTTGCCGAGATGTCCCGTCTGCGGCGAGGCTTCGCTCAGTGCGATCGTGCCGGCACGGATGCTGAACAGCAACGGGCCAAGCTCGTCATGCAGCTCGCGGGCGAGATCGTGCCGCTCATCATCCTGGAGCGACACCAGGCGATGCAACAGGTCCCGATTGTGCTGGCTCAATTGCGCGAGCGTTGCGGCAAGGGCATTGGCTTCCTTGCAGCTCTGCCGGATTTCCGGCGGCCCCGCGACCGGGATCGGCGTCGCATAATCGCCGCGTCGTATGCGCGTAAGACCTGCGCCGAGATCTTGCAGCGGCTGCAGCGCGGATCTGGCGAAGAGAAAGGCGATCGTTCCGGTCAACACCATCAGCATAGCGATGAGGCTGGTCAGGGCCAGAAAGCCGACCCATTTCTCGAACAAATCGGCTGACAGGTCGGGCAGGAACACGATATCGCCGACGTGCCTGCCGTCGATGAGCACAGGGGATGCCGCGTCGATGTCGGGGATGGCAATCAGGTTCACGAACCATTGCGGCACGCCATGCACGCCGTGCAGGCCGTCCCTCACGGAAGGCGGGGGACCCGCCTCGACAGGCCGGAATTGGATATCATTGGAGGTGGCCAAAGAGCTGACGAATGCATCGAGCAGCTTGCGCGGATTGTCTGACGCGCTCAGAGTGCTGTTGAGCGCGACAGCGACGGTCTGGACCGAGCGCCGAGCAGGTTCGTACTCGTCGGCCAGCTGGCTGGCCGAGAAGCTCTGGAGCAGCACGCCCCCCATGCCCAGCGCGGCGACAAAGCTCACGCCGAGCGGGAGGAATAACTGGGTCCTGAATGGAAGTCGTTGCCACATTAGGTCAATTCTAACGCGCATTGACGGGATTCTCTCTTTCCATTTGTTCCCGCCAGTCTATGAGTTCTCAAAACGAGAGAGTGCGCGATGCAAGATACAACCAAGCTGGCGACCCGGGTCCTGATCGTCGACGACCACCCCGTTGTGTTGTCAGGTTGTCGCACCCTGTTTGCCACCGATCATTCGATTCGTATCGACGAAGCGAACGACGCCAAATCCGGACACAAGGCCTATATCAGCAAACGCCCGGACGTCACGGTCATCGACATCAGCCTGCCTGACGTCTCGGGTTTCGAGCTGATGCGCCGGATCCGCAAGGACGATCCCGGCGCCAAGATCATCATGTTCAGCATGAATGAAGATCCGGCCTTCGTGGTGCGCGCGGTGGAGCTCGGCGCGCAAGGCTATGTCTCCAAGGGCGACGATCCCCGGATCCTGCTCAAGGCCGTGCGCAAGGTGGTCGCCGGCGACAATTTCATCTCGCCGCAGCTTGCGGAGGCCGTAACCTTCTCGGGCGCTGCGATCAAGGCGAGTCCGGCCTCGCAGATGACGCCACGGGAGCTCGAAATTCTCCGCCTGCTCGGGCGCGGCCACAAGATCGTCGAAGTCGCCGAGGCGCTCGGTATCTCCTACAAGACCGTCGCCAACACCACCTCCCTGCTCAAGCAGAAGCTGGGGGCCAAGAACCATTCCGACCTGATCCGGATCGCGGTGGAAATCGGGATGAACTCACCCGTCCGGGGTTGAGCCGGCTGCCGTTCCCTGCATTAGGAAAAAGCGGCAATGATGCCACGCGCCCGGCGACGCTACTTGCGGGCACTGCGCCGGGGCATTCCGGGAAAAACCGGAACATTTGGCGCCGCGCGCCGTTTTTCTCCTTGACGATTTCGTGACAGGAAACGATAGCTCGAACCAGCGATTTCGGGGCAGGGCGCCCCAGCGACGAAACCGGGTCTGCACACATCAACGACAGACCTTCCAAGGGAAGGGCTGCGGCCTCGCCGCAGCCCTTTTTCGTTGGGCATGGTGCGGCCCCCCAAAACACTCTATGGTGCCGCAAAGCCTCTGGCTTGGAACTAGGAACATCGTGAAATCAAAGGCTTAAGGCCTGGACTCGGACCGCGCCAGCCTTTGGAGGGCAGTTTGACTCGTTATATCTCGACCCGGGGTGAGGCCCCTGAGCTTGGCTTCTGCGACGTGATGCTGACGGGGCTTGCCCGCGACGGCGGCCTGTACGTGCCGGTGACCTGGCCGGTTCTGCCAGCCGAGACCATCGCCGGCTTCTTTGGCCGGCCCTATTGGGAGGTCGCGGTCGACGTGATCCGTCCGTTCGTCGGCGGGGAGATTTCCGACGCCGAGCTCGGCCGCATGGCGAACGAGGCCTATGCCACCTTCCGTCATCCAGCCGTGGTGCCGTTGCGGCAGATGTCGCCGCATCAATTCGTGCTGGAGCTGTTTCACGGTCCGACGCTCGCGTTCAAGGACGTGGCGATGCAGCTGATCTCGCGGCTGATGGATCATGTGCTCGCCAAGCGCGGCCAGCGCACCACCATCGTGGTCGCAACCTCGGGCGACACCGGCGGCGCCGCGGTCGAAGCCTTCGCAGGCCTGGAGAATGTCGACCTCATCGTGCTGTTTCCGCACCAGCGCATCTCCGAGGTGCAGCAGCGCATGATGACGACGACGGGCGCGGCCAATGTCCACGCACTCGCCATCGAGGGTCATTTCGACGATTGCCAGGCGCTGGTGAAGGGGATGTTCAACAATCATCGCTTCCGCGATGCGACCTCGCTGTCCGGCGTCAATTCCATCAACTGGGCCCGCATCGTCGCCCAGGTGGTCTACTACTTCACGTCGGCGGTTGCCGCCGGCGCTCCGGCACGCGCGGTGGACTTCATCGTGCCGACAGGCAATTTCGGCGATATTTTTGCCGGCTATGTCGCCAAGCGCATGGGCCTTCCGGTGCGCACGCTGCGCATCGCCGCCAACGTCAACGACATCCTTGCCCGCACGCTCAAGACCGGCATCTACGAGGTGCGGGAGGTGCATGCCACGGCATCGCCGTCGATGGATATCCAGATCTCCTCGAATTTCGAGCGGCTGCTGTTCGAGGCGAGCAAGCGCGATGCGGGCAGTGTGCGCCGGCTGATGGAGCAGCTGAAGCAATCGGGACGTTTCGTCCTACCTGATGCCACGCTCGCCGCGATCCGCGAAGAATTCGACGCCGGCCGCGCCGACGAGACCGAGACCGCGGCTGCGATCCGCGCCGCCTGGCGCGAGGCCGGCGAGCTGGTCGATCCCCACACCGCGGTGGCGCTTGCGGTTGCCGATCGCGACACCACCGACACGACCGTCCCCAACATCGTGCTCTCGACCGCGCATCCCGCCAAATTCCCTGATGCGGTCGAGGCGGCCTGTGGCCAGCGACCGCTTCTGCCGGCCTGGCTCGACGGTCTCATGACCAAGTCCGAACAGATGAAGGTGATGAAGAACGACCAGGCCGAGGTGGAGCGGTTCGTGCTGTCGGTCAGCCGCGCCGCAAAACAGGGAGTTGCCGGATGAGCGTCGAGATCACCAAGCTTGCGTCCGGCCTGACTGTCGTCACCGACAACATGCCGCATCTGGAGACCGCCGCGCTCGGGGTCTGGGCCGGGGTCGGCGGCCGCGACGAGAAGCCGAACGAGCACGGCATCTCCCATCTGCTGGAACATATGGCCTTCAAGGGCACCACGGGGCGCTCCTCGCGCGAGATCGTCGAGGAGATCGAGGCGGTCGGCGGCGATCTCAACGCCGGCACCTCGACCGAGACCACGTCCTATTATGCCCGGGTGATGAAGGCCGACGTGCCGCTCGCGCTCGACGTGCTCGCCGACATCCTCGCCAATCCCGCCTTCGAGCCCGACGAGCTCGAGCGCGAGAAGAACGTCATCGTGCAGGAGATCGGCGCGGCGCAGGATACCCCTGATGACGTCGTGTTCGAGCATCTCAACGAGCTCTGCTATCCCGACCAGCCGATGGGCCGCTCGCTGCTCGGCACCGCCAAGACACTGAAAAGCTTCAATCGCGACTCGCTGCGCAATTACCTCTCGACGCATTATCGCGGCCCCGACATGGTGGTGGCGGCGGCCGGCGCCGTCGATCACAAGCAGGTGGTCGCCGAGGCCGAGAAGCGCTTTGCGAGCTTTGATGCAACGCCGGGGCCGAAGCCCCAGCCTGCCCAATTCGGCAAGGGCGGCACCAAGGTCGTGCATCGCGAGCTCGAGCAGGCGCATCTGACGCTGGCGCTGGAGGGCGTGCCGCAGACCGATCTGTCGCTGTTCTCGCTCCAGGTCTTCACCAACATCCTCGGCGGCGGGATGTCGTCGCGGCTGTTCCAGGAGGTGCGCGAGAAGCGTGGCCTCTGCTATTCCATCTACACCTTCCACGCGCCCTACACCGACACCGGCTTCTTCGGTCTCTACACCGGCACCGACCCGGCCGACGCGCCTGAAATGATGGAGGTCGTGGTCGACATCATGAATGATTCGGTCGAGACCCTGACCGAGGCCGAGATCGCCCGGGCCAAGGCGCAGATGAAGGCGGGCCTCTTGATGGCGCTGGAGAGCTGCTCCTCGCGCGCCGAGCAGCTCGCCCGGCACGTGCTGGCCTATGGCCGGCCGCAGACGGTGCAGGAACTGGTGTCCCGGATCGATGCCGTCAGCGTCGAATCGACCCGCGATGCGGCGCGGGCACTGCTGTCGCGCAGCCGCCCAGCCGTTGTCGCATTAGGCAGCGGCAGGGGTCTGGACACGGCGGTGTCTTTTGCGGAAGGATTGACCCGGGCGCGCGCCAAAGCTCGGCTGCACTAAAAGGCGCGGCTGCATGAGGAGCCGTTTTGGCGGAAGGTCCGCCCCGGGAAGCATCACATGGCCCTGTTTCGCCTGCCCTCCAGCGGACCTGCCGCTCTCGCCCCGCGCGGCAACGGATTGTTGCTGCGCGCCCCGCAGATGTCGGACTTCCTGCAATGGGCGCATTTGCGCGAGACCAGCCGGGATTATCTGACGCCGTGGGAGCCGATCTGGCCGTCGGACGATCTGACCCGCTCCGGCTTTCGCCGCCGGCTGCGCCGCTATTCCGAGGACATCGCCGCGGACCGCTCCTATCCCTTCCTGATCTTCCGCGAGCTCGACGGCGCCATGGTCGGCGGTATCACGCTCGCCAATGTCAGGCGCGGCATCGTCCAGGCCGGCACCATCGGTTATTGGGTCGGCCAGCCCCACGCCCATCGCGGCTATATGACGGCGGCGCTGCGCGTGCTGCTGCCGACGCTGTTCGGCGAGCTCAATCTGCACCGGGTCGAGGCCGCCTGCATCCCCACCAACGCGCCGTCGATCCGGGTGCTGGAGAAGTGCGGCTTCTCCCGCGAGGGACTGGCGCGCCGCTATCTCTGCATCAACGGGGTCTGGCAGGACCATCTGCTGTTCGGCCTGCTGCACGAGGATTTCCGCGGTTGAGCTGAGCCATCGCGCACCGAGCTCAGCCTTTTTTCCTGCCTTGGGTTCGCCGATTTTGGCGATATAACGCGCGGGATCGACCGGCGATTGGCCGGGATATTGTCATGGAGTACAGGCGTTCATGAATGAGCTTCGGTCATTGCGGAAGGCGCTGCGGCGGGGTCCGGTGATCGCGCTGGCGCTGTCGGTTTCACTGGCGGCGGTCTCGCCGGTCGCCGCGCAGTCGTTGACCGACCGCTTCAAGAGCCTGTTCGGTGGCAAATCCGACGAGCCTGCCCAGCCCAAGCCCGCGCCCGCGCCAGGCGCGCCCCAGGCCGATGACGAATATGATTGCCCGCAGGTCACGGTGCGCGCCGGAGCGTCGACCTATGGCGTCGGTGCGAACGGCAAGCCGGCGGTCGGCAATGACGTGCGCTTCCAGGCCTCGATCTCCAAGATGGCGCGCGAATGCATCCGCAATGGCGGCGAAATCATCGCCCATATCGGCATCCAGGGCCGCGTCATCGCGGGCCCCGCCGGCGCGCCTGCGACGGTCGAAGTCCCCTTGCGCGTCGCCGTTGTGCAGGGCGGCGTCGGCGAGAAGGTGATCGCCTCGAAGGCCTACCGCACCACGGTCCAGATGACCGAGGGCGCCAGTGTGCCCTTCACCTTCGTCGCCGAGGACCTGTCCTACCCGCTGCCGTCTCCCGCGGTCGCCGATTCCTACATCTTCTATGTCGGCTTCGACCCGCAGGCGCTCTCGCCCGAGCCGAAGGCGCGGAAGAAGAAGTAGCGGAAGGTCTTGCGGCAATCTCAGGTGTCATACCCCGCGAAGGCGGGGCATCCAGTACGCCGCGGCTCCTCGGTTCAAGCACTGCCGTCTCTGGAATACTGGATCACCCGCCTTCGCGGGTGATGACGCCGCATTTGTGGATGCGGTGTCGAAAACAAAAAAGCCGGCGCTCATCGCGCCGGCTTTTTGATTGGATGAGGCGTTCGCTCCTCAGTTCAGCTTCTGGCGAACCTCAGTGATGCCCTTGGCCAGCAGATCGTCGGCGACCTGGCCCTTGACCGACTGCGACAGGATCGTGGAGGCGGCCTGCACGGCGGCTTCCGCGGCTGCGGCGCGGACGTCGGCCAGCGCCTGGGCCTCGGCGAGCGCGATCTTGCTCTCCGCGGTCTTGGTGCGGCGGGCGACGAAGTCTTCCATCTTCGCCTTGGCCTCGGTCGCGATGCGCTCGGCTTCGCTCCTGGCGTTGGCGATGATGTCGGCGGCCTCGCGTTCGGCCGAGGCGCTGCGGGCCTTGTAGTCGGCCAGCACCTTGGCGGCTTCCTGCTTCAGGCGCGTCGCGTCGTCGAGTTCGGCCTTGATGCGCTCGGCGCGCTTGTCGAGCGCCGACATCGCCGACTTGAAGACCCCGAGATAGCCGAACACGACCATCAGGATCACGAAGGCGACGGCGACCCAGGTTTCAGGATCGAAGAACATATCGGCTAACCCTTCAAGGACGCATCAACGGCGGCATTGACCGACGCCGCATCCGGAACGACGCCGGTGAGCTGCTGCACGATGGTGCCTGCCGCATCGGCCGCGATGCCGCGGACGTTGCCCATGGCGGTCGCGCGGGTCGAGGCGATGGTCTTCTCCGCCTCGGCGAGCTTGGCCGCCAGCTGCTCTTCCAGGGCCTTGCGCTCGGCTTCCGCCTGCGCATTCGCCTTGTCGCGGGATTCGTTGCCGATCGCCTGCGCCCGCGCGCGCGCCGCAGCGAGCTCGCTTTCATAGGCCTTCAGCGCCGCCTCGGACTGATCCTTCAGCGTCTGCGCTTCAGTGAGGTCACCCTCGATCTTGTTCTGACGCGCCTCGATCGCACCGCCGACCTTCGGCAGCGCGAGCTTGGACACGATCACGTAAAGCGCGACGAAGAAGATCGCGAGCGACACCAGCTGCGAAGCAAAGGTGCTGCTCTCGAACGGCGGAAAGCCGCCGCCGTGATGACCGCCATCGGCTTCGGTGTGGGCGTCGGTCGCCGGAGCTTTCGCCCCGCCATGACTCTCGGCCATGGAGTACTCCTGTTGCTGTCACGCGCCGCTTCGGATGAAGCGGCGCGGAAGAAGTCGTTCTTAGAAAACGAACAGCAGAAGCAGCGCGATCAGCAGCGAGAAGATGCCGAGCGCTTCGGTCACGGCGAAGCCGAAGATCAGGTTGCCGAACTGGCCCTGAGCGGCCGAGGGGTTGCGGACGGCTGCGGCGAGGTAGTTGCCGAAGATCACGCCCACGCCGACGCCCGCACCGCCCATGCCGATGCACGCGATGCCCGCGCCGATAAGTTTTGCTGCTGCCGGATCCATTTTAGACTCCTTGGAAGAAAGATTGGGTTGTGGGTGGAAATTCCCCGGACCGCTCAGTGTCCCGGATGAATGGCGTCGTTGAGGTAGATGCAGGTCAGGATCGCAAACACATAGGCTTGCAGGAACGCGACCAGGATCTCGAGGGCGTAGAGCGCGATGGTGAGCGCCAGCGGCAGCACGCCGCCGACCCAGCCGATGGCGCCGAGCGAGAAGCCGAGCATGGCGACGAAGCCCGCGAACACCTTCAGCGCGATGTGGCCGGCCAGCATGTTGGCGAACAGACGGATGCTGTGCGAGACCGGCCGCAGGAAGAACGACAGGATCTCGATGAACATGACCAGCGGCAGGATGTAGCCCGGGACGCCGTGAGGAACGAAAATCGAGAAGAATTTCAGGCCGTTCTTGGCGACGCCGTAGATCAGCACGGTGAAGAAGACCAAGAGCGCCAGGCCGACGGTGACGATCAGGTGGCTGGAGACCGTGAAGGTGTAGGGGATGATGCCGACCAGGTTCGAGACGCAGATGAACATGAACAGCGAGAAGATCAGCGGGAAGAACTTCATGCCTTCCGCGCCGGCGGTCGAGCGGATCGTCGAGGCCACGAACTCGTAGGAGATCTCGGCGACCGACTGCAGGCGCCCCGGAACCAGCTGCGCGCCGCTGGCCAGCATCAGGAGCGAGATGATGACGACGGCCACCAGCATGTAGAGCGATGAATTGGTGAAGGCGATCGTCTGATGGCCGATATGGCCGATCGTGAAGAGAGGCTCGATGTTGAACTGGTGGATCGGATCGATTTTCATCGGCGCGGCATCTCTTGGTCTGCCGGACGAGCCGGCGTGTCTCGATTGTGCCGGCCGGGCCGGCCCGCACCGGGGATCCCGGCGCGACAATTCCTCTCCGTGTGCGGATTGGCCTTACGAACCACCACGCCTGTTCTGACCTGCGCCCGCCGACCTCACCACATTCACCACGCCGGCCACGAAGCCCAGCAGCAGGAACACGATAAATCCGAAAGGCGACGTCGACAGCAAGCGGTCGAAACCCCAACCAATCCCCGCTCCGACAGCGACACCGGCGACCAACTCGGAGGATAACCGAAAACCAAGCGCCATCGCCGAGGCTCTGGCCGCTCCGTCTCCACCGTCACCTGCGGGTTGCTCGGTCTTGACGTGGCGGCCGCGAAATTCGGACAACCGCTGATCGAGACTTCCGAGCCGTTCGGAAAGCGCAGCTTCCTCGGGCGATCTATCGCGATCTCCATTCCCGTTGTGTCCCGTGTCTTGAGCCATGCCACGAAGACCCGAAACGCTGCGGTTGAATGGAAATTACGCCCGCCACCCTCAAAAGCCGCGCGGACCATACTGACCGCACATAATCAAGTCAAGCCAAGTCACGATCGCGTCGTGATCAGCTATATAATTGATTTTGCTGGAGATATAGCCCTGCGCGTGAGCGCTGCACACAGCGTGACGCCGCACCGCAGCAGCTCGCCACGTGATCTGCGGCTGCGGCCGACATTTCGCCGCGCTCTCGGGATCAAAGGGATGGCCGTCATCATTGATTCCGCAAGGCGCGGTTCAGGCGGCGGATTCGCGCGCGCCGGCGATGCGCCGTCGGCCGCCCGGGTGTAGAATTCGATGATGTGCCACCTGCGCGGCGTGGCGGAGAGCACGATGAGACCTGCAAAACCATCCACAACATCATGGTGTGCGGCCGCCATCGTCATGGCGACCGCTGCCAGCGGCAGCCTGGTTGCCGCGCAATCGGCGCCCGACGGCGAAAATGGCCGCTACACCATGACGCCGATCCCCGACGGCGTGCTGCGGCTCGACACCCGCACCGGCACGGTCTCGACCTGCAGCAAGAATGGCGCCGGCTGGGCCTGTTACGCCGTTCCCGACGAGCGCTCTGCACTCGACGCCGAGATCGGCCGCCTTCAGGCCGAGGTCGAGAAGCTGAAGGGGCAGCTCGCCGCCGGGCCCACAGTCTCCGGCAAGATCGACGAAGCCCTGCCGAAATCCGACCCGCTGAAAAAGGCTGAGCCAAAGGTCGCCGAGGGCGAGCGCAAGCTCGAGATTCCGCTGCCGAGCGACCAGGACCTCGACCGCGCGATGTCGTTCCTGGAAAGGGCCTGGCGCCGCCTGATCGACATGGCCAACCGCGTGCAGAAGGACGTGTCGGGGAGGATTTGATCTATCCACGCGCTGAGCTGCTGTAGGGTGGGCAAAGCGAAGCGTGCCCACGCATTCTTCGTGGTGGAGAGAGAACGTGGGCACCGCGTAAGCACGCCTTTGCCCACCCTACGGCACCTTTCGCGTTGAGAGACCTTCGATGACATCGGCCAAATCCATCACCCGCTCCACGCCATCATCGGTGCAAGCCACCACGATCGTCTCATCGCTGCTCACCGTGCAGACGAAGGGCCGCGGCTTCTCCGATCTCACCAGCGAGGCCGCAAAATTCGTCCACGAGGCCCACGCAACCGAAGGCGCGCTGACGCTGTTCATCCGCCACACCTCGGCGTCGCTGACCATCCAGGAGAGCGCCGATCCGTCCGTGCTGGTCGATCTCACCACCGCACTGTCGCGGCTCGCGCCGGAAAGCGTGCCGTGGACACACGACACGGAGGGGCCTGACGACATGCCCGCGCATGTCAAGACGATGCTGACGCAGACCTCGCTGCAGGTGCCGGTGTTGGGCGGCAAGCTCGCGCTCGGCACCTGGCAGGCGATCTACCTCGTCGAGCACCGCAGCCGCCCGCATCGCCGGGAGATCGTGCTGCAATTCATCGGCAGCGATCATTAGCGTTCCACGGAAAGCAAACCGGCCGCGGATCGCTCCGCGGCCGGCTTTTTCGGCGTCTCGCGACGCGCGGTCAGGACTTGGTGATGTCGACGTCCTTTGTCTCGGGGACGAACAGGAAGCCGACCACGGCCGTGATGGCCGCGAACACGACGGGGTACCACAGGCCCGCGTAGATATCGCCGCTCGCTGCGGTGATCGCGAAAGCGGATGCGGGCAACAGGCCACCGAACCAGCCGTTGCCGATGTGATAAGGCAGCGACATCGAGGTGTAACGGATGCGGGTCGGGAACAGTTCGACCAGCATCGCCGCGATCGGGCCGTACACCATGGTGACGTAGATCACGAGGATGAACAGCAGGCCGATGGTCGCCGACACCTGCGGACGGAAGATGTCGAACGGATTCGACATCTTGACGATGCCCGCGTCACCCGGCTTCGGATAGCCCGCCGCCTGCACTGCCGCGGTGATCGCGGGGTTCGACGTCTTGGCGTCCGTGTAGGGCACTTCCTTGTCGTTGACGAGGATCTTCACGGCGCCCGCGGGTCCCGGAACCGTTGTGTACTTCACCGACGATTGCGCGAGGAAGGCGCGTGCCGTGTCGCAAGGCGCGGTGAAGACGCGGGTGCCGACCGGGTTGAACAGATCGCCGCAGCCTGCGGGATCCGCCACCACCTGCACCTTGACCGTCTCATAGGCCTTTTCCAGCGCCGGGTTGGCGTTGGACGAGATCATCTTGAAGATCGGGAACAGGGTCAGTGCACCGATCAGGCAGCCCGACAGGATGATCGGCTTGCGGCCGATCCGGTCGGACAGCGCGCCGAACACCAGGAAGAAGCCGGTGCCGAGCAGCAGCGACCAGGCGATCAGCAGGTTGGCGGTGTAGCCGTCGACCTTCAGGATCGATTGCAGGAAGAACAGCGCGTAGAACTGGCCCGTGTACCATATCACCGCCTGGCCCATGGTCAGGCCGACCAGCGCCAGGATCACGATCTTGGCGTTGCTCCAGTTGGCGAAGGCTTCGGTCAGCGGCGCCTTGGAGGTCTTGCCTTCCTCCTTCATCCGCTGGAAGACGGGCGACTCGTTGAGGCGCAAGCGGATCCAGACCGAGATGCCGAGCAGGAAGACCGAAACCAGGAACGGAATGCGCCAGCCGCCCCAATAAGCGCCCGGAGCGCCGGCAAAGCCCGGCTCGCCAGTCGCGGTGCGGGTGAACAGGATCACCAGCAGCGACAGGAACAGGCCGAGCGTCGCGGTGGTCTGGATGAACGAGGTGTAATAGCCGCGCTTGCCGGGCGGTGCGTGCTCGGCGACATAGGTCGCCGCGCCGCCATACTCGCCACCGAGCGCGAGGCCCTGCAGCAGGCGCAGGCCGATCAGCAGGATCGGCGCCGCGATGCCGATCTGCGCGGCACCCGGCAGCAGGCCGACGATGAAGGTCGACAGACCCATGATGAGGATGGTGACGAGGAAGGTGTACTTGCGGCCGACGATGTCGCCAATCCGACCGAACACGATTGCGCCGAACGGACGAACCAGGAAGCCTGCCGCGAAGGCCAAGAGCGCGAAGATGTCGCGCGTCGCCTGATCGAACATCGGCTTGCCGTCGGCGCCGGCGATGGTGAAGAACTGCGTGCCCACGATGCCGGCCAGCGATCCGTAGAGATAGAAGTCGTACCACTCGAAGACGGTGCCGAGTGACGATGCGAGGATGACGAACCGCTCATCCTTCGTCATGCCGGTCGACCGAGCCGACGTTGCAGCTAGTGTGGACATCGTGAATGCGCTCCCCGTATCTCGTTTCCTCGCGTCCCGGTCCGGGCATGCCGGATCAACCCAGGTCTTGCCCCCAAGGTAACATCGGCGTGAAACCTGCCCCAATACGACTTTCGGCCTTCCGCACTGACGCGCAACAGACGGTGCCGATTTATAGAGCCGCGCGGTCGCGGGCGGCTTGCGGATTAACCCCCTTTCGGCAAAGGAATAATGTGCTCTTGCATGCCACGGCCGGGCGGGGAAGAATTGACCACCGCGCCCATCAGGATTACTGGCGCTGACGTAAACGACAGCAAGAGATCGATGAACGCTCCCTCCACCCATCTCGTCATTGCCGATGACCATCCGCTGTTCCGTGATGCGCTGCGGCAGGCGGTGGCCGGCGTTCTCTCGACCGCGAAGATCGACGAGGCCGGATCGTTCGACGATCTGACCAAGCTCCTGGAACAGACTTCGGACGTCGACCTGGTCCTGCTCGACCTCTCGATGCCCGGCATCTCCGGCTTTTCCGGCCTGATCTATCTCCGCGCGCAATATCCGGCGATCCCCGTCGTGATCGTCTCGGCCTCCGACGACAGCGCCACGATCCGCCGTTCGCTCGATTTCGGCGCCTCCGGCTTCATCCCGAAGCGGTTCGGCGTCGAGACGCTGCGCGATGCCATCCTCAAGGTGATGGGAGGCGACGTCTGGGTTCCCGCCGACACCGATCTGACGGCCGCGGCCGACCCCGACATGACCAAGCTGCGCGACCGCCTGGTGACGCTGACGCCGCAGCAGGTGCGGGTGCTGATGATGCTGTCGGAGGGATTGCTCAACAAGCAGATCGCCTACGAGCTCGGCGTCTCCGAGGCGACCATCAAGGCGCATGTCTCGGCCATCCTGCAAAAGCTCGGCGTCGAGAGCCGCACCCAGGCCGTGATCGCCGCCGCCAAGATCGCCGGCGGCCAGTGGAAGCAGGGCACGCCGACGGGGTAGCTCCCGGCGCTGTAGCCCGGATGGAGCGGCTTGTCCCGCCGCAGCTCGCAGAGCGAAGGCGGAAGCGCGAGCCAACAAGAGATCCGGCCGTCATTCCGGGGCGCGCCAAGCGCGAGCTATGGTGCGCAATTGCGCACCTGAGAAACCATCGTGCCGCGCGTTGTGACGGTGAATGGATTCCGGGCTCGCGCCACCCTGCGCCCTTTGTTTTTCAGAGGGAGCGAGCGTGAAGCAAAACTCGGGAGAAGCACGCCGCGAGAAAACACACACTCGCTGTCATCGCCCGGCCTTGACCGGGCGATCCAGTATTCCAGAGGAAGTTGTGATTGGACCGAGAGCTCGCGGCGTACTGGATTCCCCGCCTTCGCGGGGAATGACAGCGTTAATTGCGCAATGACGGGCTTTTGATGGAGTGCCTCACAACTTCTCACAAGTCCAAACGGGCGTCCCGCGTAACACGCTGATAGTCAGTTGCGTAGCTGCAACGAAGCGCTCATGAGCCAAGATGCGTGTCCGACAGCGACGTCAGCAACTAACAAGGAACCAAGACCATGACACAGATGATCGATCAGCATCGCCGCCAGTTCCTCGGCATCGCAGCCGGAGCCGCCGCCGCCAGCCTCGGCGTGATCGACTTGGCGCACGCCGAGACGTCAGCCGCGCCATCCCTGGCATCGAACGCATCCTTCGGCACGATCAAGCAGATCAATGCCGGCGTCCTCGACGTCGGTTACGCCGAAGCAGGTCCCGCCACCGGACCGGTGGCGATCCTGCTGCACGGCTGGCCCTACGACATTCACGCCTTCATCGACGTTGCGCCGATCCTGGCCAAGGCCGGCTATCGCGTCATCATCCCGCATTTGCGTGGCTATGGCACGACGAACTTCCTCTCCAGCGAGACGCCGCGCAACGGCGAGCCGGCGGCGCTGGCGGTCGACATCATCGCGCTGATGGATGCGCTCGACATCAAGAAGGCCGTCCTTGCCGGCTTCGACTGGGGCGCGCGCACCTGCGACATCATCGCGGCGCTTTGGCCGGAGCGCTGCCGCGCGCTGGTATCGGTCAGTGGCTATCTGATCTCCAGCCAGGCTGCGGGCAGCGCGCCGCTGCCGCCGGCCGCCGAGCTGCAATGGTGGTACCAGTTCTATTTCGCCACCGAGCGCGGCCGCGCCGGCTACGAGAAGTACACGCATGATTTCGCCAAGCTGATCTGGAAACTGGCCTCGCCGCAGTGGAAGTTCGACGACGCCACTTTCGACCGCAGCGCGGCTTCGCTCGACAACAAGGATCACGTCGCGATCTCGATCCACAATTACCGCTGGCGACTCGGGCTCGAAAAGGGCGAGGCGAAGTACGAGGAGATCGAACAGAAGCTCGCTTCTGCTCCCATCATCAGCGTGCCCACGATCACGATGGAGGGCGATGCCAACGGCGCGCCGCATCCCGATCCCGGCGCCTACGCCAAGAAATTCTCCGGCCGCTACGATCATCGCCTGATCACCGGCGGCATCGGTCACAATCTGCCGCAGGAAGCGCCGCAGGCCTTTGCCAAGGCCGTGATCGATGTCGACGCTGGCGCCTGAGAATTGTCGATGGCGGCGGCCGGCCTTACTCCGCCGCCACCATCTGCTGCGTGCGCCACTGCCCGAGCAAAGCGCGCAGCGAGGCCGGCTTCACCGGCTTGTTCAGCACCGCGATCTTCTCGTCGCGCGCGGCGCTTTGCACGGCCGGGCTACGGTCGGCGGTGATCAGGATCGCGGGGATGGAGTCGCCGAAGCGGCGGCGGATGTCGCGGATGGCGGCGATGCCGTTGCCGCGGTCGAGGTGATAGTCGACGAGCAGCCCGGTCACGCGCTTGCCGGCCGCCTCGATCGCCGCGATCGCGCCTTCGGGATCGGCGACCGCGATCACCTCGGCGTCCCAGGCCTTCAGCAGCGTCCGCATGCCGTCGAGGATTGCCGCATCATTCTCGATGCAGACGATCAGCGCGCCAGAGATCGGCGTGCGCGCCAGCGGCGTTGCGCTGGTC